>CAZGIH010000026.1:0-103451 GCA_964526195.1 uncultured Chromatiales bacterium | reverse complement strand
ATGATGGGATGGTTCGTCCCACTTCCCAAAAGAGCCTTGGGCGGCCACAATGAGAATGCTACTAACCACTGCGGAAGCGGGACGAGCCGATGAATCACACTATACCCCAACCTCAAATCACCTATCTGGGCGTGGATCTGTCCAAGAAGACGTTTCATGCCTGCGGCATGACTCGCAACGGGCGAGTCGTGCTGGAGAAGCGGTTTACGCGAACCCAGCTGGAACGATTCGCGGAGCAGTTGCCACCGTGCCGGATCGGGCTGGAGGCCTGTGGCAGCGCGCACCACTGGGCGCGCCTGTTTCGTCGCCAGGGGCACGATGCGCAACTGATCTCGCCGCACTTCGTCAAGCCATTCGTGAAGTCGAACAAGAACGACGCGCGGGATGCGGAGGCGATCGGCGAGGCGGTGAGCCGTCCGAACATGCGCTTCGCCCCGGTCCGGACGGAACCGGAGCAGGCGATTCAGCAATGCCACCGGATGCGTGAGCGGTTGGTGCATGGCCGCACCCGGCTGGTCAACCAGCTGCGTTCCTTCCTGTATGAGTACGGGGTGGTGGTGCCGGTTGGAATCGAGGCATTCCGGAAGCGGTTGCCGGAGATACTGGAAGACGGCGAGAACGACCTGCTGCCGGAAGTGCGCGAGATGCTGGCGGACGGACACGAGGAGTTGCTGGGCCTGGATGCGCGGGTCGAGAAGTATCACTCGCGGCTTCGCACCTGGGCGGAAGCCGATCCGGTCTGCCAGAGGCTGATGACAGTCCCCGGCATCGGGGCGTTGTCGGCCAGCGCGCTGGCGGTCAAGCTGGGCGACGGCAGCGAGTTCCGGAACGGCCGGGAGGCGGCGGCCTACCTCGGCCTGGTGCCGCGGCAGTATTCCACGGGCGGGAAGCCGAAGCTCGGCGGCATCAGCAAGCGCGGCGACCGGACCTTGCGCAGCCATCTGGTCCTGGGCGCCCAGGCCGTCCTGCAAGGCGGGAGGGAGAGCGACGCGCGACGGGACTGGGCCGGTCGCGTGGCGGAACGCCACCACCGAAACGTGGCGGCCGTCGCGGTGGCGAACAAGAACGTCCGCATCGCCTGGGCCTTGCTCCGGCGCGGCGGAACCTATCGGAGGGAAGCGCCTATGGCTTGAGGCTTCTCTCCGGATCCCAGCGGGACTCTCCCGCCGATCAGTTGCAGGGAAGAAGCGGAAGATGGAGAAACAGGTCGGACCGACGTTCCGAAAACCTGGGTTGAATATTGGCCTTCGAGGCCGGCAGTATGATAAGGACGGGACGTGCGGAACCCATCGGGGCCCGGGAGACAGCATGCTCCCGCCAAGAGGCCGGATATATGTGCGCAGCCGATCGATCTCCCTCTCAGCTTCGGACTTGCAGGGAGGGGACGAACCATATATATTGAATGCGGCATTGATATCCGCATTCCCCACGTATCCACAGGATACGCATTTGAATCTCTCTTTCCGGCGATTCTCTTCTGCCACATGTCCGCACCGATGGCAACATTGGCTGGTATAGGCCGGATTAACCGCCTCCACCCGGTGTGCCTTGTACTCCAGCATCCAGCGCAGCCGACCCCAGCCGCTTTCCGCAATTCCCCGGTTCAAGACCGACTTTGCCTTGACATTCTTCCCGGGCCTCTCCACCGTGCCCTTGGCAGATTTCGTCATCCCCTTGATGTTCAGATCTTCCAGGCAGACCGTCCCGAAGCGCTCTGCCAAGTCATGACTGAGCTGGTGCCGCCAATTGTTCCGGATATTGGCGATCCTTCGAAACAACTTCGCCACAGTCCGCCGCTCTTTCTCGCGACGACCCGAATTCACCCTGATTATCTTGCCCTGCTGGGTTTGCCTCGGCACCCCGTCTGCATCCAGCAAAGGTACCCGCTGGCGGCGGTTCATCTTCCGCTTGTGCCGCTTTAGCCTGACTTCAATGCCACAAACCTCCGGCATGAAAATCCGTTCCTGTTCCGTGGTCGCTACATTCCATTTCCCCATGTCCAGCCCGACCACTTGGCCGTTGTCTTCCAGCCTCACATCCGGAACCTCCCAGAACACTGACACGTACCATTTTCCATCCGGACGTTTCACCACCACTGCCTGCTTCGCCTTACCGTATGCCCACGGGTCGCCACCCCGGCGACTGATCGGCACCCAACCAACTTTTGGAACACCCAGTCGGCCATCCCGAATCCGCACATTCTGAGGAATGGTGAACGAATCGCCATCTTCGCGATGTTTAAACTTTGGAAAGCCACACCGACCTTTCCTTGCCTGTTTCATGGCATCCGCATACCGCTTCAGTACATATCGCACTTCTGCATACGGCAGATCTCTCAACCACTCATGATCTTCACTATTGCGCAACTTCGTAAACGCAAGACCCAAACTGAAGAAAGTAGGCGATGGTTTTTCGCCCTTGCCCGTTCGGTAGGCTTCCATCGCATCTCGGTTCTGTCCGATTGCCCAGTTCCAGACATAGCGATTGGCCCCGGCAATACCGGACAACAACTGTGCCCGGCGCAGAGTGCCCGGATGCAGACGATAAATGGAAGAGCGAATCATGGACAGATTATTCCATACAGATATAACCAAATGAATATCAAAAAGTTTTTGCCAATAATGAAAATAACCGTATATATTCCCACTATAATCATGCTTCTAATCATGCTTTGGTATGGCGAATTAGCGTAATTGTGGTTGCAGACAGCCCAGCGGTCACGCACGATACTGATGTCCTGATTCTCGGCAGCGGCGCGGCCGGCCTGTGCGCTGCGCTGGAGACGGACCCGCGCCTCAAGGTCACGCTGCTGTGCAAGGCGTCCCCGACTGAAAGCTCGACGACCTACGCCCAGGGCGGCGTGTCGGCAGTCCTGGACGACAAGGACTCGGTCGCCCTGCATGTCTCCGACACGATCTCGACCGGGGGCGGGCTGTGCCGCCCGGAAGTGGTCCAGCACGTGGCGGAACGCGGCGGTGCCGTGATCCGGTGGCTGCAGGACCAAGGCGTGAACTTCACCCCCTATACGCCTTCCGGCGAACTGCACCTGACCCAGGAGGGCGGGCACAGCCGCCGGCGGGTCGCGCACGTCGCCGATCACACCGGCCGCACCATCCAGGAAACGCTCATGGCACAGGTGAACGAACGCTCCAACGTGGAGTTGCACAGCCACTGCATCGCGGTCGACCTGATCGTCGATCAAAACGCCGGAAAGCGCCGCTGCATCGGGCTCTACGCCCAAGACACCCGGACCAATGCCGTCAACGCCTACCGCGCACGCTGCGTGATCCTAGCCACCGGCGGTGCAAGCAAGGCCTACCTGTACACCTCCAACCCCGACACCTCGTCCGGAGACGGGCTGGCCATGGCATGGCGAGCCGGCTGCCGCGTGGCTAACATGGAATTCATCCAGTTCCACCCGACCTGCCTGTACGATCCGCGCGCCAAGTCCTTCCTGATGACCGAAGCACTGCGCGGCGAGGGGGCAAAGCTGCGCCTGCCGGGCAGTAACGCGGAATTCATGCACCGCTTCGACGAACGCGGCGAACTGGCTCCCCGGGACATCGTCGCGCGGGCCATCGACCACGAAATGAAGCGCCTCGGGCTGGATTACGTGCACCTCGACATCAGCCACAAGGAGGCTGCCGAGTTGCGCAAAGCATTCCCGAACATCTACGAGCGCTGCCTTGAGTACGACATCGACCTGACCCGCCAGCCGATCCCGGTCGTACCGGCCGCGCACTACACCTGCGGCGGCGTCGCCACCGACCTCTCCGGCTGCACCGACCTCCCCGGGCTGTACGCCGTCGGGGAAGTGGCCCACACCGGGCTGCACGGCGCGAACCGGATGGCCAGCAATTCCCTGCTGGAATGCCTGGTGTTCGCCCACGCCGCAAGCGAACACATCAACGAAACGCTGTCCCGGGACGCGCCGGTGCCGGAAGTGGTGCCCTGGGACGAGAGCCGGGTGTCGGATTCAGACGAGGAAGTGGTGGTCTCGCACAACTGGGACGAACTGCGCCGCTTCATGTGGGACTACGTCGGCATCGTGCGCACCACCAAGCGGCTGGAACGGGCCCAGCACCGTTGCGCCCTGCTGCGCAAGGAAATCAGCGAGTACTACCGGGATTTCCGCATTTCGCGGGACCTGATCGAACTGCGCAACCTCGCCCAGGTGGCCGACCTAATCATCCGCTGCGCGATGATGCGCCGCGAAAGCCGTGGCCTGCACTACACGCTGGATTATCCGGAACTGGATCCAGCCATGGACGGTTGCGACACCGTGCTGCACCCTCAGGCCGGGCGTGACCTCCCGCTTCAGGAAGCGGCCGTTCGCTGAAACAACTGCTGACGGTAATGCGCCAGTTCCCGGATCGACTCGTGAATGTCCTCAAGCGCACGGTGCGCGGCGGCCTTCTGGATCTCCTCGACCTCCGGACACCAGCGCCGCGCCAACTCCTTCAGCGTGCTGACGTCCAGGTTCCGGTAGTGAAAGAATTTCTCCAGGTCCGGCATCCAGCGCGCCAGGAAGCGCCGGTCCTGGCAGATGCTGTTGCCGCACATCGGCGAAGCCCTGTATGGGACATGTTCCGCCAGGAACTGGATTGTTTCTTTTTCGGCCTGCGCTTCGCTGCAGTCGGAACGGCGCACTTCGTCGATCAACCCGGAAGCGCCATGGTGGGAGGTGTTCCATTCGTCCATTCCGGCCAGGCACGACTCGGACTGGTGGATCGCCCGCACCGGGCCGGTCGCCAGCACGTTGAGGTCTGAGTCCGTGACCACGGTGGCGATCTCGATGATCCGGTCGGTGTCCGGGTTGAGCCCGGTCATTTCCAGGTCGATCCAGATCAGGTTCTTTTTCTTGGACATGAAGGCGTGGCAAGTCTGTGTTCTGCTCGTCGCGCTCGCCTTCCCCGGGATGGGAGGCGTGCAGGCGTTCGATTCGGGCAGTGTACATCAAGAACATTGCACCGCCTGCCACGCACGCATCACCGGCGGAGACGGCCACCTGCTGTACCGCGGAACGGAGGGCCTCGTCGAGAATTCTGAGCAGTTGCTCGCACGCGTCGACCATTGCCGCGAAGGAGCCGGACTTGACTGGACGGCGGAGCAGATCGCGGCCATGCGCGATTTTCTGAACGAGCGGTTTTACGGGTTCGAAGCAGGAGAGTAAACACACGGGAGACGATTCTGATCATCGGCTCGCCTTTCGATCCTGTCACCTGAAAGAACTGCCCGAACCACGTCGCCGTTTTCAACCACGGCAATAGCTGCGCGCAAGCGCTCCGCATTCCGGGGTGAACTGAGAAGGTGACGCGTCTCTGTTTCCGCGTCATGCTCGGACTTCGCCTTCATAGTTGTTACCGCTGTCTGCTTCCCTGAGGGCCAACCTGGTGGATCCCGGTCCGATCGGGCGCGCTAATGCCGGATACACAGAACCCCTCCAGCAGTTCCTCCACATGCGACAGGCGGATTTCCACGACCGACATACTGCCCTGCAGGCCCCAAATCAACTTGCCGAGCATCCCACCGAGTACGACCCCCTGACCGAAGATCGTCGCAAGCAGGATCATAAACTGGAAATCGCTCATTTCCGTTTCCGTTGCAGGCCAGTCACTTTGATTCCAGCCTGAAGTGATTGGGCCTCGTCGAGATTCCATTCTCGGAGGGCCTGGGAACTGAGCGTGAAAAGTGTAGCACGGGCAAGCAGCACATCTACATGTTTCATATCACTTTCTGACCTCTGCACGGAAAACCTTGCAAATTCGGAATAAATTTCCTAAAATACAAGGTATGTTGGATCGGATGATTAAGGAAAAGGTCCAGGCGACCCTCAAGCGCGTCCCCGCGGTCGCGCTCCTCGGCGCACGCCAGGTCGGCAAGACCACGCTGGCGCATCAGATCGGCCGGACTTGCGATTCGGTATATCTGGACCTGGAGTCCCCGGATGACCTACTGAAGTTGCGCGACCCCGTCTCTTTCCTGTCGGAACAGAGCGACAAACTCGTCATCCTCGATGAAATCCAGCATGTGCCCGACCTGTTCAAGGTCCTGCGCGGCCTGATCGACAAGAATCGCCAAGCCGGCCGAAAAGGTGGGCAGTTCCTGCTGCTGGGATCCGCCTCCATGGATCTCCTGCGCCAGTCGTCGGAAAGCCTGGCCGGGCGCATCCACTACATCGAGATGGGTGGCCTGAATCTCCTGGAAGTACCGCACGACAAGCCGAAGGATATCCAAAAACTCTGGCTGAGAGGCGGCTTCCCGGATAGTTACCTGGAGTCTTCGGATGCCGCCAGCATGGAATGGCTGGAAATGCTGATCCGAACGTACCTGGAGCGGGACGTGCCTCAGATCGGGTTCCCAGTGCCTGCCAACCGGCTGAGGCGGCTGTGGACCATGCTGGCCCACCTCCAGGGAGAGACGGTGAACTGCTCGAAACTGGCCGGCAACCTGGATGTCGACGGCAAGACGGTCGCCCGCTACCTGGACCTCCTCGTCAACCTGCTGCTGATCCGACGGCTGGAGCCTTGGCACAAGAATGCCAAGAAGCGGCTGATCAAGTCCCCCCGCTTCTACGTCCGGGACACCGGAATACTGCACCGGCTGCTCGGCATCGCGGATCACGACGGGCTGCTATCCAACCCAGTTCTTGGAAAGAGCTGGGAAGGCTTTGCCATCGAGAACCTCCTATCGGTCCTGCCGACCGGCGTCGAGCCCTACTACTATCGTGCCTCCGGCGGGGCGGAGGCCGACCTTGTACTCAGGATCTTCGGCAAGGGCCTGTGGGCGGTCGAGATCAAGCACGGAGTCGTCCCCCGAATCCGGTACGGCTTCCATCATGCGGCCGAGGACATCGGGGCGAACAGGAAGTTTGTCGTGTACGGAGGCAAGGACGAGTTCCCGATCGAAAAGGACACAGTGATGATTCCCCTGCCGGCACTGATGGAAAAATTGCGTGACCTGGAAACGGGCTGATGGTCTCCAAGGGTAAACTCGGCAGGAAAGGTCAAGGCAAGCTTGCGCGTACCGGGGGGCAAAAGCGGAAATGACCGAGCTGGAAATCCACGGCATTCTGGTCTGGGCAGTCCTCGCGATCTCGGCCCCGACTTTCCTGTATTTGCTTTACAAAACCGCCCCATTCGGTCGGCACTATCCGGTTGCCGGTTGGGGGCCGTCCATCTCCAACCGGACCGGCTGGGTCGTCATGGAGTTGCCGACCGTGGTCGTCTTCCTGTACGTGTATCTCTGTGGAGAATCCGCCTGGGAGGTCGTGCCGCTGGTGTTCCTCGTCATGTGGCAGGCCCACTACGTGCACCGAACGCTGATCTTTCCATTCCGACTGCGTACACGAAGCAAGAGGATACCGATCGCGGTCGTCGCATCGGGTGTCTTCTTCAACGTAGTCAATGCCTACATCAACGCCCGGGTCATCTCGGAATTCGCCACGTACGACATTTCATGGCTGGACGACCCCCGCTTCCTGATTGGCCTCGCGATCTTCCTGTTCGGCATGACCCTCAACCTCCATTCCGACACGGTCCTGCTGCGCCTGCGCAAACCCGGCGAGACCGGCTACGCCATTCCCCGGGGCGGAGGATTCCGCTTCGTCTCCTGCCCCAATCATCTCGGGGAAATATTGGAATGGGCCGGCTGGGCCTTGGCGACCTGGACGATGGCAGGCTTTGCGTTCTTCGTGTTCACCGCCGCCAACCTGGTGCCGAGGGCCTACAGCCACCATCGGTGGTACCGGGAGAAATTCGAAGACTATCCAACCGACCGAAAGGCGGTGATTCCAGGGATTTTCTGAACCGATCCTGCCATAACCCCCGGAAGACCAGAGCCTTGTCCGCAATAGATCCGGCGCGACTACAGTAGGCCGCACAAGAGAGATTTCAGATGAACACCAAGACTGACAAGCGCACGCAGGCGGACCGGAACACCGGAACCGAACCTTCCAGAGTGCCGAACGCTCTTACCCGTGAGGCGATGAAGGAACTGGATGAAGGCAGGGGCGCACGCTTCGACAGCATCGAAGACCTGTTCGAGGATCTGGCTATCTGAAGAACCAAGCGGTCAGGGATCCGAAGCCGGTTGGCCAACCCCTTCGATCGAGTAACTCGTGCTGCGCCCGCCGCCGGGATTCTTCTCAAGGGCACCCCGTCCGATCAAATCGAGAATGTCCCGGTATGCGGTATCCTGTGAACACTTGGCGAGTTTCGCCCATTTGGAGGACGTCAGCTTTCCCTCTAAACCGTCGAGCACCCGGTTCAGGATCTTGATCTGTCTTTCGTTAAGCGGTTCCTGAGAGAAGCGTTCCCAGAATCTCGCCTTTTGCAGAACCGCGCCGACAGTCTCCCGTGAGCTTTCGACCGCCCGGATCAGGCAGCCGAGGAACCATTCGAGCCATGGAGTTACATCCAGGCTCGACTTCTGCATGTGTTCGAGCATGGCGTAGTACTGTTTGCGTTCCGCGCGGATTTGTGCGGACATGCTGTAGAAGCGCCGAAGGCTACCGTCCGATTGCGAAAGGACCATGTCGGCAACCGCCCGCGCAACGCGCCCGTTGCCGTCCTCGAAGGGGTGGATTGTCACGAGCCACAGGTGGGCGAGTCCGGCCTTGATGAGAAGGTCCATGTCCGTCGTCTGCCCGAACCAGGCAAGAAACTTCGCCATCTCGTCGGGCAGCCGGTCGGCCGGTGGCGCCTGGTAGTGGACTTTCTCCCGGCCTATCGGGCCGGAGACGACCTGCATGGGGCCCCTGCGGTCGTCGCGCCAAGCACCCGCCGTGATTTTCCGCAGACCGCTGCGCCCAGCCGGAAACAGGGCCGCATGCCACCCGCACAGGCGATCTTCGGTCAAGGGCTCATCGTAGTCGCCGACCGCATCCAGCGCCATCTCGACGATGCCTTCGATATCTCGGTCTGCCGGAAGCAAGCCTCCGATATCCATGCCCAGGTGCCTCGCGATGGACGAGCGCACCTGGTCGCTGTCCAGGATCTCTCCTTCGATTTCGCTGGACTTCACCACTTCCTGGGTCAGGATCTGAAGGCGGGCTTCTTCCCGAAACTCGAATCCCAGCACTTCCATTCTCCCCAGCAACCGCCCTTTCTCGCGGTGAGCCAAGGCAAGGCTCTTACCCAGACGGGCTCCGTCCCAAGAAAAGTCGGGCCATTGGGCCTGTTCCCAAAGATACATGATAATATCCGCATATTATGCGGATATTATACCCTTTATTCTCCGCAACGGCAGGATCTGCCCGGCCCTAGTCCGCTTGCGCCTGCCCCAGCGGGCGCAGCGTCAGCAGCAGTGCTGGAAGCAGTGCCAGCGAGGCCACCAGCGCGGTCAGCATGGCCAGACCGGTGAACAACCCGAAGTAGAACGTCGGCACGAAGTTCGACAGCATCAGGATCGAGAATCCGACCACGATGGTCAGCGAGGTGTAGTACATCGCCCGTCCGATGCTGCCGTGGCAGCGCCACATGGTCGCCCGGTAGTTCCGGTCCTCCGGAAACTCGCGTCGGAAGCGGACGATGTAGTGAATGGTGTTGTCCACCGCGATACCGACGCTGATTGCGGCGATGGTGATGGTCATCAGGTCCAGCGGGATGCCGAGCCAACCCATCGTACCGAGCACCAGCAATGCCGGCAGCATATTCGGCATGATCGCGATCAGGGCCAGCTTCAACGAGCGGAACAGAACCAGGAACATGGCAAGGATGCTCAGGAACACGAAGCCGATAGTCTGGATCTGCGAGGCGAACAGGCTCTGTAAAACATTGTTGTAAAGCACCAGCAGGCCGCTTTGCCGGTAGCGGGAGTCGTCATAGCCCATTTCCTCGTTCAAGAACCTGTCGACCCGCTCAATCAGTTCGGCACGACGCAAAGTCGTGTCGGAATCAATCACCCGGAGTGAGACGCGCAGCCGGTTTCCGTCCTCGGACAGGAACGGGCGAAGCAGCACGTCCTGCATGTCCTCCGGCAGGCGCGACAGCCCTTCCCGCAACAGGCTGATCTTGAGATCGTCCAAAGGCTCGCCGTCGTTGATGCTCTCGGCCATCCGTATCATCGTGTCCAGCGACAGCACCTTACCGATCTCCGGCTGTGCATCAAGCCATTCGTGCAACTGGCGCAACTCGCCCAAACGCAGCGGGTTGAACCAGTAGCCGGGCGGCGATTCCTCGGCTTCACCCTCCAGTTCTCCGTAGAAATCCTCCTCGAACTCCTCTTCCTCCTCAACCAAGGCCTCCGGATTCGCCTCCAGGATGATGTCGAGCGGCGTGGTTCCACCCAAGTGCTGGTCAATCTCCAGCATGCCCTGGAAGATCTCGGTATCTTCGTCGAAATAGTCGATGAACCGGTTTTCCACGTCCAGGCGAGCCGCGCCGAACGCGCTGACCACCGCCAGCACCACCGCAACGCCAAGGATCGGCTTCCGGTGCCGCTCGGTCAGTTTCGCGAACGCCAGGGTGACGCCGCGGGTGAAGTCGCGCTCCTCGCCCTGCGTGCGCGGCAACAGGGCCACCACCGACGGGAACAGCAGGAAGATCACGCCCAGCGCCATCGCGATGCCGGCCGTCATCATGTAACCAAAATCGATCACCGGGCGGATTCCGCTAATCAGCAGCGACACAAAGGCCACCATCGTCGTCAGGGCCGTGTACAGAATCGGAGTAAACATGAAGTGGATGGTTCGGGCGACCAGGTCCCGGGGACTGCCGCCCGGTTCCTTGGCCTGGAGTTCCCGGAAACGCACCACCAGATGAATCGTCATCGACATGCAGATGATCAGCAATAGCGACACGAAATTGGAGGAAATCACGGTCACCGGCCAGCGTGCCAGCGCCAGGGTGCCCATCATCAGCACCACTGCCGCCGCGCAACCAGTCAGCGGCAACAGGATCCAGCGCAGACGACGGAAGATCACTGTCAGCATCAGGATCAGGAACACGAACACGCTGATGCCGAAAGTCCGCAGATCGCTGTCGATGAAGTCGATCATGTCGGTCGCAATCATGGCGACGCCACCAAGGAAGATGCGCGCCTTGTCGCGGTGGCGGTCGAGCACTGCCCGGACCTCGGCGATGGTGTCGGCGCGTTTCTCCGCGACTACGGCCATGTGACCGGCATACTGCCGGGTCACTTCGTCCAGACGCTGCAGGCCCACTTCGTTCAAGGTCCCCTCGCGACGGGCGTCGCGAAGCCGGGTGCGCTCGCGCAGCAACTCGTTGCCGACCGTGTCAGCCTTCAGGTAGGCCGCCAGAGCAGTGGTCTCCCCGTCCTTGCTCATCAGCATGTCGCTGTAGAACGGGCTGGTCGTCAGTTCGCGCTGCGCCAACTCTTGATCGGTGTCGGCATCGCGCAGGGTACGGTTGGTGTCACCGAGTTCGGTGAAGTCGACCGGCGGAGAATTCAGCAGCGGCACGTCCAGAATCGTGACCACGTCCTCGACCGCCGGCACTGCCAATAGGTCTTCGCGCAGGGCCTCCAAGCCCTCCAGCATGGCCGGGTCGAGCATCGGCGCGTCCGGGTTGTAGGTCACGAACAGGAAATCCCGGGTGCCGTACTGCTCAAGCACCTTGCGGTAGTAACGCAGATCTTCGTCGTTCTCCAGCAGCAGGGAATCGGAAGAGGCATCCAGCCGGAAATTCCCGGCCTGCGTCACCATGGCGGCCACCACTGCAACCAGGAATACCAGCACCGCCCACGGGCGGTCCAGCACCAAGTGATCGTAGAAGGCGCGCAGCCGGTCAGTCATGAAGAGAAAAATGCGCTGCTGGCAGCATCTGGATTCCACAGCAAAATGGCGTCTCGACCCAGCGCATCGACCTAGTCTACCAAACTCCCCGCAGGCGTTGCAGGCCTTTCACCAACGCTCCGGACCCAAGTGACCGTGGGGTAAAATTGCAGTCCTGCCAACACCCTTTCCTCGCCCCTTGCGACGGAAGCGCTGGCTCCGTTTTCTCCCCATATCCACCCGAACATCTGTCCCGATTGCGCCCATGCTCCTAACCTACCTGATCGTCGTCGCAGTCGGATTCGTAGTCTTGGCCTGGAGCGCAGACCGACTGGTCGAGGGCTCATCCTCCCTGGCCCGCCAACTGAACGTCTCAACCTTCGCCATCGGCGTGGTTATCCTGGGATTCGGCACCAGCCTGCCGGAACTGCTCGTTTCCGCGACTGCTGCCGCCCGCGGCAGCGGCGGTATTGCGATCGGTAACGCTTTTGGCTCAAACATTGCCAACATCGCGCTAATTCTGGGTATCTCGGCACTGATTCTCCCACTCGCCGCCGATCGAACCCTGGTGCAACGCGACATCCCCTTGATCCTGTTCGGCACTGCGGGCGTGTTCCTGACCCTTTCGGATTTGGCACTGGGACGCTGGGAGGGCATCCTCCTGATGATCGCCCTGGTTGGAATCATCACCTGGATCGTACGCAGCGGGCAGGCCGCCCCTCCAATCACCAGCAAGTCGACCGAACACGCCACCCTGACCGCCCTGACCCTGATCCTGATCGGGCTAATCCTCCTGCTCGGCAGCGCCTGGGCGCTCGTCTGGGCCTCCGTCGGGCTGGCCCGGATGCTGGAAGTGGACGAACTGCTGATCGGCCTGACCCTGGTCGCCATCGGCACGTCACTGCCGGAGCTCGCCGCATCACTGGCCTCGTTAAGACGCGCTGAAGGCAGCGGGTTAATTCTTGGCAACGTGGTCGGCTCCAACCTGTTCAACACGCTCGGCGTGGTCGGGGTCCCCGCCGCCATCCGCCCGTTCTCGGCTTCTCCAATGTTGCTGTACAACGGCTTGATTATGCTGGCGATTACCGTTCTACTTGGTTTCCTCCTGCTCCGTCGAGGCGGCTTCCGGCTGACCCGCCCCGGCGCAACCCTCCTGCTGTTATGTTATATAGGGTGGTTCGTACACTTGGTTGCACAATAACCTGTTAATTCCATGATTCGATCTTCCCTCTATCGCCTACACCCCGGCACTTTATGCCGTGGCCAACGGCTGTCTCAGATTGCTGGCGCGAATCGCTACGTCTGGAATTGGGCTATCGGGCAGAACCAAGATGCCATCGAAGCCTATAAAAAGGGGGAAAAAGAAAAACCGTCTGTTACATTTGAAAGTCTGGCTTTAAAATTCCCCCAATTGCGGAACAGCGATGGGCATGAATGGCTGAAAGAACTACCATGTGCGGAAGTCCGGTATGTGCTAAAGCGATATGCAGATGCCACGAAAGAGGCAATGCACGGTAGACGGAATTTTCCGAAGCGGAAGTACCGGGAGGATGGCGACTCATTCACGATTCCACAGAATGTGAAAATTCGGAATAACCGGCTATGGGTGTCGAAAGTAGGTTGGGTGCCAATAAGCCGAAAAGGCGGCGACCCATGGGCATATGGCCATGCAAAACAGGCGGTAGTAGTAAAGCGCCCAGACGGGAAATGGTATGTGGCAGTGTTTTGGGAAGTTCCAGATTTGCAACCCAAAGACAACGGCAAGGCGGTCGGTTTGGACATGGGGAAATGGAACGTGGCAACCACAGAGCACGAGCGCATTTTCATGCCAGATGTGACGCATCTTGAAATGAAAAGGAAACGGCATCAGCGTAAGGTGCACCGCCGTAGGCGGGTCCCCTTGCTGGACGCTGACGGAGAACCCAAAAAAGACAAAAAAGGTAATATCATAAAAGTGAACTCGGGACGCCGGGAACGAGAAAGGCGAATCACAGCGAAACTACACCGGAGGATCGCTAATATCCGAGAGAATTGGCGGCACCAGCTCAGTTGCGACCTAGCAGAGCGCTTCGGAACAGTCTGTCTTGAAAACCTGAAAATCAACAATATGCTGAAGTCAGCCAGAGGTACGACAGAAAAACCAGGTCGAAACGTGAGGGCGAAATCTACCTTGAACCGGGAAATTGCAACTAGTGGCTGGGGTCGATTACGCCGAATGTTGGAATATAAGGTATACCGATTGGAATTGGTGAATCCGGCGTACACAAGCCAGACATGCCATAAATGTGGCCATGTGGAGAAAGGAAATCGCCTTTCGCAAGAGAGATTCAAATGCGTATCCTGCGGATACGAGGGGAATGCGGACATTAACGCCGCGTTCAACATATTGGCGCTGGGGACTGGCGCGACTGGGCGGGGAGGGGCGTTCGCCTCTGTCAGGGCCGAGCCTTCGGGCATGACTCTATCAAGCGACCCCAAGGATCCGTCAATAGGCATACTTCGTAATAAAGCATGTCAGTCCCCTATATAGGCTATCTAGGCTGGAACGCCGAGCGCATGATGGTGCCCGTATGACCGATTCTGATCACACTTCGGAGATCCTTGAGGTCGGCCGCGACGTGTTGCGGCAGGAAGCGGATGCGGTAAGCAGCCTGGCGGACCGCACCGGCGAGGATTTCGTTGAATGCTGCCAAGTGCTCAGCAAATGCACCGGGCATATCATCGTCATCGGCATGGGCAAGTCCGGCCACATCGGGCAGAAGATTGCCGCCACTTTTGCCAGCACCGGAAGCCCCTCGTTCTTCGTCCATCCGGCCGAGGCCAGCCACGGCGACCTCGGCATGATTACCCGCAACGACGTCGTACTGACCCTGTCCTTTTCCGGCGAGACAGAGGAATTGCTGAACCTGCTGCCGCTGGTGCGCCAGATCGGCGCCACCATCATCGCGCTGACCGGCCAACCGGAATCCGCGCTAGCTCGTAAAGCCGATCTTCACCTGGAAATCCCGGTGGCGCGCGAAGCCTGCCCGCTCAACCTCGCCCCCACTTCCAGCACCACCGCCACGCTCGCCATGGGCGACGCGCTCGCCGTCGCCTTGATGCACGTCCACGGCTTCAAGCCGGAGGACTTCGCGAGCACTCACCCGGGCGGCAACCTGGGTCGGCAACTGCTGACCACGGTCCGCGACGTGATGCGCGAGGGAGAAAAAATCCCGAAAGTTTCGGTCGGAACCCTGCTCCGGGACGCCCTGCCCGAGATTTCCGAGAAAGGACTCGGCATGACGACCGTGCTGGATGAAAACGGACAGGTCGTCGGAGTATTTACCGACGGTGACCTGCGCCGTTGCTTGGCCGACGCGGTGGACGTCCACGTCACGACAGTGGACCAGGTGATGACGCAGGACTTCCAGACTGCCGCGCCGGATGAACTCGCACGCGACGTGCTGCACCGGATGCGGGACCGTCGCTTCAACGCTGCCCCGGTCATGCAGGACGAACAACTGGTCGGCGTCCTCAACATGCACGACTTGGTCGCGGCCGGACTGCGATGAACCCCCGGGACGTCAAACTGCTGATTCTGGATGTCGACGGTGTCCTCACCGACGGCCGCCTGTATCTCTCCGAGGACGGCACCGAAAGCAAATGCTTCCACGTGCACGACGGCCAGGGGCTGGTCCTGCTGTACGACATCGGCGTGCAGATCGCGGTGATCAGTGCCCGGGCAAGCAAGGCAACCCAAGAGCGGTTGCAGGAACTGGGCATCGAGGAAGTCATCCTCGGTTGCGACGACAAGTACGCTGAAGCCAATGCCCTTATCCAGCGGCTCGGCTTTCGCTGGAATGAGGTCGTCTGCATGGGCGACGACATCACCGACGTGCCCCTGCTCGAAGCCGCTGGCCTAGGCGTAGCGGTCGCGGATGCCCGCATGGAAGCGCGCCAGGCCGCAGACTGGATTACCCCGAATCCGGGCGGCATGGGCGCGGTGCGGGATGTGTGCGACTGGATCCTAAGGAAATAGTGAATCTTCGTCTGCTACTGGCCCTGCTGCTGGCGCTGACCGTCGTCATCGGCCTATGGGTCCTAACCCGCGGACCCGACCCGGAGGAAGCCGCCCTGGCCCCCGATCTGGGGGTCCCCGAGAACAGCTACTTCCAGGTACGCCACCGGATCCGGGACCTGAAGGGAGAGTTGCTCTATGAAGTCGCCGCCGAACGTTTGGACCAGTATCCCGACAGCGAAACCCTGAGTCTCGATGTCCCCCGTTTGCACTGGCTCGACCCCGCATTCGCAAATTCCTCAGCCTCGGCACGGCACGGGGAAATCCGGGAAACCCAGGTCATCCTGGATGAAAACGTGGAACTCTTGCTCGACCCCCCGGACTATTCCCCGGTCCTGATGCGCGGCGAATCGCTGACCCTGGACGCGGATAACGGGAGAGTCTACAGCGAGCAGGCAGTCGTGCTCAGCCAATCCCATGCGGTGATGCGCGGCATCGGGCTAGACTACCAGTTGGACGGCTCGGGTGGCCAACTGCAGCAGGACGTGCAGGCCCGCCAATTTCCAGCGTCCACGAAAAAGCCCACGCAGGCACTGCTGGAGAAAATTCTGGAGGAGACGTTCAGCACCGCGCACGCCGCGGACAACTCGGAGGAAACGCTCGACCTGAGCGCGGAACGGATGGAGTGGGATGCCCAGAAGGAGGTCAGTGTCTACCATGGGGACGTGCGTGCCACGCAAGGAGACATGGTCCTGCTCGCCGACCGACTCACGGTGCATTCCGAAGGCGACCGGATTCAGGCCCTGCATGCCGAAGGCAACGCCCGTTGGACCCAGACTCTCGATTCCGGGAAGCCGCTCCGCGCAAGTGCCGGCAGCATCTTCTACCAGATTCCGCAGCGCAAGGCGATCCTGAAGGAAGGCGTTAAACTGCGCGTCGACGCACACCAGGTCACGGGACATGAAATCGTCTATCTGATCGACGAGGAACGCGTGGAGACCCCCACTACCCGGAAGCCTTCCGACCGGGTGCGCATCCGACTGAAAACCGATTCTGATTGATGGCCACGCTTGAAGCGCAGGACCTGTGCAAGTCCTACCGTGACCGGCAGGTCGTCTCGGGGGTCGAGCTGCACGCAAGCGACCACGAGGTGGTCGGACTGCTTGGCCCGAACGGTGCGGGCAAAACGACCTGCTTCTACATGATTACGGGGCTGGTGCCCTGCGACCGGGGCCAGATCTTTCTGAATACCCAGGACATCACCGGGCTGTCCATGAGCCAACGCGCCCGCCGGGGCATCGGCTATCTCCCTCAGGAACCCTCCGTGTTCCGTCGCTTGACGGTGGAAGAGAACGTCCTGGGTGTGCTCGAACAGTTATCTTTGCCTAAGGGAGAACGGGAAGAGCGCCTGGAACTTCTTCTTGAGGAGTTTTCCATCGCCGAAATCCGCGACAGCCACGGATTTTCACTATCGGGCGGAGAACGCCGGCGAGTCGAGATCGCCCGCGCGCTGGCAATGGACCCCGCCTTCATCCTTCTGGACGAACCGTTCGCCGGCGTAGATCCCCTGCACGTGGCCGACATCAAGTCGATCATCCAGCAATTGAAGGAGCGCGGCATCGGCATCATCATCACCGATCACAATGTGCGCGAGACCCTCAGCATCTGCCGCCGCGCCTACATCCTTTCCGAAGGCTGCATCATCGCCGAGGGCGAACCCGACGAGATTTTGGGAAACCCGCAAGTGCGCGAGACTTACCTGGGAACTGAATTCAAGCTCTGAAGCGCGATTTCTCGAAGACGTCGACCGTTATCAACAACTCGTATTGCACTTCCCGCCAGCGTTCTTGAGAGCCTGGGGCCAGTTGGGATTTTCTCTCTCCGCGTGATAATCCAACGGGGTCTTGCCTTCGCGGTCTTTCGCATTGACGTCCGCGCCCGCATCCAGCAGCAGTTGTGCAACCGTTGCATACCCCCTGAAGCGCGACGCCAAGTGCAGGGGCGTCAGGCCCCCGGTATCCTGCGCGTTCGCATCGGCCCCGGCACTCAGGAGCAATCGCGTCACCTCCGGGGTTCCGTTGAAGGCCGCCGCGAAATGCAACGGGGTCGCGTCGTTCTCGGCCCTAGCATCCACAAACGCCCCTGCCAACAGCAACGTGTCGACAATCTCCGGATCCCAATAGTGACCCGCCGCCAGATGCAGGGGAGTCAGGCCGTCCTCGCTCTTCGCATACGTTGTCGCCCCGGCATCCAGCAGCAGTTGGATCACCTCCAGGCGCCGGGCAGTTTCGCCTGATTCATTCTTCGCTTCCGCATTCGACTGCGTATGTGCGGACATCGGGGTGGGGTTGACTACCGCGAAATGCAGTGCCGTCATGCCGTTATGCCCCTTCAGGCCCACCTGGGCCCCGGCATCCAGCAAAGCCTGTACAACCTCAGGATTTGGATTAATCAAAGCCGCATGATGCAGCGGGGTCTTGCCCTGCTTGAATGAATTGACGTCCGCGCCTGAATCCAGCAGTTTCTGCACTTCCGCGGGATTCCCCGCCCGGGCCGCCTTGTGCAGGGCGGATTCGGCCAGTGCCGGAGGCGTGGCCACCAGCGCCAGACCCGTCACGATCCAGGCGAATGCACCTGCTTTCTTCGCGGACACACCGAATTCCTCGCGCATTGGACACATTCCAAAATGGCTCATAGTCTACCCCAGACGGTTTCCAACCGGGGTGTCCAGACCCCCTCCCCTCTGTATAATGGATGGGCTACGGAGGAAGTATTGTTATGAACTTGAAGCTCACCGGACACCACCTAGAAATCACCTCTCCGCTCCGCGATTACATCCACACCAAATTTAAACGCCTAACCCGTCACTTCGATGACGTGATCAATACCCAGATCACGCTGGCGGTCGAACACGACACGCACCGCGCGGAAGCCACCATGCACGTCCGAGGCCACCATATGCACGCGCGCGCCGAACACAGTGACATGTATGCAGCGATCGACACGCTGACCGGGAAGTTGGATCGACAGATCCTCAAGTACAAGGAAAAACGCAAAGACCACCATCAAAGCCAGATTACCCACCATCAGCTGAACTGAGGCGCGGCCATGCGAGGCATCCTGGATTTGCTGCGTCCCGACAGCCTCCTGCTGCAGCAGCAAATCGGCAGCAAGAAGCGTGCGCTCGAAGTCCTGAGCACGGCCCTGGCCGGAGGTCTGGAAACCACCGGTTCCCGCACACTGCTGGACCTGCTGACCGCGCGCGAGCGCCTCGGCAGCACCGGACTTGGTGGTGGCGTCGCCATCCCGCATTGCCGAATACCCGACGGAACACATAGCTCTGCCGCCATCCTGACCCTGACCGAGGGCGTGGATTTCGACGCGGTCGACGGGCAGCCGGTTGACGTGTTCGTGGCACTGGCGGTACCGAGCGAAGCCGAGGACATCCACCTGCAATACCTGAAGGAACTGGCAGAGATCCTGGACTCGCCCGAGCACCTCAAGACGTTGCGTGCCTCCCGCCAACCCGAACCACTGCTGGCGGCCCTCTCCCAGTCCTGAACCATGCAACTTGTCATCGTCAGCGGCCTGTCGGGCTCGGGAAAGTCGGTGGCGTTGGACACGCTGGAGGACTTTGGCGCGCACTGCGTCGACAACATGCCGCCAACCCTCCTGCTGGAGTACGTGGAACTGCTGATGCAGCCGGACTCACACTATCCGAAGCAAGCCGCCATCGGTATGGACGCCCGCGCGTTGCCAAAAGACCTGGACCGGCTCCCGTCCATCCTGAAACAGATCCGGGAATTGCCCTGCGACATCACCGTGATGTTCCTCGACTCCGACGAAGACACCCTGATCCGGCGCTTCAACGATACGCGCCGCCGGCACCCACTGGCCGACCGGGTCCCGACCCTGCGCGAAGCGGTCCGACAAGAACGGGAATGCCTCGCGGCGATTGCCAATCTGGCCGATCTGCGCCTGGACACCTCCCGCACCAACGTCCATGAACTGCGCACCCTGCTGCGCCAGCGCCTGAAACTCGATCGCGCCCCATTGTCAGTATTGCTACAATCCTTCGCCTACCGGAGCGGGGTGCCGAGCGATTCGGACTTTGTGTTCGACTCGCGCTGCTTACCAAACCCGCACTGGGTGGACGAATTGCGCGCGCTCAACGGCACGGATCCCGCAGTTCGCGACTATCTTTCGAATCAGCCACAGGCCGCCGCCATGCTTGAAGACCTGAAGAAGTTTCTGGATCACTGGATCCCCTCCTTCGTCGAGGCGGGACGGCATTACCTGAACATCTCGATCGGCTGCACCGGCGGACAGCACCGCTCGGTCTACCTGGTGGAACAACTGGCCGAATTGCTTTCGGACAGCGCCGCCCTGCAGATCACCGTGCTGCACCGGGACATGGAGGCCCAACCATGAGCGTAGGCATGCTGACAATCACGCATCACCAACTGGGCCAGCAGTTGGTGGACGTCGCGTCGCGGATTTTCGCGCGCCCCCCGGAAAACCTGGCCTGCTACGGAGTCATCGAGGACTGCGACCTGGACGCCGCCCTCGCCGAACTCCGGGAACTCTACGCATCGCTGGACTGCAAGGACGGCCTGCTGATCCTGTCCGACCTGTACGGCGCCACGCCGTACAACCTGGCGAAGCGACTGATGCGTGAATATCCGGAAACCACCCTCGTCTCCGGCATCAACTTGCCGATGGTCGTGAAGATGTTCAACCTGCAGCAACGCAGCCGAAGTCAACTTGCCGAAAGCCTGGCCACCAACGGCCGCATCGGCATCATTATCGAAGCGGGAGAGTCCGAATGATCGAAAAAAACGCTACCGTCGTCAATAAGCTCGGGCTGCACGCACGGGCCGCCGCCAAACTGGTCAGCGAAGCGAGCCAATACCAAGCGCAAATGGAAATCGAAAAGGAAGGCAAGCGGGCCAACGCCAAGAGCATCATGAGCATCATGATGCTGGCGGCCACCCACGGGACCCCGGTGCGGTTGTTCACCAGCGGTCCGGACGAGGAAGAGGCCATGCAGGCCCTCGTTGCCCTGTTTGAAAGCGGATTTGGAGAAGGCACTGAACCATGCCCATGATCATTAATGGCATCGGGGTTTCCCGAGGCATTACCCAGGGCTGGATCCACGTCCTCAAGCGTGGTGAGGCCCATATTTCGAAGCGCACCCTGGAGCCGGATCAGGTCGGGCCCGAAGTCGAGCGCCTGAACGAGGCGCTGGAGGAATCTCGCAAGCAGTTGCGCGAGGTGCGCGACATGGTCCCCGAAAAAATGCGCCAGGAAGTAACCGGTTTTCTCGATGCCCACCTGCTGATGCTGGATGACGCCATGCTGGTGGACATGCCTGCGGAGACCATCCGCGCCCAGAGCTGCAACGCCGAGTGGGCGCTGGAGGACACCCTGGAGCAACTGGTCGCCGTGTTCGACAGCATGGAAGACGCCTACCTGCGCACGCGCAAGAACGACGTGCAGCACGTTATCCGCAAGGTGCAGGAGAACCTGAGCGAGACCGAGGAGGGCGTGGCCGAAGTCCAGAAGCGTGACCTGACCGGCCGCATCGTGGTCGCGGACGACCTGACGCCAGCCGACACCGTGCTGATCCAGCACCAGAATGTCGCCGCTTTCGTCACCCAGTTCGGCAGTTCCATGTCCCACACCGCCATCCTGGCCCGCAGCCTTCAGATCCCGGCGGTGGTCGGCCTGCACGACGCGGGCATGCTGCTGAAGGACGGCGAACTCGTGCTGATCGACGGGTACGGAGGCACCATTCTGTGCACCGACGATGCGAACTGGCTGGTCGATCAGTACCGAGAGTACCAGCGTGCAGAGCAGGAGCGCGAAGAAAAATTGATGGCCCTGCGCGACAAGCCGACGATCACGCGCGACAAACAATCAGTCA
The DNA here is from genome assembly GCA_964526195.1 of uncultured Chromatiales bacterium. Lineage (GTDB taxonomy): Bacteria > Pseudomonadota > Gammaproteobacteria > Poriferisulfidales > Poriferisulfidaceae > Poriferisulfidus. The sequence continues at coordinate 81,794 of CAZGIH010000026.1, read as the reverse complement.
CGTTGAAATGCAACATCGACCTGATCGAAGAGATTCCCCATGTGCACGAGGTTCAAGCGGAAGGCGTCGGGCTGTACCGCACCGAGTTCTTCTACCTCGACCGCCCCGAAGGCGCCAGCACCGACGAACAGTACGAGGTCTACCGGGATCTGGTCGTCGCGCTGGACGGAAAACCGCTGACCATCCGCACCCTGGACCTGGGTGCCGACAAGGAATTCGACCCGGACTACGAAGGCGCAATCGCGCCGAACCCTGCCCTCGGCCTGCGTGCGATCCGGCGATCCCTGCAGAACAAGCCTGTCTTCATGGCGCAGTTGCGTGCGATCCTGCGCGCCTCCGCGCACGGACCCGTCCACGTCATGCTGCCCATGCTCACCAACAGTTCTGAACTGTCGCAGAGTCTGGCCCTGATTCGCGACTGCATGGAGCAACTGGGGTCCGAAGGTGCCGCATACGATCCGGAAATCAAGATCGGGGGCATGATCGAGGTGCCGGCCGCCGCCATCTCCGCCAGTGTCTTCGCTCATCATTTGGATTTCCTGTCGATCGGAACCAACGACCTGATCCAGTACACGCTGGCCATCGACCGGGTCGACGACCAAGTCCACTACCTGTTCGATCCACTGCACCCGGCCGTGCTGTTCCTGATCCACCACACGATCCAGGCCGGCAAGCAGGCTGGCACACCGGTCAGCATGTGCGGCGAAATGGCCAGCAACCCGCGCCTGACCCGGCTGTTGGTCGGGCTCGGTCTGCGCGAGTTCAGCACGCACCCGGGTTCCCTGCTCGAAATCAAGCAGATCATCAACCACGTTTCGTCCGAAATACTGCAGAAGCAATGTCAGGAAATCCTGGCCTGCCCGCAGCCGGAAAAGATCCACGGGATGGTCGAGGCCCTGGCGAAGGCCTGAGCGCCAGACCCACCGCCAGCACCGGGACTTTGCCGAGGCCCTGAACATTTATTTGCCCCGCCTCACATGACTGCCGCCGTCCCCACCCCGCCGCCTGTCCAGCCGCCCGTGCCGACGCCGAGCGAGCAGGTCACGGCGTTGGCCGAGGCCCTGAATTCCGGCACCATGCAGACGGTCCGCAAGATGTTGCGGGCACTGCATCCGGCCGAGGTCGCGCAACTGCTGGAGTCCCTGCCGCGCGCCCAGCGCTTCATCGTCTGGGGCATGCTGGACCACGAGCACGACGGCGAAGTCTTGCTCGAGGTTGGCGACGAGGTTCGCGTTTCCCTGATCAGCGAAATGGACGAGGACGCCCTGGTCAGCGCGACCGAGGGCCTGGACATCGACGACCTGGCAGACCTGCTGGCCGACCTTCCGGAAGCCGTCAGCTCGCAAATCCTCAACGACATGGATCAGCAGTACCGCTCGCGACTGGAGGCGGTCCTGACCTACGACGAGGACACCGCCGGTGGGTTGATGGACACCAGCGTGATCACGGTTCGCGCAGACGTCACGCTGGAGGTGGTGCTGCGCTACCTGCGCCGGCACGAGAGCATCCCGAGCCACACCGACGTGCTGATGGTGGTGGACCGGTTCGAACACTACCGCGGCGTGCTGCCGATCACCGCCCTGCTGCTGCACGACCCGGACACCCTGGTCGGCGAGGTGATGGAATCCGACCGACCGCCGATTCCGGCGGACATGCCGGACGGCGCGGTCGCCGCGGTCTTCGAGGACCGCGACCTGGTGTCGGCGGCCGTGGTCGACGAGAACAACCTGCTGCTCGGGCGGATTACGGTGGACGACGTAGTGGACGTGATTCGCGACGAAGGCGTGGAAGCGTTGCACAGCTATGTCGGACTGAGTGAAGACGAAGACCTGTTCGATTCGGTGTTGTCCGCCTCGCGGCGGCGTGCAGTCTGGCTCGGCGTCAACCTGATCACGGCCTTCATCGCTGCAGCCGCCATTGGGCTGTTCCAGGACACCTTGGAGCGCGTGGTGGCACTGGCCGTACTGATGCCCATCGTCGCCAGCATGGGTGGCATCGCCGGCAGCCAGACCCTGATCCTGGTCATCCGGGGAATAGCACTCGGCCAAGTCAGCTCGCAGAACGTGCGGGCCCTGCTGCTCAAGGAACTAGGCGTCGGGCTGGTCAACAGCCTGGTCTGGTGCGGTGTGGTCGCGCTGGTTGCCGGGCTGTGGTTCGATACCTGGATGATCGGCGCGGTCATCGCGCTGGCATTGATCGCCAACATGGTGTTCGCGGCACTGACAGGCGTGCTGCTGCCACCAACCCTGCGACGCCTGAACATCGATCCGGCACTGGCCGGCGGCGTGCTTCTGACGACTGTGACGGACGTGGTCGGATTTGTGGCGTTCCTCGGCCTGGGAACCGCGCTGCTACTGTAGGGGGACTTCAGTCCTGCGGCAAGTTCCGCTTGGCGACTTCGTCGAGTTCCAGAAGGGTCTTTAAGAGCGGTTCCATCTCGGACAGGGGCCAGGCATTCGCCCCGTCGCTGAGTGCCTTATCAGGGTCGGGGTGGGTCTCCATGAACACCCCCGCCACGCCGACGCCCACTGCCGCCCGCGCCAGGGTGGGCACGAATTCCCGCTGACCACCCGAGACGCCGCCACCCGCGCCTGGCAATTGCACCGAATGCGTGGCGTCGAAAACAACCGGGCAGCCGGTTTCGCGCAAAACTGTCAGCGCGCGCATGTCGGAAATCAGATTGTTGTAGCCGAAACTCGCACCGCGCTCGCAGACCAGCAGGTCCTCCCCGCCGGCCTCACGCGCCTTAGCCACCACCTGGCTCATCTCCCAAGGGGAAAGGAACTGGCCTTTCTTGAGGTTGACCGGACGCCCGGCCGCCGCCACCCGCGCGATGTAGTTGGTCTGTCGGCACAGGAACGCCGGCGTCTGCAGCACATCCACCACCGTCGCCACCTCGTCCACCGGCGTGTCTTCGTGGACGTCCGTGAGGACCGGCACGTCGAACTGCGTGCTCACCCGTTCCAAGATGCGCAACCCCTTCTCCATGCCCGGACCGCGAAAACTGCCGCCGCTGGTGCGGTTGGCCTTGTCGAACGACGCCTTGAACACGTAGCGCATGCCGAGCTGCTGGGTCGTTTTGACCAGTTGTTCGGCCACCTGCATCGCCAGGGCCTCGCTCTCGATCACGCACGGCCCGGAGATCAGGAACAGTGGCTGGCGGACCCCCGCCTGGAAATCGCAGAACACCGGCACGTCAGGAACAGGCAGCCCGAATCAGGCTGTTGAACAGCGGATGACCCCGGCGCGGCGTGGAGGTGAACTCGGGATGGAACTGGCAGCCAATGAACCAAGGGTGGTCGGTCAGTTCTACGGCTTCCACCAGCCGGTCGTCGTGCGACCGGCCCACCACCTGCATGCCGTTGCCGGTCAGCTGGTCCAGGTAGTTGTTGTTGATCTCGTAGCGGTGGCGGTGGCGTTCGTGGATCAGGTTAGCTTGGTAGATCTGGCGTAGTTGGCTCCCTTCCGCCAACTGGCAGGGCTGCTCGCCTAGGCGCATGGTGCCACCCAGGTCGGAATGCGCACTGCGCAACTCCGTCTGACCCTCTCGATCCATCCATTCGGTAATCAGGGCCACCACCGGATGCGGGGTGTCACTGTCGAATTCAGTGCTGTGCGCCCCTTCCAGGCCCAAGCAGTCGCGCGCATACTCAATCACCGCGACCTGCATGCCTAGGCAAATGCCGAGGTACGGGATCTGGTTCTCGCGCGCGTAGCGCACCGCCATGATTTTCCCTTCAATGCCCCGCTCCCCGAATCCCCCGGGCACCAGCACCACGTCGGCGCCTTCCAGTAGACTCGTTCCCTCCTGCTCGAGCTGCTCGGAGTCTACGTAGCGGATCTCGACCCGTACTTGGTTGTGCAGACCCGCGTGTCGCAGGGCTTCGTTCAGGGACTTGTACGATTCGGTCAGGTCCACGTATTTGCCGACCATGGCCACCACCACCGTGCCCTGCTGTGCCTCGCGCGCGGCCACCACCCCCTGCCACTGCGACAGGTCTGCCTCGGGAACGTCCAGACCAAACTGCTTGACCACGATGTCATCGAGGTCCTGATCATGCAGTGCCAGTGGGATGGCATGGATGTCGTCCTGGTTGACCACCTCGATGACGGAGGTCTCTGCGACGTTTGTGAACAAGGCGATCTTCCTGCGCTGGTCCTCCGGAATCGGCATGTCGGTCCGGCACAGCAGGATATCGGGCTGGATGCCGATCGAGCGCAACTCCTTGACCGAGTGCTGGGTCGGCTTGGTTTTGATTTCACCGGAAACCTTGATGTACGGCACCAAGGTCAAGTGGATGAATGCCGCGTTGGACGGCCCCAACTCCCCGCCCATCTGGCGAATCGCCTCGATGAACGGCAGGGACTCGATGTCGCCGACCGTACCCCCGATCTCGACGATGCAAATGTCCGCGTCGGCCGCCCCCACGCCCACGCATTCCTTGATCTCGTCGGTGATATGCGGAATGACCTGCACGGTGGCGCCCAGATATTCACCGCGGCGCTCGCGGGCGATCACCCGCTCGTAGATCTGCCCTGTGGTCCAGTTGCTGGCCTTGCTGGCCCGGAAATCGACGAAACGCTCGTAGTGCCCGAGATCCAGGTCGGTTTCCGCACCGTCGGCGGTGACGAATACCTCGCCGTGCTGGAACGGGCTCATCGTGCCGGGGTCGACGTTGATGTATGGGTCCAGCTTGATCATGGAGACGGCCAGTCCACGCGCCTCCAGCAAGGCGCCTAGGGAGGCGGCGGAAATCCCCTTTCCAAGAGAAGAAACAACCCCGCCCGTAATAAAGACAAACCGCGTCACAACCTGAACCTCGACGCTGTCAGGACGGGCATACAGGATACCACAGAGGCCACTTTAGAGAGGTGCTGGGCGGAACCCCTCTGCAAAAATTCCGTCCAAGAGTATACTGAGATCATGTCCGCACGACGGGCATGAAAATTACTCCAAAAAGGAGGGAACATCATGACAGTTAACGTGCATATCGTGGAGCGCGTCCTTCGGGTGATTGCCGGAGTCGTGATCCTCTATGTCGGACTGGAGATGTACGATGCGGCCTGGTGGGCATGGCTGGGATTGATCCCGCTGGTGACCGGCCTGGTCGGAAACTGCCCAGTCTATAAGATATTCGGGATTTCCAGCAAGTAGCTCCGATCCCTAGCTGCTACGGCTGACACGCGAAATGGTCCCAAACCAACCGGAGGTTCGCGTGCTGGTAGACCAGCGGGATCCGACCGCGACGCCACGGTGGAATCCCCGCTTCCTGTAGCAGTTTCTTCAATGAATGGCGGTGCTGCCGGCCTTCGGGTCGGCAGCGCTCCCCTCCCGTACGCAGCCGCACTTCAAGGTCCGTCTCGACTTCCTCGCCCAGTTGCGCCTGTAGCGACTCCCAGTGCAATTCCATGTCCAATTCCGGAAGAATCAGCGCTTCCCCCTGGCGCCAATGCCAGCACCGCCCCTCCGGCAGGGCCGGTAGCCGGGGCACAAGATGCAGATGGCCGCGCCAACGGTACATCCGGTAGGTCTCGAAGGTCTCCGCCGGCACCCGGTCGGCACCAGCGGCATGCACCGTGTCCAGCCACCGCATAAGCCGCCGTTCGCTCGGAACCGGGAATCCCTGCCGGGCAATCCAGAAGCGCACCAGGTTGATCTGCCGGTCCTGCGAGAGCGAGGCCAGGAATTCCACTTCGATCGTATCCGCGTCGTCCAAGTCCTGTTCAGCGCGTTCCTTCAACAAGTATGCGGCGTGCGCATGATGCCGGGCCGAGCGAGCCAGCGTTTGCGATGCCGAAGGCCAGCGTTCCTCCAGCAGAGGCAGCACCTCGTGGCGCAGGAAGTTGCGCTCGATCCCGGTGTCGAGATTGCTGGGGTCCTCCATGAACGCCAAACGGTGGCCGCGGACGTAGTCTTCAATCTCTTGGCGTGACACGTCCAGCAGCGGGCGCACGAGCTTCCCCTCTCCCCAGTCTCGGCACAATGGCATGGCGGCGGTCCCGGCCACGCCGGCGCCCCGCAGCAGCTGCAGCAGCAGGGTTTCCGCCTGGTCGTCCCGGTGGTGTGCCAACAGGATCGCAACCCCGCGACGCGTATGCCGACGCAATGCTTGGTAGCGGATCTCGCGCGCCTGTGCCTCCGGACCTAGTCCGGGGGTCGGATCTGCCTCCCGTTGCATCCGCTCCAGCGGAATTCCCCACTCGTGACAGATTGCTGCACAGTGTTGTTCGAAGTCTCGGGCCGCAGGCTGAAGCCCATGGTTGACGTGCACCGCCCGAACTGCATCGCCGCGCTGCGCAGCAAACGCGCGCATGGCATGCAACAGTGCGGTCGAGTCCCGGCCCCCGCTGTAGGCCACGACCCAGGTCCGTACACCGGGACAGACTTCCGGCAGTACCTCCAAGGCTTTTGCGACGGCAAGAGCGGACGGCGTCATGTCTGGTACATCCCGACCTGTAGCAACCGGTCCTCCCTGCGGTCAACCAGCGCCACCGGATCCAGGGCCCCGAGTTCCGCCAGGTTTTTCGCCAACGCCTGCTTCAGGGTAGCAGACATTGCCTCCAAGTCGCGGTGCGCACCACCCAGTGGTTCCTCCACGATTTCATCGATCAATTCAAGCTGCTTGAGACGCCCCGACGTCAGGCCCAAGGCTTCGGCAGCCTCTTGCGCCTTTTCGGCACTCTTCCAGAGAATGGACGAGCAGCCTTCCGGGGAAATCACCGAATAGATGCTGTACTGAAGCATCATCAGGTGATCGCCCACGCCGATCGCCAGCGCGCCGCCGGAACCGCCCTCACCAATCACAACGCTTATGATCGGCACCCTCAGTTCGGCCATGACCTCCAAGTTGCGGGCAATCGCCTCGCTTTGTCCGCGTTCCTCTGCACCAATGCCCGGATACGCGCCCGGCGTGTCGATGAACGTGATGATCGGCATCCGGAAGCGTTCCGCCATCTGCATCAGGCGGCGCGCCTTGCGGTAGCCTTCCGGCCGCGGCATGCCGAAGTTGTGTTCCAGTTTCTCCTTGGTGTCCCGACCCTTCTGATGCCCGATCACCATGACAGGCGTGCTGTCCAGGCGCGCCATGCCAGCCAGGATAGCCTGGTCATCCGCATACGCTTGATCGCCGTGCAGTTCATGGAACTCGCTGAACAGGTGCGGCAGGTAATCGCGAGTATAGGGACGTTGCGGATGGCGGGCCAGTTGCGTGACCTGCCAAGCCGACAGGTTGGAAAAGATGTCCTCGGCCAGCGCCCGCCTGCGACCCTGCAAACGCTCGATCTCGGTGTCGAGATCCAAGTCACTCTCCGCCCCCATGTGGCGGAGTTCGCGGATCTTTGCGTCTAGTTCGGCGATCGGCTGTTCGAAGTCGAGAAAATCCGGGTTCATGGCGGCGAAAAACTAGGGGTCAATTGGCGAGTATAGGACATTTGCCGATTCCACGCCCGCTACGCCCCGCAACGCCTGCAGCGCCTCTTCGTCCGCAGAAACCCTCCAATCCTCATCCAGCACCCACTTGCTGGGACCCTGTTGTCCCACGTATTCGACGCTGACCTCGCAGCCGCCCCGGTGGTCGGCCAGCGCCTGCTTGATGGCACGCACCGTGTCCGGGCCGCTGTCGCCGTTGAGAACGATGTGCACCCGTCTCGCCCAGTGCTGGTTCACCTGCTCTAGGGAATAAAGCGATTTTGCCCGGATCCGGAGGCGTTCGCCGCGTTCCGCCTTCGGCTGAACCCGGGCCTCGCCCTGAACCAGTACCAGGTCTCCCACCTCGAAATCCTTTGCGCGTCTCGGATCCTGGGAGACGATCTCCAACCGTTCCTGGTCGTCCTCAAGATCAAGGAACGCCACCTCACCATTGCGCGGATAGGAGATCTTCATCACCACGCCGGCGGTGCGCACCTCCCACAACCGCCCGCGTCCGGCCTCCACCGCTTCTTCGGCAGCCTGCCGCACCTGAGACAGCGACTGCGTCACCACCTGCTTCACCTGCTGCCGGTACTGCAGGAACGGATGCCCGCTGAAATAGAGCCCCAAGGCTTCGAACTCGTACGCCAGCCGCTCGGACGTCTCGTATTCCTCCTCGGCTTGCGGCAGTGCACAAAACTCTGCAGCCGGTTCCTGTGCGAACAGCGAATCCTGACCCACGTCCCGGTCCGACTGAACCCGCTGGGCCTGGGTCTTGAAGCGGCCGGCCGCCTCCGCCATACCCCGCCGGCTCACATCGAATCCGTCCAGCGCGCCTGCATGAATCAACGCGCGTAGGTCCCGCTCACTGTAGTCGCGGGTGTCCAGGCGATGGCACAGATCCTCCAAGCTGGCAAATGGCGTCTCTCCACGCTCCTCTACTAGGTGCGTCACCAAGCCCTGCCCGACTCCCTTGATCGCGCCCAGTCCATAACGGACCTCGTTTTTTGCCGGGACCGTGAAATAGTAGTCGGACTCGTTCACGTCCGGCCCCTTCAGCGTCAACTCGAGTTCACGCGCCTCCTTGCACAGCAACGCAAGCTTGTCGGTATCGTCGATCTCGCTGGACATCGCCGCCGCCATGAACGCGTCCGGATGGTGCGTCTTGAACCAGGCGCTCTGGTACGCCAGCAGCGCGTAAGCGACCGAATGCGACTTATTGAACCCGTACCCCGCGAATTCTTTCATCAGGTCAAAGATCTTCCGTGCCACGAGTGGGGCCAAGCCATGCTCGGCGGCCCCCTTCTGGAAGCGTTCGGCGTGTTCCGCCATTTCCTCCGGCTTCTTCTTGCCCATGGCGCGGCGCAGCAGGTCGGTCTCGCCGAGCGAATAGCCCGCCAGTTCGCGGGCGATCTGCATCACCTGCTCCTGGTACAGGATCACGCCGAAGGTCGGTGCCAGGATTGGCTCCAGATCCGGATGCAGATAGCTGACCCGGCTCGGGTCGTGCTTGCACTGGATATACTCAATGTCCATCTTAGAGTTGAGCGGTCCCGGGCGGTACAGCGCGACCAGCGCCACCAAATCGTCGAAGCAGTCCGGCCCCATCCGTATCAGCAGGTCGCGCATCCCGGCTGATTCCAACTGGAATACCTCCATAGTCTGTGCCCGCTGCAGCAATTCATAAGTGGCTGGGTCGTCAAGCGGCAGCGTGTCCAGGTCCAACTGCGGCTCACCCCGCGACTCCCGGTGTGCATTGACCGTGCCTAGGCACTGGTGCAGCAACGTCACCGTACGCAGGCCGAGAAAATCGAACTTGGTCAGGCCGATCGCCTCGACATCCTTCATGTCGAACTGGGTGATCGCCACGTCAGGCTGCCGCGCCTCGAAATACAGCGGCGTGAAGTCAGTAAGCGCGCCCGGTGCGATCACTACTCCGGCAGCATGCCGCGAGGCATTGCGCACCACCCCTTCCAGTTGCAGCGCCACCTCGTACAGGTGCGCGCCCGTCGTATCTTCCGGATGACTGACCAACTCCCGGAATTCCGGAGAGTCCTGATAGGCTTTCGCCAAGGTGATCCCCAGCTCGTTCGGCACTGCGCGTGCGATGCGGTCGCAGTAGTTGTACGGCGCGCCGAGCACACGACCGACATCGCGGATCGCCGCCTTGGCCGCCATCGTGCCGTAAGTGATGATCTGCGCCACGCTGTCCTCCCCGTAGCGCTTGCGCACATACTCGATCACCCGGTCGCGGTTCTGGTTGCAGAAATCGATGTCGAAGTCCGGCATGCTGACACGGGCAGGGTTCAGGAAGCGTTCGAACAGCAGTCCGTAACGCAACGGGTCGAGGCCAGTGATCCCGAGGGCGTAAGCCACCAGTGATCCCGCACCAGAGCCGCGTCCAGGACCGACCGGGATGTCGTTATTGCGCGCCCATTCCACGAAATCCGCGACGATCACGAAATAGCCGCTGAAACCGGTCTGGTGGATGACGCCCAGTTCATGCTCAAGCCGCTCCCGGTAGTCGGACTCCGGCCCCACCATCCGCCCGCTGGTCTCAAGGCGCTCCAAGCGACGGGTTAAACCCTCGTGCGCCAATCGGTCCAGATAATCGTCCATCGACTCCCCGTCGGGAGTCGGGAAGGCAGGCAACAGCGTCCGCCCCAGGTCCAGCCGGCAGTTGCAACGCACAGCGATCTGCTCGGTGTTCTCAAGCGCCTCCGGGTAGCTCTCGAACGCTTCCCGCATCACGATCTCCGAGCGCAGATGCTGCTCCTTGCTGTACTCGCGCGCCCGGTCCGGATCGTTCACGCGCTGCTGGCTGCGGATGCATACGCGAACCTCGTGCGCCTCGAAATCTTCGCTGGACAGGAACCGCACATCGTTGGTCGCGACCATCGGCAAATCGTGTTCGCTCACGCACTCCAGCGCGAACTGCAGGAAATCCTCCTCGTGCTCCCGGTCGGTCTTGGTCACCTCCAGGTAGAACCGCTCGGGAAAATGGCGCTTCCAGTATTCCAGCGCCGCGTTCGCGGCCCGACGGTTCTCGGCGATCATGGCCTGCCCGAGATCCCCGGCGACGCCGCCGGAAAGAGCAATCAACCCTTCGCTACACTTCGCCAGGTCCTTGCGCAAGATCTGGTCGCTCCCCTTCCGATAACGGTCGCTCAGCAACTGGCAGAGATTCCGGTAACCGTCCTGGTTCTGGCACAGCAACACCGTCCGGGCGGACCGGTCGTGCATGACCGGGATCTCGAGGTCGATCTCCGCGCCCAGGATCGGCTTGATGCCATAGTTCAGCGCCGTCTTGTAGAACTTGACGGCTGCGAACAGGTTGTTGCGGTCGGTCAGGGCGACCGCCGGCATGGCCAGTTCCGCCGTCCGCTCCATCAGCGGGTCGATGCGCACCAGCCCGTCGTCCAGCGAATACTCGGTGTGCAGGTGCAAATGAACAAAGCTCATGCGGCCTGCTCCTCCAAAACTGCGCGTACCGGGGCGTAACTGCGCCGGTGCTGCCGCCCGGGCCCGTGTTCGGACAGCGCGCGGAGGTGTTCCGCCGACGGGTAGCCCTTGTGCCGGGCGAACCGGTAGCATGGCTCCCGCAAGTCATAGTGGCGCATCCAGGCGTCGCGCGCCTCCTTGGCAAGCACCGATGCTGCACTGATACTGGCCACCCGGGCATCTCCGCCAATCACCGCCGTCGCCGGATACGGCAATTCCGGACAATGCCGGCCGTCTACCAGCACGTGCTCGATCCCGTCCGGCAGCCGGGCCACCGCTTCCGCCATCGCACGCAGGCTCGCCTGCAGAATGTTGATGCGGTCAATCTCCTGAGCCGGCACGAACGCCACCGCGTACGCCCGGGCAGAGGCCCGAACCTGTACCGCCACGCGCGCCCGCTGCGCTGGCGTCAGCTTCTTGGAATCGGTCAGGCCCTCGATGTGGCAATCCGCCGGCAGCACCACGGCGGCGGCGGCGACCGGGCCGGCCAGCGCGCCCCGCCCCGCCTCGTCCACCCCCGCAACGCAGCCAAGATCCGGCAGGGTCGGCAATAACTCCAGCGAGACGGGCATCGGCAGGGTCAGGAAAGGTCAGACAGCAAAATCGAGCGTACAACCGCATTGTACCCAAGCCGGAATCCATGCCTCGAAAAGTCCCGCGGGCTATAATTTCGGGAACTGCGCCGCACTGTCCGACCGCCTTTTCTCCCGTGACTTCCCCGCTTCGCACCGCCGTCATCGGGGTTGGTTACCTGGGGCGGTTTCACGCACAGAAATACGCTGACTTAGGCGATTCCGAGCTGGTCGGCGTGGTCGACACCGATTCCGAACGCGTCACCGCCGCCTGCGAAGAACTCGGTGTCCCCGGCTTCACTGATTACCGCGAAATCCTCGACCAGGTGGATGCGGTCAGTATCGTCGTGCCGACCGCGAAACACTACGAGATCACCCGGGCCTGCCTGGAAGCCGACTGCCACGTGCTGGTCGAGAAGCCTTTCACCTCCTCGGTCGAAGAAGCCACTGAGCTGATTGATCTCGCCCGCCAGAAGCAACGCATCGTTCAGGTCGGCCTGCTGGAGCGGTTCAACTCGGCATTCTGCGCCCTGATGCAAGGGCTTGAGATCCCCCGTTTCATCGAGGTCCACCGCCTGGCGCCCTGGACTCCGCGCGGCGCCGAAATCGACGTGACCCTGGACCTGATGATCCACGACATCGACTTGGCCCTGACCGTGGTCGGCGAAGATCCTCACGAAATCCGTGCCAGCGGCGCCGCCGTGATCGGCGACACTTTGGACATCGCCAATGCTCGGCTCGAATTTCCCGGCGGCTGCGTCGCCAATGTCACCGCCAGCCGCCTGAGCCGCCGCAGCGAGCGCCGGATGCGTGTCTTCCAGCACCATTCCTGCTACGCCCTCGACCTGCACAAGCGGGAACTGGACCGTTACCGCCTGAGCGAAGGCGATGCCCCGCCCTCGGAACGCATCGAACATACGACCGAGGCCTTCCAGGAGACCGATTCGCTACGCGAGGAGATCCGCCACTTCATCGACTGCATCCGGCAGGGCACCGAACCCATGGTGCGAGGAGAAGATGGCCTGCGTGCCTTGCACACCGCACTGGAAGTCACCCGGCGAATGCGGGAGACGGACGACTCATGAGCCCTGCCATCCCCATCCTGGACCTGACCACGCAATACGCGGCCCTGCAGGAGGATATCGAGGCCGCTGCCCTGCGTGTGCTGCGCAGCGGCCGGTACGTGCTGGGTCCGGAAGTCGAAGCCTTGGAAACAGAGCTCGGCGAAATGCTCGGCATCGGCCACGTGGTCAGTTGCGCTTCCGGCACGGACGCACTGTGCCTGTCCCTGCGTGCACTTGATATTGGACCCGGCGATGAGGTCCTGGTCCCGGCTTTCACGTTCGCCGCGCCCGCCGAGGCCGTCGCCCTGACCGGCGCACGCCCGGTCTTCGTAGACATCGACCCCGACTCTTTCCTGGTCGATCCCGAATCATGCCGAAACGCGATTACGTCCCGCACCCGCGCGGCCGTGGTCGTGCACCTGTACGGCCGGCCGGCCGATGTTTCCGCCGTCCGGGAAGCAATCGGGCCGGATGTCGCCATCGTCGAGGATTGCGCGCAAAGTTTTGGCGCGAGAACCGCGAACCAGGCGACCGGTACGTTCGGGCAGGTCGCCTCCTTCAGCTTCTTTCCCAGCAAGAACCTGGGCGGATGCGGCGACGGCGGTGCCGTGGCGACCGGAGACCCCGAGCTCGCCGCCCGGCTGCGCGCCTTGCGCAACCACGGCTCCAGCCGACCCTACCACCATGAAACGCTGGGCCTGAACAGCCGCCTCGACGAACTCCAGGCCGCCGTCCTGCGCGTCAAACTCCCTCATGTCGCCGAATGGAACGAGAAACGCCGGCAGGCCGCAGGCCGCTATACCGAAAGGCTCCAGAAACTGGACGGAATTCAGCCTCCCGCGGACGCGGATGGCCACGTCTGGCACCAATACACTCTGCTGAGCCCGCAACGTGACGCCCTCCAGGAACAGCTGGCCAAGGACGGCATCGAGAGCCGAATCTACTATCCGATCCCCCTGCATCGGCAGGAAGCCTACGCGCCATGGGCGGACGGGGTTTTGCTGCCGGCGGCCGAGCAGGTCTGCGACCAGTGCCTGTCGCTACCAATGTTCCCGGAGCTTTCGCCCGCCCAGATCGAACAAATCTGCGCCAGTCTCGCCCGTGCCGAATCCTGAAACGGCTCCCCACCTGATGCTGGTCTCCGGGGAGGCCTCCGGAGACCGATACGCGGCGGAACTGGTCGATGAATTGCGTGCCCGGCATCCCGAGTGGAGCTGGTCCGGCATGGGCGGCGAAGCCTCGCGCGAAGCTGGTATTGAACTGGTGGTCGATTCCACCGAGCTGGCGGTCGTCGGGCTGGTGGAGGTCTTGCGCCATTACCGGGAAATCCGAAGTGCACTGAAGACCTTCAAGGCACAGATCCTGGCCCGGAAACCCCAGCTTCTGGTGCTGATCGACTACCCGGAATTCAACCTGCGGCTCGCCCGGTTTGCTCATCGGCACGGCGTGCCGGTGCTGTTCTACATCAGTCCGCAGATCTGGGCCTGGCGAGCCTGGCGGGTGCACGAGATTCGGCGCCACGTCGACCACATGGCGGTAGTCTTCCCGTTCGAACGGGATTTCTACGAGAAACATCGCGTGCCCGTCACTTATGTCGGACACCCCCTGCGCGGACAGACAAGCCCGACACGGCCGCCCGATGCCGTCCGCGAGCGCTGGGGACTGGACGCACAGCGCCCCGTAATCGGCCTCTTCCCCGGCTCCCGGCGCAGCGAACTCGCCCACCTGATGCCGGTCTGCGCCGGGGCGGTGCGCGAACTGAGGAATCACCCTGCCCGGCCGCAGTTCGCACTGGTGATGCCACCCGGGCTGAAACCGAACGATTACGCTCCGTGGCTCGGCGACTTGCCCGAAGTGAAATGCCTGCAGGAACCAGTCTACGATGCCATGCAGGTGTGCGACATGGCGGTGGCAGCCTCCGGCACGGTCACTTTGCAGTTGGCCTTGATGCGCGTCCCGTTCTGCATGATCTATCGTCTGGCGAACCTGAGCTACCTGCTGGCACGCCTGCTGGTGCGCATCAAACGATATTGCCTCGCGAACATCGTCGCGGGCGAAGACCTAGTTACCGAGTTAATCCAGGCCGATGCGACACCCCAGCGAGTTACGGCCACCCTTACACCATGGCTGGACGACCCGACCCAGCTCGATCAGATGCGCGTGCGACTACAGAAAGTCGAGGAGCGGCTAGGGCCGGCGGCTGGCATGCACCAGTTGGCCGATTGCGCGGAACAGGTGATTTCGACGTCCGGATGATTCCGGGCGTCTCGGCGGATTCGTTCAGTCGGAACTTTTCTCGCGGATGATGCCGCGGCGGCTCTCTGCAATAAACGCCCGCATCTGTTCCACTTCCGGATATTGCCCGGCCAATTGCCGGACCTCATCCTCCGACTGCCCACCCGATACGCGGACCAGCAGCTTGTAAGCCCGTGACAACGCCTCCATCGTCTCCTCGGAGAAGCCGGCCCGGCGCAATCCTTCGCGGTTGAGCCCGTAAGGGCGGGCCAGATTGCCCGACGCCAGCACGAAAGGCGGGAGATCCTTGTTCAAGGCGGAGCCCATGCCGCTGAACGCATGGCGCCCGATGCGGCAGAACTGGTGCACCAGGGTGAAGCCGCCCAGAATCGCATGATCCTCGATCTCAACATGACCCGCCAGCGTTGCACCGTTCGCAAATGTCACGTCGTCCCCGATCACGCAGTCGTGCGCAATGTGCACGTACGCCATGATCCAGTTCCGGTTCCCGATCCGGGTGCAATTCTCGCCCTGGGCCGTGCCGCAGTTGAGGGTCACGAACTCGCGGATGGTGTTGCCGTCGCCGATGACCAGTTCGCTGTCCTCGCCGGCATACTTCTTGTCCTGCGGAATCTCACCGACCGAGGCGAACTGGAAGATTCGGTTCTCCCGGCCTACGGTGGTGCGTCCAGTGACTACGGCGTGCGGGCCGATCCAGGTGTCTGCGCCGATGCGCACGTGCGGGCCGATGACCGCGTATGGGCCGATTTCCGCCGTGGGGTCGATCTCCGCCCCGGCATCCACCACGGCCGTCGGATGAATACTCAAGTCTCGGAGTCCGGTTACGCCTCTGACGGCAGTTCCTTGAACATGCACATGATCCCGGCGGTGGCCACGACTTCGCCATCGACTGAGGCGGTGGCATCGAACGAGGCGCAGTTCCGGCGCATCCACATCAACTTCACGCCGACCTCTAGCTGATCGCCAGGCACGACCGGCTTCTTGAAGCGGGCCTTGTCGACCCCGACGAACATGTACAGGTTGTCGTCCTCCGGACAGTACTCTGGCGTTTTAAATACCAGCAGGCCAGAAGCCTGGGCCATCACCTCCAGGATCAGGACGCCCGGAAAGATCGGGATTCCGGGGAAATGCCCCTGGAAGAATGGTTCGTCGACCGTGATGTTCTTGATCGCCCGAATCGACACCCCGGGGTCAATTTCCAGAACCCGGTCCACCAGCAGGAACGGGTGGCGATGCGGCAGCAGCCGCTGGATCTCCTGGATGTCAAAACCTTCGCTCACGGCTTCTCTCCTTGCTTCAGGGCCCGCACGATCCGGTCGAACTGCTTGAAGCGGGCCACGTTGCGCAACCAGTCCGCATTTTCTTGGATGGACGTGCCGGAACTGTATGCGCCGGCACGGGTCAGCGTCTGGTTCGCCTTGGACATGCCTGTAATGATAACCCCATCGGCCAACTCCACGTGGCCCTGCACTCCGGCTGCCCCTCCGATCTGGCAGTAGCGGCCGATCTTCGCGCTTCCCGCGATGCCCGCATTGCCGGCGATGGCGGAGTGATCGCCGATGTGGACGTTGTGTGCAACTTGCACCTGATTGTCGATCTTGACCCCGCAGCCGATCACGGTGTCATCCAGCATGCCGCGGTCGATGGTGCTGTTAGACCCGATCTCGCAGTCGTCCCCGATCCGTACGCTGCCGCGGTGCACCAGTTTGACCCACTGCTGATCCTGTTGGGCATAACCGAAACCGTCGGATCCGACCACCACGCCGGGCCAGAATTCCACCCGGTCACCGACCTGAACCCCTTCGTGCAAGGTAACCCGGGCATGCAGGACGCAACCCTTGCCCAAGGTCACACCTATGCCGATCACACAGTGCGGGCCGAGCACGCTGCCTGCGCCAACGCGCGCATTTGCCCCCACTACGCAACCGAAGTCCACTTGCACCGGCGCCTCCAGTTGCGCGCTGTCGTCGACGAGGGCACCGGAATGGACGGCATGCGTCACCTCGGGAATCGGGTACAGGGCCTGCAGCACTCGCGCCATGCCGAGGTAGGGATCCTTGCAAGACAGCGCCGGAACCGGGCAATCGACCCGGTCCGGTTCGCGCAGCAGCACTACGCTCGCTTGGGTCTGTTGCAGTTCAGCCCGGTGGCGGGCGTGACTGTAGAAAGAAATGGACCCAGGCCCGGCAGTGCCCAGGGAGGAAGCGTGATCGATAAGGAGATCCGGAACCGGCGGAGGATCGGAAATCCGGGCGTCCGCGATTTCCGCGATCTGACCCAGGGTCAGTGACACCACATCCGGTTACGGATTATTCATCTTCTTGAGCACCCGCTCCGTGATGTCGATGCGCTTGCTGGCGTACAAAGCCACGGCTTGGGTGAGGATCAGGTCGAAGCCTTCCTCGCTCGCGATCTCGGCGACCACCGTATTTACCTCTTCCTGCAGCTTGCCGAGTTCCTCGTTGCGACGGATCGCCAGATCCTCGCGCACCTCGTCGCGCGTGCGCTCGAAGTCGCGGCGCCGGCGCTGCACCTCCCGCTCCTGCTCAAGCCGCTGTTCTTCCGACATCACATCACTCTCGTTCGCCAGTTTCTGAGCCAGGTCGGAAACCTCCTTGTGGAGTTTTTCCAACTCGTCGTTGCGGGGCGCAAATTCGTTCTGAAGCTTCTGTCGAGCCGCCACCGCCTGCGGAGAATCCTCCAGAAGGCGCCCGACATCCACGAATCCAACTTTTGCGTTTTGTGCGGCAGCCGTTCCACTCATGGCAAGCAATGCCAAACCGACCACATGCGACCAGAAAATGGATGATTTCTTCATCAGTTGAGTGCTCCTATTGCCTCTCATTTTACACTGTTGCTAGAGCGACCCCAGATTGAACTGGTACGACTCCGTCTTGTCTGTTTCGTGATCATTAATCGGCAGAGACAGGCTCATCGACACCCCCCCGAGCGGCGACAGCCAGGATATGCCGATGCCAAGTGAAGCGCGCATCTCCTGGAAATCGAAATCCTCCGCATCGTTGAACACGTAGCCCGAATCCCAGAATACGGCCCCGCGCAGGTTGGCCTCGTCGATGAACGGGATCGGGAACGACAGTTCGGCCGAGTAATTCAGCTTCAGATTGCCTCCGTATGGCTCGTCAAATTCGTCGCGGGGGGCCAGCGTGTTGAACTCAAAACCACGCACGCTCTTCGGGCCGCCGGTCACGAACTTCTGCGAGAACGGCAAGTCGTCGGTATCTCCGTAGCCGTCCCCGTAGGCGACCTCACCCTTGATCGCGAACGTCAGGTCCTCGGTCAACTTCAGGTATTCTTCCTGAACGTAGGCCAGGACGTAGTATTCCAAGCCGCTGCCGGGCATCGTCGCCCGCGCCGACACTTGGCGCAGCGAGCCTTCGCGCGTGAACAGGCTACGGTCGCGGGTGTCGTAGGCGAAGGAGCCGATCAGCGACAGGTTGTAGTACGTGGCATCGCAATAGCGCAGGTTGGTGCGCGAGACTTCGATCTCCGGGAAGTACAGGCATTCGCCGTCATGCTCCTGAAGGAAACGCCGCACCAAGAAGGACGAACCGGTACCCGCATCGAAGTTGATCCGCTGGAAGCGGGCGGCGAAGGTGAAGGTGCTGTCGTCGGCGATCGGGATGCCGTAGCTCAGGTAGCCGACGAAGTCACGCGACTCGTACCGGGTCTGCTGGTCGCCATCATCTGTGTTCACCCGGCGCGTGCTGAAACCGAAGCTGCGGCTGACGCCGTTGATGGTGTAGTACGGGTTGTAGAAATCGAAAGAGTACCGGGTGGAGATTTCGCTGTTGTCGAAGTGGATGCCGACCCGGTTGCCGGTGCCGAAGAAGTTTTCCTGTTCCACGCCGGCTGCCAGCGACAGGCCGCTGCCGCTGCTGAACCCCGCACCGGCAGTGAAGTTGCCGGCCAATCGTTCGGTGACGGTGATGGTGAGGTCGACCTGGTCGTTGGTGCCCGGGACCCGGATCTGCGTAATCTCCACCGTGTCGATATACGGGAGCCGCTGCAAGCGTCGGCGCGAACGCTCCAGGTTCGGGGACGACAGCCAGGCCCCCTCCATCTGGCGCAGTTCCCGGCGCAGCACCTCGTCCTGGGTCGTGTAGTTGCCGATGATGTCGATTCGCCGGACATACACCCGCTGGCCGGGGTCAATGAAAAAATTGATCGAGACTTCGCCCTTTTCCTCGTCGAGATCAGTGACCGGATTGACCTTGGCAAACGAATACCCTTCCTCGCCCAAGCGGGCTTTCAGACGGCTGCTTGAGGCCTGTGCCCGCGAACTGGAGAAATACTCGCCCGCCTGAATGGTCAGCAGCGAGGTCAGTTCCCCCTGCGGCACGATGAAAATGCCGGACAGGGACACCTCGCGCACCACGAAACGGCGGCCCTCGTTGATATGGACTGTGATGTAGATGCCCTCGCGGTCCGGGCTCAGCGAGATCTGCGCCGAATCCACCCGGAACTTCAGGAACCCGCGGTTCAGGTAGAACGAACGCAATTGCTCCAGGTCACCCGACAGCTGCAACTTCGAATACTTGCCGGTGTTGCCCATGATGTCGTACCAAGCCGGCTCGGAGGATTCGAACAGCTCCAGCAACCGTTCCTCGGTATAAGAGACATTGCCGACCACGTGCACCTGTCGGACGGTCGCCGGTTCGCCCTCCACCACGTTGATGTGAATCGCCACCCGGTTCTCGCCCATGTCGTGGATGTCGACCGCGACCTCCGCATTGTAGAAACCAATCGCATGGTATTGCTGCAGAACCTCGTTGTGGAGACGGTCCAGCAATGGCTGGTTGAAGATCCTGCCAGCAGCAATGCCCGCATCCTCCAGCACCTCCTCCAGGGTCTCTTCTTTGAGGACCTCGAGACCATCGAAGGCAATTTCAGTGATGGCCGGGCGTTCCACCACCCTGACGACCAGCACGTTGCCGCGGCGCGAGACTTCCACATCGCTGAACAACTGGGAATTGAACAGCGCCCGCACCACCTCGCTCGTTCGGGATACATCGAAATCCTCACCCACTTCCACCGGGAGATAGGTGAACACGGTGGCGGCTTCCAGTCGCTGTAGGCCCTGCAACTCGATATCTTCCACAATGAATGCAAATGTACGCGGCACCACTAGCATCAGGGCGAGGAAAAGCAGAATCGGACCGAGTCGCGAGCGGAACATTGGGTTATCCCAGTAATCGGGCAAGGTCATTGTAAAGGGCAAGCCCCATCAATGCTGCCAGCATGGCCACGCCCAGACGTTGGCCCACAGCTTCGACTGCCGGCGACACCGGCCGGCCGGTCAGCGCTTCGGCCAAGCAGTACAGCAGGTGCCCGCCGTCCAGGATCGGGATCGGAAGGAGATTGAGAATTCCCAAGCTAACGCTCAGCAAGGCCAGCATGGACACGAAGGCCGCGAATCCGATCATGGCCGATGTCCCGGCGAATTCGGCGATGCCGACCGGACCGCTGATGTTCTTGACCGAGGCACCACCGACGATCAGCTGCCCAATCAGGCGGACGGTCAGGACACTGAAGTCCCAGGTCCGCTCCGCGCCCAACATCAGGCTCTCCCCAACCGGATGGCGCACAACGACACTCAGATATTCCGCCAGTTCCGGATCCCGGTACGGCGTCACGCCGATCCGGCCGACCAGCGTGCCGGAAACATCGATCGCCTCGACACGAATCTCCTGCCGCATGCGCTGCCCGTCCCGTTCGAGTTCGACCGTCACGGTCTGGCCCGGCCGCGCACGGATATACCCCGACATCCCCTCCCAGGTTGTCACCGAAGACTCGTCGAGACGCACGATGCGATCGCCTTCGCGCAAACCGGCCGCCTCGGCCGGCGCACCCTCCAAAACGGTGCCAACCACGGGCATGGACGTCGAGCGCAGCGGGTGCAAGCCGAGCGCACCGAATACATTCTCGTTCTTCAACAACCCCGGTCCCACGTCGATGACCGGGTACGCCACGTCGCCATCCTCGCGGAGCACCTCCATGGCGATGACACCGTCACCGAGCCCGGAATCCAAGAGCGGCACGATGAAAGCCTGCCAGGTGCGGATCGGCTGGCCGCCGACGGACAGTATTTCATCGCCGGTCTGAAGGCCGGCGACCGCAGCTGGCGAGCCCTCCGCCACGTGGCCGACCAGCGGACGCCGGCCGGTCTCGCCCGTCATGAAAACCAGGGAATACAGCAGGAAGGCCAGCAACAGGTTGAACGCCGGACCGGCGGCGATGATCGCCGCCCGCTGATACAGCGGTTTTCCGGTGAACTCGACTTCTTGCTCCTCCTCTGAAATGTCCCCAGCCTCGCGCTTGTCCAGCATCTTCACGTACCCGCCGAACGGCAGGACGGAAATCACCCATTCGGTCCCGGTGCGTGGCGAGACGTGACAATACAAGGGGCGTCCGAAACCGACCGAAAACCGAAGCACTTTCACGCCGCACCGGCGCGCCACCCAGTAGTGCCCGAATTCGTGGAACGTCACGAGCACGGCGATGGCCGCCAGGAATGCCGCCAAGCTGATCAGGAAACTCACAGTGCTTCCATGACCTGCCGGGCTTGGGCACGTGCCTCGCGATCCGTCTCGATGATGTCGTCGATCCCGCCCGGCTCGCCGGATGGACCCGTTTCCAGCGTCCGTCCCACTACATCGGCGATCTGCGGGAATCGGATGCGTTCGTTCAAGAACCCGTCAACCGCGATCTCGTTGGCCGCATTCAGCACGATCGGCGCCGGTCCACCCATCTGCATGGCCTGGCGTGCCAGTTCCAGGCAGGGATAGCGCCCGGGCGGCGGTGGATACCAGTTCAATGGCGCGCATTCCGCCAGGTTCAGGGACTCAACCCCGGAAGGCAGGCGTTGGGGGCCGAACAGGGCGTAACTGATGGCTACGCGCATGTCGGCCGGCCCTAGGTGAGCCAGCGTGGAACCGTCGCGCAGGGTCAGCAGGGCATGGACGATTGATTCCGGATGAATCACCGCGTCGACCCGGTCGGCGTCAAGACCGAACAGCCAGCGCGCTTCCATCAACTCCAGCCCCTTGTTCATCATAGTCGCGGAATCCACGGAGATCTTCCGTCCCATCTTCCAGTTCGGATGCGCGCACGCCTGATCCGGGGTGACCGCGTCAAGTTGCTCCAGCGGAGTCTCGCGGAACGGCCCGCCCGACGCAGTCAGGGTCGCACGTTCGATGGCCTCGGGGTCGGTCTGCGCCAAGCACTGGAACAATGCGTTGTGTTCGCTGTCGACCGGAACCAGTTCGCAACCGTGCCGGCGCACCTCATCCATGAACAGCCGACCTCCCGCCACCAGCGATTCCTTGTTCGCCAGCAGCACTCTCCGCCCGGACCGAACCGCGGCCAGTGTCGGCACCAACCCGGCCAGCCCGACGATTCCGGCCATCACGCAATCGGCGGTTGTGTCGCCCGCCAGATCGCGCAACTCGTCTTTCCCCTGTAGCACTTCGGTGTCGAGTTGCTCCGCACGGAGCGCATCCTGCAGGCTTTGTGCCGCATCCGCATTGACCAAGGCGGCATAACGTGGCCGATGCTGGCGGCATTGTTTGAGGAGGGTTGAATGGTCCGAGTTCGCAGCCAGTGCGAATACCTCGACGTGATCAGAGTGACGTGCGGCGAGATCCAGCGTGTTGATCCCGATCGTGCCCGACGAACCCAGCACCGTCAACCGCATCGTAGTCATATCAACAGTACCCCCTGCAACGCTTGAATGCCTAAAGCATACACGGGTGCCGCGGCCAGCAGGCCATCGACCCGATCCAGCGCTCCCCCGTGCCCAGGCAGAAAGCGACCGCTGTCCTTGACATCTGCCCGGCGCTTGAGCAGGCTGACGCTCAGGTCGCCGACCACGCTGAAGCAGGCCACGAGCAACGCCAGACAGGCGAAATAGAACCAAGCCGTCAAGGGAAGATCAAGGCCCCACGCGATCGGGATACTGACCGCCGCTACCGCCAGCAGGGCACCCACGAGCCCGGCCCGGGTCTTGCCCGGAGAGATCTCCGGAGCCAATGCGGTCTTCCCATACCGATGGCCTACGAAGTAAGCAGCCGTATCTGCCACGATAACCACCACAAGAAATGCCCACACAAACGATCCCAAGAAAGCCGCCAGGATTAGTCCCGCTACTGGAACAGCCACCCACCCCAGCATACCAAAAAACAGGGTCTCGACGGTGCGCGGGAACGGGACGCCCGCGATGCGCACGAGTGCGATGATCCACAGCCCGAACGCCAGCCAAACCGCGTTTTCGAGAGCCGGCGACATCAGGGCCGATACCAGCAACGCGCTGGCCGCCAAGTAGGCGATCTGTCCCAGGCGCCCCAACCCCAGCAACTTGGCCCACTCCCAGGCCGCCGCCCCGCACGCCACGGCAACGAACAGCATCCAGGGCGCGGGACCTATGCCGGTCTCGTTCAGGGCCAGCGCTCCCACCACCACCAGCAGCAGAACTGCGGCCGTGCCGATGCGCTTCGCAAGCTCGTTCATCCGGCACTGCCCCCGAAACGCCGGTCCCGTTCGGCAAACCACTCCAGCGCTCGGTCAAACGCCGCCTCGTCGAAATCAGGCCACAGGCAGTCGGTGAAGTACAACTCCGTGTAGGCCATCTGCCACAGCAGGAAATTGCTCAACCGAAACTCGCCGCCGGTGCGGATCAGCAGGTCCGGATCCGGCAGTTCCCCGGTGCCGAGCGCCCTCGACACCTCTGCCTCGCCGACCGCATCGAGGTTCGCCTTCTGGCAATGCTGAAATGCAGCCAGCAGGTCCTGACGACCGCTGTAATGCAGTGCCACGTACATGACCAGGTTTGGTTTGTCCGGAGCCTGCGCCTCGATCTGCCGGATCCGCGACCGAATCTTGGTGGACAACTGGTCCAGTTCGCCGATGAAGTGCAACCGGATGCCCTGCTCCATGAGCTCGCGAGCCTGTTCGTCTAGCGTTTCGACCAACAACCTCATCAGCAACTCCACCTGCGGCTTCGGCCGCCTGCGGTTCTCGCTGCTGAACGCGAACAGGGTCAGGGTTGAAATCCCGCGCCGGGCAGCATGCTCGACCAGGGCGCGAATCGCCTTGATGCCAGCGCGATAGCCGTCCTCGTGGGGTTTTCCGCGCTGACGCGCCCAGCGGCGGTTGCCGTCCGGGATCAGCGCGATATGGGCCGGGAGCTCGGACCGCGGCAAGGTGAATTCGCGCACCGCTCTCCCGAAATCCTCAGATGGGAATTATCGAGATTGTTTGACAGGCTAACGCCTGTCAGATTGTCCGATTTCTTGACGCTTCCCAGGCCGACTGTGGCAGGATGCCCCGCCGGTGTCGCCACCTCCACGTCCAGTTGCCCCATTCCCGAAGGCCAAAATGTTTAATGCGGCGTTCACGTCTGCATCGTCCGCGTGCCCGCAAGCGGTGCACTTGAAGTCTGTTTGCTTCCTGCTGTCCTTGTCGATGTGTCCGCACTGGTGGCAGGTCTGGCTGGTGTACGCCGGATTGACATGGCGTACCTCCATTTTATAGTTCAGGCACAGATCCAATGTCCCCCATGCGCTGGTCAGAATCTGCCGGTTCAGCCCTGACTTCTGCTCCACATTCCTGCCAGGGTTCTGTTTCGTGCCCCTAGCCGATTTCGTCATACCCTGGACGTTCAGTTTCTCCACATAGGCGATATCGTATTCGGAGGCAATGGCCTTGCTGACGTGGTGCGCCCAATTCTTCCGTGCGAAGCGTTCTGCCGCGCAAGCCCGTTGGTGCCTGAGCTGGATCCGCAGGTACCGTTTGGAGGGTTGGTAGCACAGCTTGCCTTGGGGCTTCGGCCCGCAGAGGTTCTTTTGATCCTTCCAATAGACCTCACGCTTGCGCGCCATTGACCGCTCATACCGTTTGCGTTTGGCCGTTTTCTTCTCCAGGTCCGGCCCGCCGTGCTTCGTCCCGTCCGACAGTACCGCCAACCGACTCTCGGCGATGTTCCGGTCGATGCCCACTTCCTTAATGCTGTGCGGAAGGCTCGCTTGAGCCTCCACTTCGTACACCAGGTAGGCGTACCAGTTGCCGCATTCGTACTTGACCGTGCCGGACTTGAACTCGCCGTCCGGGTACGGGTTGTTGCCGGTCATCTTCATCCAACCGACTTTCTGCACGTACAGGCTTTCGCCCGATACTTTGGCTGACACGTAATTGATCGGGAAACTCGGCGTGGTCGTCCACTTGCCGTGGAACTGCGGCGGCTTCCGGTTCAGCTTCGCGCCCGTCTCTCGGTCCTTGAAGAATGCCTGGTAAGTCCTCTCGATGGGTTGCAGCGAACTCTTGACGATGTACGCCGAGTAACCCTGCAACCACGGGTAACTGTGCTTCCTCAAAATTGTGAAAGTCCGGCCCAACCCTTGCGTGGGGATGGTTTTCGTCGACATGTAATGGAAGTTGCATTCCCCGTAATATTCATAGTCGTCCCTGAGTTTCCCGACCATGTGGTTCCAGACGAACCGGCACGCTCCGACAGTGCCGTGCAGTTGCCGGTTCTTGCTTGCAGAACCCGGATGCAGGCGGTAGCGGACGGTGCGGTGGACTTTCATGGGCAGATTATGGAGCCAGTTTTTCTTCTGTCAAACAATCTTGATAGTTCCCCCTCAGATTTCCAGCAGAGCTTTTTCCTTCTCCGACGCCATCTGCTCCGCCTTGTGGATGGAGTCGTCGGTCAGCTTCTGCACCGCTTCCTGGTCGCGGCGCTCCTCGTCCTCGCTAATCTCCTTCTCCTTCAACAGGTCATTGAGCATGTGGTTGGCATCGCGCCGGACATTGCGAATCGAGACGCGCGCCTCCTCCAGGGTCTCCCGGACCTGCCGCACCTGCACCTGGCGGCGCTCCTCGGTGAGCGGGGGCATCGGCAGGCGCACTACCTGCCCTGCGCTGTTCGGCGTGATTCCTAGGTCGGAGTTCAACAATGCCTTCTCGACCGTCTCCACCATGTTCTTTTCCCACACCTGCACCACCAGCGTGCGCCCCTCTTCGACCGTCACGCTGCCGACTTGGGCGATCGGCACCTCGGCCCCGTAATATTCCACCTTCACCGGGTCCAGCAGGCTCGGATGGGCGCGGCCGGTACGAATGCGGGTCAGTGCCTCACCCAGAACGCTGAGGCTCTTTTGCATGCGCTCGCGGGCATCAGCCAGGATTTCCTCACGCATGGGCGCCCTCCGCATGCACCAGGGTCCCGACCGGCTCACCAGCCAGCAGCCGCAATAGGGCCCCTTCCTCGAACATGTCGAACACCCGGATCGGGATCCGGTTGTCCCGGCACAACACCAGTGCGGTTGAATCCATGACGCCCAGCTTGCGGTGCAGGGCTTCATCGTAGTCGATGACGTCGAAACGCTGCGCGTCCTTGTCGGTCAAGGGATCACTGGAATACACCCCGTCCACCTTGGTCGCCTTGAGCAGGATATCGGCACCAATTTCCACCGCGCGCAGGCTGGCCGCGGAATCGGTCGTGAAGAACGGGTTACCGGTTCCGGTGGCGAATACCACCAGGCGGCCTTTCTCAAGGTGACGCACGGCGCGGCGCCGGATGTAGCTCTCGCACACCTGCGGCACCGGGATGGCAGACATCACCCGGCATGGGACCTGGTTCTGCTCCACTGATTCCTGAAGGGCCAATGCGTTGATCAAGGTGGCCAGCATGCCCATTTGGTCACCGGTGACGCGGTCGATTCCGGCCGCTTCCAGGCCTTCGCCTCGCACGATATTGCCACCGCCCACTACTACCGCGATCTGTGCGTCCTGCGCCTGCGCCCCAGCAAGTGCGGAGGCCAACTGGCGTACCGTGTCCGGATCGATCCCGTAGCGATTGGACCCCATCAACGCCTCACCGCTCAGCTTCAGCAGGATGCGGCGGTATGCGGCAGACATGGCGGCGGTGGGGTCAGTGTTTCTCGGCCTGGGCTCGAACTTCCTCGGCGAAGTTTTCCTTCTTCTTCTCGATCCCCTCGCCGACTTCCAGGCGCGTAAATGCCCGGACCGAAGCATTCTTCGACTGGAGCAACTTGCCGACCGTAACGTCCGGATCCTTGACGAAAGGCTGACCCAGCAGCGTGATCTCGGACAGGTACTTGCGCAAACGGCCAGCAATCATCTTCTCGATGATCTCCGGCGGCTTGCCGGATTCCTGCGCTTGCGCGGTCAACACCTCGCGTTCCTTCTCCAGAAGGTCTTCCGGGACTTCGTCTTCGCTCACGCACACTGGGCGGGACGCCGCGATATGCATGGCCAGGTCGCGGCCCAGTTCAGGCTCGCCATCGAACGCCACCAGCACGCCGATTCGCCGCCCATGCAGGTAGCAGGCGATCGAGGCGTCGTCGGCATCAAGACCCTGCAGGCGACGGGCCTGGATGTTCTCGCCTAGGCGAGCCACCAGTTCCCGGCGCGTCTCCTCGAGCGTGCCGCCGTCGACGGTCTGGTTCATCAGGGCCTCGACATCGTCGGTCCCCGACGACAGCGCGGCCTCGGCGCAGGTCTGGGCGAACGCCAGAAAACCTTCGTCCTTGGCAACGAAATCCGTCTCGCTGTTCAGTTCCAGGAGCAACGCCCGGGCGCCGTCTCCCGACTTTGCAAGGGCCAGCGAGCCTTCCGCCGCCGTGCGGGCGGACTTCTTGTCCGCCTTCATCTGCCCGGACGTGCGCAGGTGCTGGATGGCGGCGTCGATATCGCCACCGCACTCGCTGAGCGCACGCTTGCATTCCATCATGCCCACCCCGGTCCGGGTGCGCAGTTCCTTGACGAGTTGCGCCGTAATCTCCATGAATGACTCCTCGGTTCCGTCCGCTTACTTGGCAGCCGTCTCGGCCTCAGGTTCGGCCTCGGCCTCGGCTGCCGCTGGAGCTTCGGCTGGCTCCTCCACCGCAGCAGCCTCGGCTTCGGTTCCATTCCCGGCCGCTTCGGCCTGGACATCCTCTTCAACTGGCTCGGTCTCAGGGGCGGCCTCGGTCTCAGCCGCCTCGTCGGCCGCCGCCGGAGCTTCGACTGGCTCTTCCACTGCCGCGGCTTCGGTTTCGGGCGCTGCCTCGTCGGCAGCTTCCTCCGGTTGCGAGTCTTCCTTCGACTCAACGCGCAGTTTGGTTCGCCGGCCTTTGCGCTTCACGGCGGGCTCCCGAGGAGCGGGCGCTTCCACCGCGACCCCTTCTTCTTCCGCCTGCTTGCTCCCTTCCTGGATTGCATTGCTGATTACATCCATGTAGAGCCGGATCGAGCGGATCGCGTCGTCGTTGCCCGGGATGATCCGGTCGATGCCTTCGATCGAACTGTTGCTGTCGACCACCGCAACCACTGGGATGTTCAGGCGGCGAGCTTCGCGCACCGCGATGTTCTCGTAGCGGACATCAATCACGAACAAGGCGTCCGGAAGCCGCTCCATGTCCTCGATGCCGCCCAGGCTGCGTTCCAGCTTGAGCTTTTCGCGGGTCAGGCGCAACGCTTCCTTCTTGCTGATGCGCGCCATCAGGTTCTCGCCCTCCATGCGCTTGAGATCCTGCAAGCGCTTGATGGAGTTGCGCACGGTATGGAAGTTGGTCAGCGTCCCGCCCAGCCAACGCTGCGAGACGTACGGCATCCCGCACTCCTCGGCCTTGGACTTGACGATGTCTTGAGCCGCCCGCTTGGTGCCGACGATCAGGATCGTCTTGCCCTCGGCAGCCCATTGGCGCACCTGTTCGGCGGCCTCGTCCAGCATACGCTGGGTGATTTCGAGATTGATGATATGGATTTTGTTGCGTTCGCCGAAGATGTACGGCGCCATGCTGGGGTTCCAGTACCGGGTCTGATGTCCGAAATGGACACCGGCTTCCAGCATCTCACGCAAGGTGGCACACGGCATTGCGGCCCTCCTGATGGCGGCTCCGGGCTGTCAAGTTCCGAAGCCTTGCGGGTTGTCAACTTGCCCGAACCCCTCGCGGTAACCCTGGGGGCACCCACCGCTCGTGTCGGTTCGGACGCGAATTTTCGCAGGCGAGCCTGCGGCGCGCCATTATACATGGCAAAGGTTTACTGTCTTAGATTGATTGACGGTCGGGGGGCATGTTTGTAGCGTTATTACACTTGTTAAATGTTAATGATAAGTTTAAACACGCTGAAGCTTCCTTGGATAAGAAATGAAAGAGATATCTCGTGAGATCTTCACGGATCAAAAAGGTACACTCTCCTCTATGCGTGTCATGTCGTTTGTAGCGCTGCTCACGGCAGTCGCCCTAGCAATCATCCCACTCTTCTATCCACCTGCAAAAGAAGTGGGCAACGACTTGCATGTACTGTATTTCCTGACGGCCGCTTTCGCGCCAAAAGCTGTGCAGAAATTCGCTGAACGCGACAAGCCTAACTAATCAGTTCTTCAGTAGGATACGCATCACCTGTCATGAGGGCCAAGAAAACAAGTACCATTGAAATGCATCAGGTGAGACGGAGAATCAGCAACCCAAGCTTCTGTTTCCCAAGCAATTTCAGGAAGAAATTTTCGCATGGAAGAACGGTCGGGAAAGGCCGTTACATATACCAGATCAGCTTTAACCCCGGAACAGAGCTCGGCTAATTCTTCATAACGCTTGCCGTTCACCGGTCCGTGGCTGGTGACGGCCTCGACCAAAAACAACCAATCCTTTTCAGCATAATGCAACATTACGTCAGGCATCTTGCCGTGTAAATCAACATCAATACCGAGTTCGCTCATAAGGGTGGTATTACAATAAGCCCGCTTGTTGCCGGTATCGCCGGCGTAAACCAAAGTGCTTCCTGGCGCAAAACGTGGAGCAAATTCCTCTATAACGTCTCGAATAAGCTTACTGTGATTGCCAGGGCTGAAGGTTATCTTCTGGTTTGATGAGATTTTAACGTGGACAAGATTTTGCTCGCGCCTTTTCTCATAGCGACTTATGAGCGTTGGATGCTCATCCAGATAAGATACAAGGGCGTCATCCCACGCAGAAGTTTTATATAAGCGCAGCAAATTCAAGGTGGCGGGCGCTACCTGATAGACTGTCTTAGGGCTATTCACCGGACGATCAGGTTTGTCCGGGTTGTGCAAGGCGATCCCCGCATCACAAAACTGGTGCACCGTTTCCCGTCGAAATGTCTCCCGAGTGTTCGGTGCATAGACTCTGCCGTAATATTCCTTCGCCCAGTCCATGATAGGAGTAATGCCCATGCACGGACTTTCCGATTCGGCCCATGTCTTGTCCGGAGTTAAATTCAACAATGCCAACAAACATAATGCTGAACGTTCGTTCTGCTGAGCTTTTGGCAAACCTAGGAAGATGATGATTTCCTGCGCTGCCTGAATATGGTCGTTTTCGCTACTCATGTGAAGAGCACATGTATCCGATTATCAATCATGGTTTGAGTGATTTTCCTATTCCGCATGGCCCATTTGCCAAGCTTAAGCAACATGCCTCGACTCGGATATTTCATGAACTTCAAATCCGTGGCATTAACTTGGGTGTGTCCGCTGAAACGTCTGAAGTAGTCATCAACAAGAGTCGAATTCAGGAATACGGCGAGACCGTGTGCAAGAGCTTGTGGCAGACTACGCTTGTTTTCATGGAACAGGTTCAGGTGATTCTCAAAACCGAGTGCTTCCGCATCACCAAATCGACTAGGGTCGACCACGCTAGCCACGACTCGACGCTTTTCTTCCTTGGATGAAAAGCGCCTGACCACACAATAGAATCCACAGGGATATAGCCACTTTTCAGTATCGGCACTGCGCCTAATGGCATTTCGCTTCTTTTCTCCGGTAGCAGGCCATGTGATGCCGCCATTACTGAAGTGTCCGGGGTAGAGCAAGGGGGCGCAGTCTGGACCTGGCATCTCACGCAGGTGCTCCCTCAGTCGGAAGTCCACTACGGGTCCGGTGGAAACCTTGATTCCCAATTCATCCAGCGTGTGGCGGACGGTCGGAGGGAGACCCGCGGCCATGGCAGAAGAAGTGGGGATATGAATAAATCGCTCAGAGTCATCTGGCTGCACGATTTGCTCAAATGGATATGTGTGTTCGGTCAAATCGGAAAAAGTGTTGTCGGTCGATGTGGAAACTGTCACAGGCCCCTGTTTAGCCTCTCGCTCAAGCCGGATGATAATCGTTTCCTGAAGTACATCATCATCTCTGAAGGCCTTGTCTCGGGATGCGAATAGGTGTATATGCTGGATGGCAGTGTGAGCAAAAATAAATTCACGGAAAGGGCGATAGTAAGGCCCGTTGCAAAAACTGCGAGGGATAATTGCCACAATCTGTCCTTTCGGTTGGGTCAGCGCGATGGACAAAGCTACAAACGTGGAATAAAGGTTGACAGTCTCAATCCCAACTTGACGCGTAAGTTCCCGGTATCTAGAGTTGCTACGGATCTTCTTGTAGGGAGGATTCAAAATAGCGTGCGTGAAACTACCTTTTTGAAACTGAATCAAATTGACTGCTTCTTCAACGAAATCTTCGCCAATGATCTCATGGGATAGGGGGCACTTCTCGGTGTAGTAGGACAAAGAACGTTGCAGTTCATCTTGGATCGTCGGATCAATTTCGAATGCTGTAATCTGGATTGCATCGAATTTCATTTCTCCATTTACGCACCTTTCCAAAAATGCACTTGAGAGAGAACCAATTCCTGCTCCAGCGTCAAGCAAGTGGCATTTTCCTTGAGACTGAGGGAAAAGTCCCGCCATAAATGCTGCCGTGCTTGCAGGTGTAAGGAATTGCCCAAGGCATGATTTTTTTTCTGCACCAGTGCGCCTTGATACTTCTAGGCGAGTCTGGTCCACTACCGATAATGGGCCCGTATTTTCTATTTGAAGCCCAACTTCAGCAGTCATCTGCCCTGTTCCAGCACGGTTGACGGGTCTATGCAACGGCACAAAGCACATTGTAGAACATGCATGTCAAATCCTTTATCCCTAGTGGTGGCGTCCATAAGCGCATTTCATGCTGTCCGCCACCGTCCCAAGCCGCCGGTCCCGTGTCCACAGCCGCATCGGCGGCGCCAGCGACGCTGACGCCAGCAGGTGCAGGTCAACATAGCCGATGCCGAGCCCTGCCAACTGGTTTCGCTCCATGAAGAACAGCACCTCGGAATGCGTCGCCACCGGTACCACGGGAAGATGCGTGAGTCCCGACAGGATTTCTTTGCGATCCTCGAGATTGCCGCAGGCGATCTCGCCGATCACGAACGGATGGACCCACACCTGATGTTCGTCGAGCAGGCGGGCCAGTGCCTCATTGCCGACGCGGAAATGCTCGATCCAGACGGAAGTGTCAACCAGGATCATCGGCGAGACGGCGGCGTGGAATGTCCAGAAGTTCAGGCTGGCTGCCGCCCAACTTCGCGAGCCGGCGGGCACTCTCCCTTTCTACCAGCGCCCTCAGTGCCTCGCGCACTAGTTTTGATTTCGACTCGATGTCGGTAAGCAGCCGAGCCTGCGCTAGCAGGGTCTCGTCAATGTTTAGTGTCGTTCGCATGCCGGCCTCCATCCGGGAATGATGCATGAATTATACATCATATGATGCTAGATTAGATGCGAATAGCCTCCTCTAGGCCGACCGGCTTCATACGCCCGGCACCGCCCTCGCTGGGCGTTATGGCTCATAATATATGTTTCTACACACCATTTTTAGCCCTGCCCGACCCATGCCTGTCACCATCAAAAGCCCTGAAGAAGTGGAGAAGATGCGTACGGCCGGACGCCTCGCCGCGGACGTGCTGGAAATGATCGCCGAACACGTCGAAGTCGGCGTCACCACCGACTATCTCAACGACCTGTGCCACCGCTACATCACGGAGGAACAGGACGCCATCCCGGCCCCGCTGAACTACCTCGGCTTCCCGAAGTCCGTCTGCACCACACTCAACCACCAGGTTTGCCACGGCATCCCCTCCGAACGCAAGCTCAAGCGCGGCGATATCCTCAACATCGACGTCACCGTCATCAAGGACGGCTACCACGGTGACACCAGCCGCATGTTTTTACTCGGCAAGCCGTCCGTGCAGGCCCGCCGGCTGGTCGAACTGACCTACGAAGCGATGCGCCGGGCCATCTGCCTGGTGCGCCCGGGCCTCCGACTCGGCGACCTCGGCCACGCCATCCAGAGTTTCGCGGAGGGCCAAAACCTGTCCGTGGTGCGCGAATACTGCGGCCATGGCATCGGGCGCGAATTCCACGAAGAACCGCAAGTCCTGCACTACGGCAAGGCCGGCACCGGGATGGCGCTGAAGCCTGGGATGACCTTCACGATCGAGCCGATGATCAACGCCGGAATGCCGCAGGTGCGGCTGTTGCCGGACCAGTGGACCGTGGTCACTTGCGACCACAGCCTGTCGGCCCAGTGGGAGCACACCATCCTGGTCACCGAGGACGGCTTCGAGGTGCTGACCGCCCGGCCCGACGAACGGTTCCCGTGAGAACCGACCTAGCCCAGGCCTGCCTCAACGCGCATCCCTCGCCGCAGGATGCCGGCTCCGCAAGCTGGAAGCGGTGGACCGAGGCGATCCAGCAGTTCCTGTCGGAACGCTTCCCGGACCATGACATTGCCGAACTGATCCACGCACGGGCCGAACTCATCGACCGGATGCTGCAAGTGTTGTGGCACGAGTATCGGCTGAATGAGATCGAGGATCTCGCTTTGCTCGCGGTCGGCGGCTATGGCCGGGGCGAACTGCACCCCTATTCCGATATCGACGTCCTGGCCCTGTACCGAGGGCGGCGTGCCCCGGAGGAACTGGGTCCGTTCTTCCAAGCCCTGTGGGACGGCGGGCTGAAACTGTCGCAGAGCGTGCGTACCGTCCACCAGTGCCGCCAAGACGCCCGCGACGACATCACCCTGATGACCAGTTGGCTCGAGATGAGGCACCTGTGCGGGAATTCCAAGTTGGCCCGCGACCTGGAAGGTAACCTGGAGCCCCGGATTGGACTGTTCCGGGCACCCCTGTGGACCCACGAGCAGTTCTTTCAGGGCAAGGTCACGGAGCAGGAATCCCGCCACCAGCAGTTCGGCGGCAGCAATTACCGGCTGGAGCCCAACATCAAGGAGGGGCCCGGCGGACTGCGCGACATCCAGACCCTGCACTGGATCCTGAAGCGGCACGAAGACATCGAGAGCCCGTCGGACTTCTGCGAACCTGAGGAACTGGAACTGCTGCACGAGGGAGAGCGGTTCCTGTGGCAGGTGCGTTTCGCCCTGCACGAGGTCAGCGGCCAAGCCGAAGAGCGCCTGCTGTTCAACTACCAGTGCCCGATCGCCGAGCGGCTCGGCTATCAGGGCGACACCGTCAATCACACCGTCGAATCGTTCATGCAGGACTTCTACCGCACGACCAGCGAGATCGATCGTCTCGCCGAGGTGCTTAGCCAGCATTACCGCGAAAGCCTGCAACCGCCCAGCCGCAATGCTCCGAGGCCCCTGAACGCCTATTTCCAGGTCTTGGACGGCTACCTAGAGACCCGAAACGAGAAGGTCTTCGAACGCCATCCCCAAGGGCTTCTCGAATTGTTCCTGCTGCTGCAGCAAAACCCCGAAATCGAGGGTGTGCGGGCGCACACCATCCGGTCAGTCCGCGCCAACCTGCATCGGATCGACGATGCCTTCCGCGCCCGGCTGGCTTCCAAGAGCCTGTTCATGGAGATCCTGCGCCAGCCTCAGCACGTCGCCCGCGAATTGCGCCGCATGAACCGCTACGGCGTCCTGCGCCGATACTGGCCGGACTTCGCGAAGGTGGTCGGCATGATGCAGTACGACCTGTTCCATATCCACCCGGTGGATGAACACACCCTGCGGGTGCTGACCGAGTTGCGGCATATCACCAAGATGGTCCGGGAAGGCAAAAATCCCCTCTACCGCGAGCTGTTCCTGCAATTCCCCAAGCCCGAACTGCTGTACCTTGCGGCCCTGTTCCACGACATTGGCAAGGGGCGCGACGGCGACCATTCCAGCATCGGCAGCGAACTCGCCCGGGAGTTCTGCCTGGATCATCATCTGAGTGCCTACGACGCCGGCATGGTTCACTGGCTGGTCGAGCATCACTTGCAGATGTCGATGACGTCACAGAAGCGCGACATCAGCGACCCGGATGTGGTGAGCCAGTTTGCGATGCTGGTCGGAAACGGGGTTCGCCTGCGCGGTCTCTTCCTGCTGACGGTCGCCGACCTGCGCGGCACCAACCCGGCGCTGTGGACGCCTTGGCGCGAAGCACTGCTGTATCAACTGTACGTCGCGACCGACCAGCAGTTGCAGCGCGGCCTGGACCAGCCGTTCGACGCGGCACAGCAGATCGAGGATCTCAAGACTTCGGCGCTCGCGAAAGTCCCCCATGGTGAGCCGGCCGCCTGCCATCGGTTCTGGGACTCCCTGCCCGACGGCGACCTCCTGCACTACACCGACGATGAACTGGCTTGGCAGACCGAGTGCATCGTCGGCCGCGACCTCGGAATCCCGACCCAGGTGTTCGTGCGCCACCAGGGCGAGCATCACTGCACGGAAGTGCTGGTCTACGACGAAAGCCATGCCCGCCTGTTCGTCCCACTCACGGCAGCACTCGCCCGGCTCGGCGCGAACGTGCTGTACGCACGCATCACCGAGACCCGCAACCACCACATCCTGCAGACTTTCCTGGTGACCGATGTCGATGGCCATCCAATCAGCGAACGCTACGCGCTGGAGGAGATGCGCACAACCCTGCAGAACGTGGCGCAGGCGCCAGGGGACTTCGATCGCCCGGTGCTGCGTCAACCGAAACGGCGAACCCGGCACTTCGACCTTCCGACCGAAATTGAGTTCGTGCAGCGCGAAACCCCGCCCGAGACCCGGATCAACCTCTCGACTTCCGACCACCCGGGCCTGCTTTGGACCGTCAGCCGGGCCCTCGACTCGTGCCAAGTCCGGATCACCCAAGCGCGAATCACGACCTTGGGCGCGCAGGTGCAGGACGTATTCACCGTCACCGATGCCGAGTCCCGCCCGATCCGCGACCCCAAGATGCAGACACAGATCTCCGACACCCTACGCCGGCACATCAAGGAACTCGGAGATTCCCTGCGCGAATAGGCATAAATTAAATTAGATTTTCATTCAGCGTGAAATTATTCTCTATAAAAGCGAAGGGACAGCTAATTATCTATATGATCTATCACTATTTATATAAAATATCTCCAAATATTCTTCGCCTGAGTTATTATGCTAAATGAAAATTTGATTTTTATTTAGCATAATATGCTATGATGGTCGCATGGACGACTCGCACCCTGTCATCAACCGGGACCTTGCGCCCCGGCTGACTGATGCCGCTCAAAAGTGGCCCGCCATCGTGCTCACCGGCCCCCGCCAGAGCGGGAAGACCACACTGTGCTGCACGCTATTCCCCGAGCGCCCCTATGTCTCACTCGAACCCCTCGACCAGCGCACGGTTGCAATTGAAGACCCGCGAGCCTTCCTCACCCGGTTCCCGGACGGCGGAATCATCGACGAAGTGCAGCGCGCGCCCGACCTGCTCTCCTACCTGCAGGAAGACATTGATCGGCATCCGGACTCTGGCCGCTGGATCCTGACCGGTTCGCAAAACCTGCTACTACTCGAATCCGTCAGCCAATCCCTAGCCGGGCGGGCCGCCATCCATCACTTGCTACCACTTGCCCGCGGTGAGGTCGAGCGCTTCGACCTGCCACCCGGAAGCTTGGACGAGACGCTCTATGCCGGCTCGTACCCGCGCGTGTTCGACCGTGGACTGAATGCGACAACTTGGTACGAGGCATATGTCGCGAGCTATGTCGAGCGAGATGTGCGGACACTTCGCAATGTCGGGGACCTGCAAGCATTCCAGCGCTTCCTCAGACTATGCGCAGGACGCACGGCGCAACTCCTGAACCTCAAATCCCTGGCCGGGGACTGCGGCATTTCGCAACCGACCGCGAGGGCCTGGATCAGCATCTTGGAAGCCAGTTTCATCGCGTTCCGGCTGCCCGCCTATCACTCAAACCTCCGCAAGCGCCTCGTCAAGATGCCAAAACTCCATTTCTACGATACCGGTCTGGTCTGCCACCTCCTGAGCATCGATTCGCCCGGACAACTGCAAACGCACCCACTCCGTGGCCCCGTCTTCGAGACCTGGGTCGTCTCGGAAATTCTCAAACAGCAGGTTAACCGGGGCCGGCGGAGTAGCTTGGCATTTTACCGGGACAGCAACGGAGTAGAGACTGATCTTGTCATTGACACGGCCCCCGGACCCATGCTGATTGAAACCAAGGTCGCACAAACGCCATCATCGTCCCTACTCGGCCCGGTACGGCAGGTCCGCAGGATTCTCGATAAATCCCCGCAATCGTGCGGTGGTGGCGCAGTGTACGGCGGAGAGGAATCTATCCGATACACGGAGGGACACCTGATTTCGTGGAAGAAACTTCACCGGTCCTTTCCCGTGCGCGTATCCAGCGAAGGGCGGCCAGTGTCGGACGTACAACTCCTTGCTCTATTCCCCAACAAAACCTGGAAACAGGCCACAACCGACAGCGGTGGTATAGCCTGGCCTGAATTGCACCGTTCCGATTTGCCGGTGACCGTATTCGCGGCAGCCGAGGGCTTTGCCGCCCATCTTGAATCCGACTGGAAGCCCATGGAGGGTCCGCTCATCATCGAACTTGACGAACTGCCCGATGGTGGCGCAACGATTTTCTCGGAAGGAACCGGCCATCTCCCGGTCATGCAAGGCTGGTTGAACCCCATACTGGATACACATGAACGAACTTATCTTTATGCCGACAATATCGCTATCAACGAGGGACGCCAGCAACCGGTGAACTTTTCATTCGGAGAAGAACTGCACCTGGCCGATGCCGATGGGAAAGAGGCCCGAGTTCAAATCGTCGGCATGAGGGGCCAAGCCGCGCTCGTGCAATACCGAATTGAAACTCGTCGTCCCTGATTTTCGCTAGCCTTGCGTTAACATACGCGCCATGTTTTTGTCGGACCCCTCCCATGAGCCTCCAGTCCACCATTGAGCAGGCGTTCGAAGAACGCGCACAACTGACCCCGGACTCCGCCCCTGAGCCCGTTCGCGATGCTGTGCAGGAAGCCCTGCAGAGCCTCAACGACGGCCGCCTGAGGGTCGCCGAACCCGCCGACGGCGGCTGGAGCGTCAACGAGTGGCTCAAGAAGGCCGTGCTCCTCTCGTTCTGCATCACCGACAACGAGATCATCGACGGCGGGCACACCCGCTACCGCGACAAGGTGGCGGGCCGTTTCGCCCTGGGCAGCGAAGAGGAATTGGACGGCGGGGGCGTGCGCATCGTGCCCCCGGCGACCGCACGCTTCGGCAGCTTCATCGCGCCCGGCGTGGTGCTGATGCCGAGTTTCGTGAACATCGGGGCTTACGTCGACTCCGGAACCATGGTGGATACCTGGGCGACGGTCGGCTCCTGCGCCCAGATCGGCAAGAACGTCCATCTCTCCGGCGGTGTCGGCATTGGCGGCGTGCTGGAACCGCTGCAGGCCGCCCCCACCATCATCGAGGATGACTGCTTCATCGGTGCCCGCTCGGAAATCGTGGAAGGCGTGATCGTCGAGCGCGGCGCGGTCATTTCCATGGGCGTGTTCATCGGCCAGAGCACCCGGATCTACGATCGTGCACGCGATGAGGTCTCCTACGGTCGGGTCCCGGCCGGAGCCGTGGTCGTCCCCGGCTCACTGCCCGCCTCCGACGGAAAATACAGCCTGGCCTGCGCGGTCATCGTCAAGCAGGTCGATCAGAAGACCCGCAGCAAGGTCGGTATCAACGCGCTCCTGCGCGAAGCGACTGACAGTTGATCATGGTGACCGTCTATGGCATCCCCAACTGCGACCGGGTCCGGGCAGCACGCCAGTGGCTGGAACGCCAAGCTATTGATTACCACTTCCACGACACCCGTGCCGATGGGCTGACACGCACCCAGCTGGAAGACTGGGCCGCCCGGCTTGGGATGGACACGCTGCTGAACCGTCGCTCCACGACTTGGCGTCAACTGCCGGAGAACGAACGCGCCGACTTAACCGATGCGAATGCTATTGAATTGCTCCTCGCCCACCCGACCCTGCTGAAGCGTCCGCTTCTCGACGCCGAAGGCACGTTGAGCGTCGGCTTCGACGAGACGACCTGGGCGCAGGCGCTGGAGCAGTAGCATGTCGGAAGCTCTAGACCTCACCTGCGCGCTCATTGAGCGGCCGTCGGTCACGCCGGAAGACGCGGGCTGTCAAGACCTGATCGCCGAATACCTCGCACCTCATGGATTCGTCGCTGAATCCATGCCATCCGCCGAGGTTCAAAACCTGTGGCTGCGCCACGGCGAGGGCGAACCGTTGCTGATGTTTGCTGGGCACACCGATGTCGTGCCGACCGGCCCGCTTGAGCAGTGGAGCAGCGATCCTTTCAACCCGACCATCCGCGACGGGCTCCTGTACGGCCGCGGAGCGGCTGACATGAAGGGTGGCGTCGCCGCAATGGTAGTCGCCTGCGCCCAGTACGTCGCGCAACGGCCCGACCACCCCGGCGCCATCGGCCTGCTGCTGACCAGCGACGAGGAAGGCCCGGCCGTGCACGGCACCCGGGCCGTGATCGAGCAACTTCAGGCGCGCCAGGAGATCCCTGCCTGGTGCATCGTCGGCGAACCCAGTTGCCGCGAACAACTCGGCGACGTTATCAAGAACGGCCGCCGCGGTTCGCTGTCCGGACGACTGACGGTTCGCGGCGTCCAGGGTCATATCGCCTACCCGGCCCTGTGCGACAACCCGATTCATCGGTTCGCGCCAGCCCTGATGGAACTGACCGAAACCATCTGGGACGAAGGCAACGAGGACTTCCAGCCGACCCAGTTCCAGGTTTCCAACCTCAACAGCGGATGCGGCGCCGCCAACGTGATCCCGGGCGAACTGACCGCGGACTTCAACCTGCGCTACTCGACGGAAGTCACTGCCGAAGAACTGCAAGAGCGAATTGCCGGGATTCTCGGGCAGGCCGGGTTTGAGCACCAAATCGAATGGGAAGACGCAAGTCTGCCCTACCGCACGCCACCCGGCACCCTGACCCGGATCTGCCAGGATGCCGTGTCGGAAGTGCTGGGGTCGGAAGCGGAACTCAGCACCGAAGGCGGCACCTCGGACGGACGATTCATCCGCCCAACCGGTGCCGAAGTGGTCGAATTCGGCCCGATCAACCGCAGTATTCACAAGATCGACGAGCACGTCGCCGTCGAGGACCTCGACCGGCTGGTCGAGGTCTATCGCGCCATCATCGAAAAACTGCTGGACTAACGGCTTAGCCGACCGGATCGTTCTCGCGATCCCACCGCGTCAGGAAATCACGGAAGTGGGCCTTGTCCTCTTCCTCCAGGTAGGACTGCAGCTGGTCGCACAGTTCGACATACTCCTCCCGCAGCAGGTTGCCGCGAAGGAATTCGAAGCGCAGGAACACTAGGTAGGTGCTGATCGCGTCGGTTTCGCAGTACTCACGGATCTCGGCCAGCCGCCCGTCCCGGTAGGCCGGCCACACCTCGCCGCCTGACATCCCCTCCGGCTTCCCGGGGAAGCCCAGCATGGTGGAGAAGTCGTCGAGCCCGGCCGAGGCGCGCGGGTTGTAGCGTGACAGCACGTCCATCAGGTCCAAGTGCCGCTCGTGGTAGCGGCTGATGTAGTTGTTGTAGCGGAAGTCCCGCTCGTTGTCGCCCGTCTCCCAGAAGCGCGCCGCGCAGATCCCGTGATACATGGCACGGTAGTTCAGCACCGCAAGGTCGAACCCGTTGCCGTTCCAGGTCACCAGTCGCGGGGCGGCTCGCTCGATGCCATCGAAGAAGTTGCGGATGATCGTGCGTTCGTCTGCGTCAATATCCTCCAAAGATTTCGCGACCAGCACCGACTCCGTGTGGTACACCACTGAGATGCAGACCACTTTCTGCAGGTACAGCGGCTGGAACAGGTGTCCACCGGTCTTCTGCATGCGCAACTGTTCCATAGCACGCACCACATCCTCGTCGGGGAGGTCGTCTGAAAGATCGTAAAGACGCCGGCCCAGCTTCGCGTCCGGAATGGTCTCGATGTCGAAAGCCAGCACGTCTCCGATCATGACGGATAGACCCCCGAAGACAGATAACGGTCTCCGCGGTCACACACAATGGCGGCAATCACCGATCCCGGCGCGACTTCCGCCGCCACCTGCAGGGCCACGTGCATGCAGCCGCCCGATGAGATCCCGGCGAAGATCCCTTCCCGCTTCGCCAGTTCGCGCATGGTGTTTTCCGCATCTTCTCGCGTAACGTCGATTGTCCGGTCGACCACGTCCCGCTCCAGGATCTTCGGGACGTACCCCTCCGCCCAGCGACGGATGCCCGGAATGGCAGAACCGTCCGCCGGCTCCACGCCGATCACCTCGATGTCTGGATTCTGTTCCTTCAGGTAGCGCCCGGCCCCGCTAATGGTCCCGGTCGTGCCCATGGAAGACACAAAATGCGTCAGTTCGCCCCCAGTGTCCCGCCACAACTCTGGTCCGGTGCCCCGATAGTGCGATTCCGAGTTGTCCGGGTTGTCGAACTGGTTCAGGATGAACGCTTCGCCCGCACGGTTCATCTCCAGCGCCCGGTCGCGGGCCCCCTCCATGCCTTCCTCCTGCGTGACCAGGATCAGTTCGGCCCCGTACGCCGCCATAGTCTGGCGCCGTTCCAGGCTCATGTTCTCCGGCATGATCAGGATCATCCGGTAGCCACGAATCGCCGCCGCCAGCGCCAGCGCAATCCCGGTGTTGCCGCTAGTCGCCTCGACCAGCGTGTCGCCCGGACGAATGTCTCCGCGTTCCTCGGCGGCCTCGATCATGTTGATGGCCGGGCGGTCCTTGACCGAGCCGGCCGGATTATCTCCTTCCAGCTTGGCCAATACCATGACTCCCTCGGGCGCCATGCGCTGCAGGCGAACCAGCGACGTGTTCCCGATACTGGATTCGATGGTCGGATACTCTCTCATGACGTCTCCATGGCTTCGCGCA
This sequence comes from uncultured Chromatiales bacterium, assembly GCA_964526195.1. Taxonomy (GTDB): domain Bacteria; phylum Pseudomonadota; class Gammaproteobacteria; order Poriferisulfidales; family Poriferisulfidaceae; genus Poriferisulfidus. The sequence continues at coordinate 39,949 of CAZGIH010000026.1, read as the reverse complement.
CCTCGCGCACGGCTGCTTCCAATCCCACCATCACCGCCCGGCAAACGATGGCGTGACCGATGTTAAGTTCATTCATTCCCGGGATCGAAGCCACCGGACCCACGTTGTCGCGGTGCAAGCCGTGTCCGGCGTTGACCGTCAACCGGTCGCGTGCATACTGCGTGGTGGAAACCAGTCGTTCCAACTCCGCCTCGTGGGCTTCCGATTCCGTCGCGTTGGCGTAGGGACCGGTGTGCAACTCCACGATCGACGCACCCAGTTCGACCGCTGCATCCATTACCTCGTGCGTCGGCTCGACGAACAGCGAAACCTGAATGCCCGCTGCTTTCAACCGGGTGCATGCCTTCCGGATCCGGTCTGCGCCCGCCACGACGTCCAACCCGCCTTCAGTGGTGAGTTCTTCGCGCCGCTCCGGCACCAGGCAGCAGTAATCCGGGCGAATACGCTCCGCAATATCCAACATTTCGTCGGTCGCGGCCATCTCAAGATTCAGGGTCCCGCTCACCTGCTGGCGCGCCTGTTCCACGTCCTCCAGTTGGATGTGCCGCCGATCTTCACGCAGGTGAATGGTGATGCCGTCCGCCCCGGCCGCTTCTACTCGGCGGATCGCCTCGCTCAGGTCCGGGTAGTCCGTGTGGCGCTGCTGGCGCAGGGTCGCTATATGGTCAATATTCACGCCTAGTCGTACATTCGTCACGTTACTGCGAAGTAGTTATTGCTATGGACACTCTACCACTAAAGGCTTTCCGGGAATACCCCGAGTTCCCGGAATTCGGGACTGCGGAAATCAGCCCGTCAAGGCTTGCATGATGCCCCGCGACCGAATCACGTTCGGGGCCGTATAGTAGTCCAATACCTGCCGCATCAGGCGGCGCGCCTCGCGCCGCGTTTGCTCGTCCATTTCCTGCCGGGCCTGAAGAGTCAGCAGGGTCTCGCCGCTGATCCCCTCCGCCTCGCTTCCCTCCGGAAGTTCCGTGGGCCCGGTGCCCGGGTGATAACGATATTGCCGCCCCGGTTCGACCTTTCCTTGTTCGGTGCGGTCCAGCTGCAGCGGGTGGCCGGCCAGATGCAGCAGATCCATCTCGATTCCGCGAAGCACGAATTCAGGGTCCGCGGCCATGTCCAGATGAGCCAGTGCCTCGTGGTACAGCGGGTAGATCTCGTCCGAATAGCGATCGTCCGGCAACAGGTAGCTGACGATCTCGTTGACGTACAGGGCGTAGACCTGCCGCTTCGGGTCTTTCACCGTCATCGGGCCGGCGACCTCGGCGTGGCGCAGGGTGTACAGGCTGCCACGCCCGCCCCAGGACACCCGTACCGGGGTCAATGTCGGCAGCGGCCGGTCACGGCGGTTGTTGCGTGCCCCGCGGTGGATCAGGCTGACCCGCCCATGGTCCTGTGCAACCACCTTGTAAAGCAAGCTGGTCTCGCGCCAGGGACGCGCCTGAATCACATACGCCGCGACCAGTTCGTCCTGCCGCATCACACGCCTCCGCGATAGCTGGCCAGGATGTTCGGATCCCGCTGCCAATTCGGCTGCACCTTGACGTGCAGTTTCAGGACCACCGGCTGATCCAGGAGCCCGGCCATGCGCAGCCGTGCCGCGCGTCCGATGGCACTGATGCGTGCGCCATTTCGACCAAGCAGGATCTTGCGCTGCGATTCTCGCTCCACCAGGATTTGCGCAGAGATGTGCACGCGCTCTCCCTGGTTCTGGAAGCCGGTCACCTGAACGTGCATGACGTAGGGCAATTCCTTGTCCAGCTGGATCAGCAGCTGTTCCCGAATCAATTCCTCCGCGAAGAAACGCTCATGCCGATCCGTCAGCGCGTCTGCTTCGAACAAGTGTTCCCGTTCCGGGACATGCTTCGTCAGGTTCTCCTTGAGAACCGTGCAACCTTCCCCGGTTCGCGCGCTGACCGGGATGTATTCAAGAAACTCGTGCTCGGCCAACTGGGCAAAATACGGCAGGATCAATGCCTGGTCAGGCATGCGGTCGATCTTGTTGGCACACAGCATGACCGGGATCTTCGCGTCGCGCAATTCACCCAGCACTTTTTCGTCGCGTGCGTTCCACACCCCGACCTCCACCACCATCACCGCCACGTCTACCTGGCTCATGGCTTCGCTGGCGTTGGCGTTGAGCAATTGAGAAAGCGCCCGAACCCGCCCGGAGTGTATGCCGGGTGTGTCCACGAAAACGAACTGGTTGCCCTGCTCGGTCAGAATACCCTTGATGTTGTGCCGGGTGGTCTGCGGCTTGCCGGTGGCGGCAGACAGCGGCTTCTCCAGCAGACGGTTGAACAACGTCGACTTGCCGACGTTCGGCTTGCCGCAAAGTGCCACGAACCCGCAGCGGGTCACGATGTCCATTTGGGCCGCTTGCGCTGGATGTCGGCGATCGCGGCCGCCGCCGCATTCTGCTCCGCATCACGGATGCGGTTGCCAGTGCCCCGAGTCTGCACCTTCGGATCCTTCACTTCGCACAGCACCTCAAAGCGTGGTGAATGCTTCGGTCGTTCTTTAAGCAGCGTATAGCGGGCACGCTCCCGACCCCTCGCCTGCAGCAATTCCTGCAGCTCCGTCTTGGCGCTGCGCAGGGACTCCAAGGGCGGCAATTCCTCCAGAGCCTGATCGTACAGGCGGAGAATGAAGGTGCGCGCTTCCTCAAGGCCGCACACCTGGTAGACCGCCGCGATCACCGCTTCCAGCGCATTCCCCGCCATGGCGCGACGGGCGCGTGGCCGGGCCGCACTCGACGCCTCTGCTATTAGCAACTGGTCCATTTCGGCCAATTCCGCCAGTTTCGCCAGCATGGTGCCACAGACCAGGTGCGCACGCAGGCGGCTCAGGTCTCCTTCCGGAACATCCGGGAAGCGCTGGCAAAGGAGATCCGAAATCACCAAGCCGAGCAGTGCGTCGCCCAGGAATTCCTGTCGTTCGTTGTGCGGCGAGCCAGCGCTACGGTGCGTGCGGGCGGTCCGGTATTCGGGGCTGTCCAGAACCGCCTTCGGCAACCAGTTCTCGATCTGCGCCATTCAGCGATTCACTCGATCTTGCCGAGGCGGGAAAGCAGCGAAACCTCCGGGTTGGTCAGCGACGGCAGCAAGAGCTTGTAATTCATCCAGATCAGAAAAGCCCGGCCCACCAGGTGGCCCTCCGGTACGTACCCCCAGTCCCGGCTGTCGCGGCTGCTGTCACGGTTGTCGCCCATCACCAGGTAGTGGTCCGGCGGCACCTTGAAGTTTTCGGGGACACTCTTGGACAGGGCATCGTGAAGGATTTCATGTTGGCGCCCGCTGATGCTTTCCGTGAACTGCGTGCGATACGGGTACGGGAGACCGGTGATCGCATCCAGGAACGGGCGCGGATCCGTCAGGGGATAGACCTCCCCGTTCACCATCAGGCGCTTCCCGACATAGGCCACTTCGTCCCCCGGCAGCCCCACCACCCGCTTGATGTAGTCCTGGTTCGGGTTCTTCGGATAACGGAATACCACCACATCGCCCCGTTCAGGCTTGCCCACCTCCAGGATGCGGGTGTGCAACACCGGAAGCCTGAGGCCATAGCTGTACTTGTTGACCAGGACCAGGTCGCCGACCAGCAGCGTCGGGATCATGGAGCCAGAGGGAATTCGGAACGGTTCTATCGCGAACGTTCGCAGCACCAGCACCAACAGCAGCACCGGGAACAGCGCGTGCGACCACTCGGCGAACCAGGGTCGGTGAATCGGCGGTGCTTGGCGGCGCAGGCGGTACCAGAAGAAATGGCCGTAATAGATCAGGCCTGTGGCGGCAGTCGCCACCACCAGAATCAGCTCCAGGTCCCAGACCATGGTCAGGCTGAACTCGGGTTTCCACGGCGGGACTGGTCGGGGTGAGAGGATTCGAACCTCCGACCCCCGCAACCCCATTGCGGTGCGCTACCAGACTGCGCCACACCCCGTCCCGTATCCGAACGCCGCGGGATCCTTCTCCCGCCCAACCTTTTCGTCACTCCTACTCCTTGAGCACTTCGACAACTTTCTCGAGTTCCGCCACTGCCTGCCGTATGGCCTGAGTCTGCGGCGTGTCCTGCGGAACCGAAGACCGTCCCTGGAGTTTCTGCCGGGCACCCTCCAGTGTGTATCCTTCCTGCATCAAGGCCTGAATCTCCCGAATCAGGTATACGTCTTCACGTTGATAGTACCGCCGTCCGCGCCGGCGTTTTGGATTTAGTGCCGGGATCTCCTTTTCCCAGTACCGCAATACATGATCCTTAACCTGGCATAAATTGCTGACTTCTCCTATCGTGAAATATCGCTTGTTTGGCAGGACGGCCTGATCCTCTCTTCCATTCTCATTCATGGCCTTCCACTTTCTTGCGCAATTTCTGTCCGGGGCGGAAGGTCACCACGCGCCGAGGGACGATGACCGTCTCCTCGCCGTTACGCGGGTTGCGGCCGGGCCTCGCCGCCTTGTCACGCAGGATGAAATTGCCGAAGCCCCACAAGCGAACATCCTCGCCCGCACAGAGTGCTGTGCTGATCTCGTTCAATAAGGCATCCACCAACTCGCGGGACTCTGCCCGGTTGAGGCCAATCTGATCGACCAAGCGGGCAGCCAGGTCGGTTTTGGTCAGGGTTTTGCCCATTGCCGGGTCTCTGCCCCCCACAGTTCTGCCAGATGCGCGATCACCTGTTCGAGGTATCCGTCAACTTCCTCGTCCTTTAATGTACCTGAGAAACTTTGGAATATCAAACGCAATGCGAGACTTTTACGCTCCGGTTCCAGACCTTCACCACGATACACATCGAACACGGACACTTCCTGCAGCGACTCGATGTCGAGCGAACGCACGCAATCTTCCACCGCGGAGGCGGGCGTGCTTTCGGCCACCACCACGTTCAGGTCGCGCGTGACCATCGGGTACTCCGACCAAGCCGAGAAGTGCGGCACCGGAAATTCGCTCCAGGCTTCCAGCTCCAACTCGAACACGAACGCCGGACCTCCAAGGTCGAACTCGGAATGCAGGCTTGGGTGCAATGCGCCAAGAATTCCGATCTGTCGTCCATCCAAGATCACGCAGGCGGTCTGCCCCGGGTGCAGCGCCGGATGCTCCGCCGACGAGAATTCCAGCGACTCGGACCAACTTTGCAGCAGGTTTTCCAGGTCACCCTTGACGTCGTAGAAATCAATCGGGCGCGTGGCCGCCCCCCACTGCAGCGGATGCGCCTGCCCACACGCTACGCCGCCGAGCACCCAAGTCTCGTGCACCTCGTTGCCGTCCTGGGAAAAAACCTTGGCCGTCTCGAATAGCCGGACACTGGACTGCTGCCGGTTGAGGTTGTACTGCGCGGCCCGCAGCAGGCTCGGGACCAGCGTCGAACGCATGACCGCCTGATCCTCCGAAATCGGGTTGACCAACCGCCACGGCTTGGAGCCGGGCGCGAAGACCTGCTCCAGCCTGTCTTCGGTAAAACTGTATGTCACGGCTTCCGAGTAACCGCATTCCATTAGCCGCGACTGGCAGTGTTCGAGTTGCCGCGCCCACGGCTGCGATGGAACTTCCCAACCGGCCGGCAATGGAACCGGGGCCGGTTCGATCCGGTCGTAGCCGTACACGCGCGCGATCTCCTCGACCAAGTCTTCTTCAATCTCAAGATCGAAGCGCCAACTCGGCACGGACACTTCCCATTGCCCGGCATCCTGCTTGGCCCGGCAACCGAGTGCGCGCAGGATCTGGCTTACCTCTGCTCCATCCACCTCGGCCGCCAGGCATTTGGCCAGGCGCGAAGCCCGCAGGCGGATCCGATCCGACCGGAACGCCGAGGCCAACCGCCCCGCATGCGCCACTTCGGATGCCCGCCCTCCCGCGTATTCGAGGATGAGTTCGGTGGCCCGCTGCGTCGCGTGCAACGCAAGCCGTGGATCCACGCCGCGTTCAAAACGCCGCGAAGATTCCGTGTGGAGTTTCAAGCGCCGGGCCCGTCCCATGATCGCCTCCGGCGCGAAGTGCGCCGATTCCAGAAGAATCCGGCTGGTCTGTTCGCCGACCGCGGAGTTGGCGCCACCGATGATTCCGGCGACGGCGATCGGCTGCTCCCCGATCGCGATCACCAGCATGTCCGGATCAAGCATTAGTTGCGTCTCGTCCAGCGCGCGGATCATTTCCTGTGCCTGCGCCCAACGCACCGAAACGTCGCCGGATACCGCGTCCGCGTCGAAGGCATGCAGCGGCTGACCCAGTTCCAGCATGACGTAATTGGTGACGTCGACCAGCAGGTGGTGCGCCCGGACGCCAGAGCGTTCGAGGCGATCCAGTATCCATTTCGGCGTCTCCGCCTCCGGATCAATCCCTTCGATCAAACGCAGGCTGTAGTACGGACAGGCATCGGCCTCGATCTCGCCGAGACCCGGCTTGCCTGCTGATGCGTCGACAGAGACTTTAGGTTCGGAAGGCTCCTGCAGTTCCGCGCCGGTCAGTGCCGACACCTCGCGGGCCAGGCCGCGCAGACTCAGGCAATCGCCGCGGTTCGGCGTCAATTCCAGTTCCAGGACCTGGTCGCGATGATCGTCCACCTCCAGCCCGGCCATGGTCAGCGACTGCGCCAATTCTTCGGCGGGCGGCAGTTCCGCCACCCACTCCGACAACCAGTTCAGGTCACACTTCATTGCGCGGTCCCCCCGAACTGGTCCAGGAAACGGAGGTCGTTGGCAAACATAACCCGCAGGTCATGGATTCCGTAGTACAACATCGCCAGCCGTTCCACACCCATGCCGAATGCGAAACCGGTATAGCGTTCCGGATCGATGCCGCCCTCCCTCAACACCGCCGGGTGCACCATGCCGCACCCCAGCACCTCCAACCAATCGCCGCCTGCACGCCGGACATCCACTTCCGCCGACGGTTCGGTAAACGGAAAGTAGGAAGCCCGGAAACGGGTTTCGATCTCGCTGTCCTCGAAAAAGTCGCGCAGGAATGCCGTGACCACGCCTTTCAGGTCTGCCATGCTGACATCCTCTTCAATGCACAAGCCCTCAACCTGATGAAACATGGGGCTGTGAGTCGGATCCGAATCGCAACGGTACACGCGCCCGGGCGCAATGATCCGGATCGGCGGCTTGCTTTCGCTCATGGTGCGCACCTGCACCGGCGAGGTGTGCGTGCGCAGCAGGCGGCCGTCGCCGAAATAGAACGTGTCGTGCATGGCACGTGCCGGATGCTGCGGCGGAATGTTGAGCGCTTCGAAGTTGTGATAGTCGTCCTCGATCTCCGGGCCATAGTTGACACCGTAGCCGAAACGCACAAACCAGTTGCAGATGCGTTGCAGGGTCAGGATCGTGGGATGGCGCGCGCCGGGCGGAAGGGCGCGCCCGCGCAGGGTTACGTCCAATTGCTCGGCTGCGACTTGGGCTTGTACCTCGGTTTCGGCCAGTGCTTCGCCACGTTCGGCGAGCGCCTGTTCGATGCGGGCGCGAATCGCCTGGATCTCGGCCCCGGCTTCCGGGCGTTGGTCGGCAGGAAGGTCCTTGAGCCCGCGCAGGGCTACGGTGACCTGGCCTTTGCGGCCTAGGTAGGCGACTCTCAGGCGTTCCAGTTCAGCCGTATCGGTCGCCGCCGCGATGGCGGCATCGGCTTCACTCTGAAGGGACTCGAATTGCGGCATGGACGGATCCGTCCGCAAATCGTATCAGGAACTTGCGGACAACCGGGCCTTGGCCTGATCCGCCAGTTGCGCAAACGTGTCGAACTCGTTCATTGCGAGGTCCGCCAGCATCTTGCGATCGATCTCGATCTCCGCCTGGGCCAGGCCTTGCATCAAGCGACTGTACGACAGGCCGCACATCCGGGCCGCCGCGTTGATGCGCACGATCCACAGACGGCGAAAGTCCTGCTTGCGCGTGCGGCGGTCGCGGTACGCATACTGCCCTGCGCGGATTACCGCCTGGTTGGCGGAACGGAACGTCCGGCTGCGCGCGCCGTAGTAGCCGCGCGCCTGCCGCCGCACCTTGCGGTGGCGGGCATGCGTGGTGACGCCGCGTTTAACTCGGGGCATGGCCGGTCAGATGTAGGGCAACAGCCGCCGTGCCAAGGCGGCATCCGAGGATTCGAGGTGGTCTGGAGAGCGCAGGGCGCGCTTGCGCTTGGTGCTCTTCTTGGTCAGGATGTGGTTGCGATGCGACTGACGGCACTTGAACTTGCCGCTGGCCGTCTTGCGGAACCGCTTGGCCGCACCTCGGTTGGTCTTGAGTTTAGGCATGATCGTTCGGTGAGTCTGTGGCAGATTAGCGGCGGCGAGGGGCGACCACCATGACCATCTGGCGGCCTTCCATTTTCGGATGTTGCTCGATTTCGCCGTATTCCTGGAGATCGTCCTCGATTCGGCTCAGCTTCTGCTCCCCCAGTTCGCGGTGGTGCAGTTCCCGTCCGCGAAAGCGAATCGTCACCTTGGTCTTGTCTCCGTCGCCTAGGAACCGTTTCAGGTTGCGAAGCTTGACCTGGTAGTCACCTTCTTCGGTGCCGGGTCGGAACTTGACTTCCTTGATCTGGATCTGCTTCTGCTTCTTGCGGGCCTGCTGGGCCTTCTTCTTTCGCTCGAAACAGAACTTCCCGTAATCCATGACCTTGCAAACGGGGGGCTCGGTGTTGGGGGAAATTTCGACCAGGTCCATGTCGGCATCGGTGGCCAGTTGCCGGGCCTCTCGAAGGCCCATGACTCCTCGGTTGATGCCGCCTTCGTCAATCAGCCGCACACGCGATACGCTGATGTCCTCGTTGAGGCGAATCTCTTTCTCTGCGCTGATACTCAATCCTCCATCAGATTTAATCGGCGAGCGCGAATTGTAACAGCAAACCGTTCCGCCAGTTCATCCAGCGGCACCGGACCAAGGTCCGCGCCATCCCGCGCACGCACTGCGACTTCTTGGTTTTCCCGCTCCCGGTCGCCCACCACCAGTAGATACGGGACGTGCGCGAGCGTGTGCTCGCGTATTTTAAAGGAGATTTTCTCGTTCCTCAGGTCGCTGTGCACCCGCACTCCGGCCGCCTCCAGCCGCGCCACCACCTCCCCGGCATAGTCGGCTTGGGCATCGGTGATGTTCAGTACCACCGCCTGGCAAGGCGCCAGCCACAGTGGCAGATCCCCAGCGTAGTGTTCGATCAGGATGCCAATGAATCGTTCCAGCGAACCGAAGATGGCACGGTGGATCATAACCGGCACCACCTTTTCGCTGTTTTCGTCCACGTACCGGGCGCCGAGCCGGTCCGGCATGGAGAAATCCAATTGGATCGTGCCGCACTGCCACTCGCGCCCAATGCAGTCGGTCAGGGTAAATTCGATTTTGGGTCCGTAGAACGCGCCCTCGCCCGGATGCACGGCGAATTCCAGGCCGGTGGCGGTCATCGCCTCGTCCAGCGCCTTCTCGGCCCGATCCCACAGGGCATCCTCGCCGATCCTCCGATCCGGGCGGGTCGACAGGCCCAATATGATGTCTTCGAATCCGAAGTCTCGATAAGTTGAGCGCGTCAGTTCGATCAGTTCGGCAATCTCGTCCTGCAACTGTTCCGGTGTGCAGAAGATGTGCGCATCGTCCTGCACGAAGCGGCGCGCCCGCATCAGGCCGTGCAGGGTGCCGGATGGCTCGTTGCGGTGCACGGTGCCAAACTCGGCCATGCGCAGCGGCAGGTCCCGGTAACTCTTGAGCCCCTGGTTAAACAATTGCACGTGTCCCGGGCAGTTCATCGGCTTGACCGCGTACTCGCGGTTTTCGGACTCGGTGGTGAAGATCATCTCGCCGAACTTGTCCCAGTGCCCGGACCGCTCCCATAGGCTGCGGTCCAAAATCTGCGGCGTGTGCACTTCTTGGTAGCCCGCTTGGTCTAAGCGTTCGCGAATGTAGCTTTCCAACTGGCGATACAGGATCCAACCGTTGGCGTGCCAGAACACCATGCCCGGTGCTTCCTCCTGAAAATGGAACAGGTTCATCGCGCGCCCGAGCTTGCGGTGATCGCGCTTCTGCGCTTCTTCCAGCTGGTGGAGGTAGGCTCGAAGCTGCTTGGCATCCGGCCAGGCAGTGCCGTAGATGCGCTGCAGCATCTCGTTGCGGGAGTCGCCCCGCCAGTAGGCACCCGCCAGTTTGGTCAACTTGAATGCCCGCAGGTGACGGGTGTTCGGGACATGCGGGCCGCGGCACATGTCGACGTATTCCTGATGGTGGTACAGCGCGATTTCCTCGCCTTCCGGAATCTCGTCGACGATCTGCACCTTGTAAGTCTCGCCGCGCCCTTCGAATACTTCACGGGCCCGATCGCGGGTCACCACTTCGCGTAGCACATCGTAATCTTGCGCGACTAACTCTTGTACCTTGGCCTCGATTTTTTCAAGATCTTCCTCGGTGAAGGACTCATCACAGGCGATGTCGTAGTAAAACCCGTCCTTGATCACCGGACCCACCGCCATCTGGGCGTCCGGGTACAACTGCTTGACCGCCTGTCCCAGCATGTGCGCCAGCGAATGGCGCAGGATCTCGATGCCCTCTTCGTCGCGATTGGTGATGATGGAGACTTCGGCATCCTCATCCACCTCGACGCAGGCATCCACCAGCCGCCCGTTGATCCGGCCGGCCAATGCCGCCTTGGCAAGGCCCGACCCGATATCCTCGGCGATCTGCATCACCGTGACCGGCTGTGCAAACTCGCGGGTGGAGCCGTCAGGAAGTGTAACGACAGGCACTGAAAAATTGCATGGCTTAAGAGGCGCGAAAAGTATAGCGTATGGAGAGAAAACTTAGAGAAAGACTAGGAATTTAACCCACGCAGACGTGTCAATCAGAATCACGCCAAGCGGCTACCCCGGAGTTCACCCAGGCTACCCTCCCAACCGGAACCCTGAAGGCCTCGAGCCTCCTCAATGCCAAGGGGTTCCTCTGCAAGGGCGCGAAGCGCAAAATTGATGGCCATGCGCTTGGTCGTCAATTGATAACGGCGCATGACTTCCGCACATGCCTTATCGTCAATATCTACATTGGTTCGTGACATACACCAAATTATGCACCAATGGGCTAGGTCGAATCGCAAACCAGGGACAAATTTTCTCTGACCGCAGCTTGAGAAAGGGCCTTGTCTAGCGTCGCAATCGGCACCGCGTGCCGTTTCGCCAATTCCAGGTAGACGGCATCATAGACAGACAGCGAATGCTTTTCCGCCAGTTTGAAGGCAACATCGAGATCAAGGTCGGCATCCGTCTGAATCGGAATATCCCGCAAGGCATCCAGATGCTCTGCCAACTTGTCGCTGGCAAGCCGGCCGCGTCGCACAGCGGCAAGCAGACTATTGCGGGTCTCCAAATGCCAGAGCTGCGGAACCAGCGCCTTTCCGCTTTGCAGACGAACCACTTCGGGGCGTGTCTCTATCCGGGCTTCTTCGTTTAGTAGCCAAGCCGAAGCGACCGAGGCATCAAGGACGAAGGGGGTCACCAGCGGTGTCCTTCATGGCGCAACCGCAGTATTTCTTCGATCGTCATGCCGGTGGGTTCCAATCTCTGAAGACGACGCCGAAAACGTTTGACTGCCTGCGCATAGTCCTCACGTTCAGCCTCATGCGCCGGAATCACGTGCGCCACCGCTTGCCCATGTCGGGTAATCACCACGGTCTCCCCGCGTTCGACAGTTCGAAGCAATTCGGCAAAGTGGGCCTTCGCTTCTGTCGCCTGAATTGTATTCATTTTTGTCCGGTTATTATGACTGGTTATTTATTATAGCATGGCACCATGCTATGCCGCCACACACACCGTCTTCGTGGCTGTCTCCAAATGATCCCTATCGCACCCCGCCAGCCCATCTTGGCAACACATGACACCCTGCCATTGCTTGCACGATACGCATTTCCCATCGCTTGGATCGTTGCACGGGCAACCCAAGGTTCATGAAATGATTTGAAACGATTATTTCATTGATACAGCAAGATATTTCAGAAAGCGTTTCACGAAAACTGAAACGATTCCACCCGCCCGGAAGACGTGACGAAACTTCCTCCTCGCGCTGTCCGCTCAGGCTGCTCCAAGCGCGACCTCAAGCCTTAATGATACGCTTTCGCGTATAACCTCATTTTGATACGCAACGGAGTATTTTTACTCCCAGGAAGCCCTTGGCAGAGGCTAGGCGGACATAGTATATATGCTATATAGTAAGCTCATGGCATGGGCGGCGAAACCTTGGGTCGACTGCAGACAATCGATTTGGCATCACAGCGCCTCCAAGAGGTTTTGACATGAGCAACTTAGAAGACCTGCACAAGAAATTGAGCCGGAACCCAAAATACAGGAAAGCCTATGAGGAGCTGGCTTCGGAATTCGAACTGGTTAGCGTTTTGGTTAAGGCCCGCTCACAGGCCGGGCTCACTCAGAAACAACTCGCAAAGCGTATGAAAACCACACAGTCTGCCGTTGCGCGATTGGAAGGAGGGCGTGCAAATCCATCGGTCAGGACGCTGGAGAAATTTGCTCAAGCGACCGGGACCCGGCTGAAGATTATCTTCGAGCCCTCAATGAAAAGTGCTGCCTGATTACATAGCAGAATTATTGCTCCACAGGTCGACCCTCAGGTGGAAACTTCATTTCGTGGTTGTGATTGCTTAATGTTTCGAGTGTAATCGCAGGCAGGCCAATTCGAACAACCGAAAAAAGGACCATACTGACTGACTCTTTTTCGCAACCAACCCTCACAACTGGGGCAACCCTCTACAACCTGACCACAGTCCTTACAGCGGAAAGCAGCATCTTCCTTGACCAGCAACCCCATTTCGCAGCTGGGACAAACGGGTTGTCGATACTTGCAATAAGGCCAATTAGAACAACCGTAAAAAATTCCCCCATTCCGAGCATTTTCGCGACGCTCCAAGCGTCCTTCAATGCACCTCGGGCAAGAAACGTCATTTTCTGACGCTCGTCCAAAAACGGCTACATCGTATTCCCCATCGATCAACTCCTGAACAAAGGAAGAAGGCGGGCCATCATCTGCAAGCAGGTAGACGCGTCGTCTGGCACGTGTAATGGCGACATAAAACAAGCGACGTTCCTCGGCATTTGGGTGCTTTTCCGGTTCAGCAAGAACTAAGTCGAGAAGTGGGTCATCACTGATCTCGGACGGAAACCCGTATTTGCCGGCACACAGGCCGAGCACCACAACATAGTCAGCCTCCAGTCCTTTTGAACGATGCACGGTCATAAAGGAGAGTTGCAATTCGGGATATTGCCTAGCCAACTCAGGCATATTTTCCGGCTGCATGTGCCGGTAGCGGCCCAGCAACAGGACAGTCGATCCTCCATCATGACGAGTCGCGTCAGCGGCGATCTCGTCGAGCGTCTCTCTGAGCAAAGGCCGCTCTCTCTCAGGAAGACCGATATATACACTGGTCTCGGTTGCCTGACGTGTTGAATGAACATCCTTCGGAATCTGTGCGGAATTACGGAGAATGAAATCAGTCGCAATCTTGGAGATTCGATCAGCGCAGCGAAAGGTCGTCCCCAAATCAATACGCTCGCTGTGCCCAAAATGAGTTTCAAACTCGCGCATAACGGCAATATCTGATCCGCCGAACCGGTATATCGATTGCCAGTCATCGCCGACGGCGAACAACTGAGTCGTCGGCGACTGGTCGAGCAATGCCTTCAGTAATCTTGCTCTCCCAGGGGAGATGTCTTGAAACTCATCGACGAGGATATAGCCGAAAGAACTACGGTAGCGTCCTGTCTCCACATGTTCCGTTGCTTTATTAATCATGTCATGGAAGTCTATCTGTCCCTGCTGGGAAAGGGTATCTTGGTAGCGTTGGAAGATAGGCTTGAAGACGGCTAGAAACGCTTCTGCCCTCAGCCTATCCCTGACGCCCGTGGCTCGTCGAGCCACCTCCCGAAATGACAATCGAGCTCCCTTGTAGTGCTGCAGGAAAGTCGCCACAAAACGTGTGAACGGATCAATTCGACCCTGTTCGTTTAAAACAGAGAAGATGTCTGCAGAAGGAATTGGAGAAAAGGTCACGCCGTGAGCCGCCAATTTCCCAGTCAAGTTCTCGGTTAATTTCCCCGCGTCATGCTCGTGGCTAAATGTCTCAACGAGGATGGTGCCAAATTTGGCGTGGCACTGTCGCTTCCACTCCATGTCCTGGAGATATTTTTTCTTGTCGATGAACGGGGCCGGGTCTCCCGATGCGTTGAGCCCGAAATGCTCAATATAGATCCCTGCTTCCGGGAGATAAAAATCGGGTTGATATTGTCGCTTGTCCGGTGTTGCGGTCTTGTGTTCATAGGCGGCCTCATATTCGTAGGAGACACCATTGAGGTAGAGAAAATTTGCGATCTCGCATTCTTGATAACTCTTGACCTTGTCACCTTTCAGTGACCGGATGTCATGCTTGCGGACATAGTCCCAATACTCGCCCATACTTTGGCATTCATGTTCGCTTTTGTAGGGTGCGAAATAAATCTGAAACCATTTCAGCAAAATTTTTGTGAATGCGTGCTCCGTGAGCAAGCTATCAATGATGGATTTCAATAGGTCGGACAGTGCCCTGCCGTCTTCAGCTACTTTGGCCAGCGTTGGGAGTCGTCCTTCTGCTTGGCCAATGATCGACATGCCCAAACTATGAAAGGTTCGAACTGTAAGACTTCGTGCTGTTTTATCCCCAAGCCGCTTTTTGCCCTTCTCTTTGCCATTTCAAGTCCGAAGTTGGTTCTTTCCCTAGAATTACCGAGTGGCATGGATTATACCGGTCGGAGCCTGTAGAACTTTCTATTTTCCTCAGCTTATGTCAAATTCAATTCCTGCCACGCCCCAGAAATAATTCCGTCACCGTTCCCTGAACTACCTCGCTGGCCTGCGCCAGAGTCTCTGAAAATGTCGGATGCGGATGGATCGTGCCCGCGATGTCCTCCGCTTCACAACCAGTCTCGATCGCCAGCGCCGCCTCCGCGATCAGTTCCCCGGCATGCACGCCTACCACGGCCGCACCGATGAGACGTTTCGTCTCCGAATCGAACAGCAGTTTGGTCATGCCTTCAACGCGTGAGATTCCGACTGCCCGCCCGCTTGCCGCCCACGGGAAGATGCCACGCTCATACGCAATGTCCTGAGCCTTGGCCTCGCGTTCCGTCAATCCCACCCAAGCGACTTCCGGATCGGTATAGGCCACCGAGGGAACCACCCTTGCCTCATAAGCAGATTTCATGCCGGCCGCGACTTCCGCCGCCAACCGGCCCTGGTAGGAGGCCCGATGCGCCAGCATCGGCCCACCCGTCACGTCGCCGATGGCAAAGATGTGGGAAATATTGGTTCGTTGCTGGTGATTGACCGGAATTGCTCCGGACCCGCCGACCGCAACCCCGGCATCCTCCAATCCCAAGTTCTCGCTGTTGGCGGCTCGCCCCACTGCTACCAGCACCGCGTCGAACAACTCTTCCCACTGGCGATCTGCACCCTCGAACTGCACCAAGATTCCGTCATCCTTCGCTTCGGCCTTCTGCACCTGGGTGCCCGTATGCAATGCGGCAAATCGCTTCGCATTGCGCTTGAGGTATGCCCGCACCACGTCCTTGTCGGCTTCGCCCATCATCTGTTCCAACGCTTCCACCACGGTCACCTGCGACCCCAGGGCGCGGAACACCGTGGCTAGCTCCAGACCCAGAACGCCACCCCCGACTACCAGCAGACGCTCCGGAATTTCCTCCAGGTCCAAGGCCGACGTGGAGTCCAGGATGCGTGGGTCGTCCGGAAACAACTCAAGCTTGATCGGCCGGGACCCCGTGGCGATGATCGCCTGCGCGAAACGTACTTCCTCTCTCTCCTGCCCAGTCTCGACCGCCAACGTATGTGCGGACACGAATTCTCCCCGACCAGTGACTATCTCAACTTCGCGGCGCTTGGCAAGCGCGCCGAGGCCATCGGCCAACTGCGCCACGCCTTTCTCCTTCCACGCACGCAATGCATCCAGGTCGATTCGGGGCGGGTCGAACACCACTCCCCGATCCCGCCATTCGGCCGCATCCTCGATCAGGCCGGCCGCATGCAGCAAAGTCTTGGACGGGATGCAACCGACGTTCAGGCACACGCCGCCAAGCCGTGAGAAACGTTCCACCAGCATCACCTTCATGCCCAGATCCGCCGCGCGGAAAGCAGCGCTGTAGCCGCCGGGACCGCCGCCAATCACCACCAAGTCGATCGCCTTCACGGATTACCCCTCTCCCCAGTCCAACTCATCGGGATGTTCCAGCAACCAGACCAGCGCCATCACGAACTGGGCTCCTTCCACCCCGTCGACGACGCGGTGATCGTAGGACAGCGACAGCGGCATCATCAGGCGGGATTCGACCCGATCTTCGATGCAGACCGGCTCCTGCACCGCACGCGAGATGCCCAACACCGCTACCTGGGGCAGATTGATAACAGGGGTGAAATGCCCGCCCCCGATGCCACCGAGGTTGGACAAGGTAAAGCCACCGCCCTGCATGTCCTCGGCGGTCAACTGCTGGTCCCGGGCGCGTTCGGCCAAGGCCGCAACCTCTCCGGAAAGAACGGAAATCGATTTCTGGTCGGCATCGCGAATCACCGGGACGACCAAACCCTCGTCGGTGTTCGCCGCGAACCCGATGTGGACGTACTCGCGGACGATCAAGTCTCGCCCGTCTTCGCCCAGCGAGGCATTGACGCGGGGAAACTGCTTCAGCACCTGGGCGCAGGCCTGAAGCACGCAGGCAGTCAGCGTCAGGGACTCGAACCCTTTCTGCCCGCGCAATTCCTTCCGGCGTTGATCCAGTTCCGTGATGTCCGCCTTGTGGTGCTGGGCCACATGGGGAGCCAATTGCCAATTGCGCTGAAGGTTGGCACCGGAACGCCGTTGGATACGGGTCAGCGGCTCGGTCCGGGTCGGGCCGAATCGTTCAGCATCCACCGGCGGACCGGACGGTCGTGCGGCTGCCGTTGGCTCCTGTTGCCGCGTCAGGATCGCCTTGACATAAAGCTGGACATCCTCGTACGTAATCCGGCCTTTGCGGCCGCTGCCGGAGACCTGCTCCAAGTCCACGCCGAGTTCACGCGCGAAACGGCGTACGGCAGGCCCGGCATGGGGCAAGGTACCAAGACGGCGAGGCTCCGGGGCGACTGGTGGTGGGGCCGGACTAGCAACGGGCTCCACGGCAACCGGCTCCGAAGGCGGCGTGGATTCGGCTTCGGGCGCTTCTGACTTCGGTTCGGAGTCGTCCGGACGATCGGCCAGGGTCACGACCAGTGCATCCACCGCCAACATGTCCCCGACCTTGACGTGCACCGTTTCCACCACGCCGCCGAACGGCGACGGCAGGTCCATGGCGGCCTTGTCCGATTCCAGGGTAATCAGCGGTTCGTCCGCCGAGACCGACTGCCCAGCCTGTACGAAGACCTCGATGACCTCCGCTTCTTCGACGTCCCCCATGTCGGGGACCCGGACTTCCTGGCTCATGAGGCAAACGGATCCGATCGATCGGGATCCACCGCGCATTCGACCACGATCTTCTGCGTTGTCGCCGGATCGATCTGTCCTGAAGCTTCCAATGCCCGCGCTGTGACGTGCAGGATGTGGTCGGCGTTGACCTCGAAGAACTCGCGCAACTTCTCGCGCGTGTCGCTGCGCCCGAAACCATCGGTGCCCAACACCCGATAGTCGCGCCCGGCAGGCAGGCACGAGCGGATTTGTTCGGCGTGCATGCGCACGTAATCGCTGGCCGCGATGATCGGGCCGGGATGCTCGGCCAGGCATTGCTCAACCCAGGGGGTTTGCGGACTTTCGGGGTGCAGGCGATTGTGCCGCTCCACGCGGGCACCGTCGCGCGCCAGAAGCACGAAACTGGTCACACTCCACACGTCCGATTCCACCCCATAGGCGCGCAGGCGCTCGGCAGCCACCAAGGCTTCGCGCAAGATGGCACCGGAACCCAACAATTGCACCCGGGGCGCATCCGGGTCCTGCGCCTCCGCAACCTGGTGCAGGCCCGCCAGGATTCCCTCCTGTGCAGACTCGGGCATGGGGGGATGGGCGTAGTTTTCGTTTTCGACCGTCAGGTAGTAGAAGCGATTCTCCCGCTGTTCGTACATGCGTCGCAGGCCGTCTTCGACGATCACTGCGACCTCGTAGGCGTAGGCCGCGTCATACGGATAACAGTTCGGAACGCCAGCGGCCGCGAGATGACTATGGCCGTCTTGGTGCTGCAACCCCTCTCCGGGCAGCGTAGTACGCCCGGCAGTGCCGCCAATCAGGAAGCCGCGTGCCTGCAGATCGCCCGCCGACCAGATCAGGTCCCCCACGCGCTGGAAACCAAACATCGAATAGAAGATGTAGAACGGGATCATCTGCAGACCGTGTGTGCTGTAGGAGGTGCCGGCCGCCACGAACGAACTCATCGCACCCGCCTCGTTGATGCCCTCCTCCAGCACCTGCCCGGTCTTCTCCTCGCGGTAGTAGGCCAATTTTCCGGCGTCCTCCGGCTCGTACAACTGCCCGAATGGCGCGTAGATACCGAGTTGGCGGAACATGCCCTCCATGCCGAAAGTCCGGGATTCGTCCGGCACGATCGGCACCACCCGCGGACCCAGTTCCGGGTCTCGAAGCAGGCTGGCCAGCACCCGAACCAGCGCCATGGTGGTGGAGATCTCGTGATCGTCCGTACCCGCGTGCATCTTGTCGAAAATTCCGTCCGGGATATGTAGCGGAGGCGCGGTGTCGCGCCGCACCGGGAGGTAACCACCCAAGGCCTTGCGCCGGGCCTTCAGGTAGCGAATCTCCGGACTGTCCTCGGCGGGGCGGTAGAACGGAATCCGGTCCTCGATCTCATCGTCGCTGATCGGGATTTTGAAGCGGTCGCGAAACGCCTTCAGATCGTCGACGTCCAGTTTTTTCTGCTGGTGCGTGATGTTGAGTCCCTGCCCGGCCGTCCCCATGCCATAGCCCTTGATGGTCTTGGCCAGAATGACCGTCGGCTGATCCTTATGCGCGACAGCGGCACGGTAGGCGGTATACACCTTGTGCGGATCGTGCCCGCCGCGATTCAGGCGCCACAGGTCCTGGTCGGCCATGTTGGCGACCATCGCCTCAAGCTCCGGGTACTTGCCGAAGAAATGCTCGCGGACGTACGCACCATCGCGCGCGCTGTAGGTCTGGAAATCCCCGTCCACGCATTCCTCCATCCGCTTGAGCAGGATGCCCTGGGTGTCGCGTGCCAAGAGCGGGTCCCAGTAAGAACCCCAGATCAGCTTGATGACGTTCCAGCCAGCGCCACGGAACACGCCTTCGAGCTCCTGGATGATCTTGCCGTTCCCGCGCACCGGGCCGTCCAAGCGCTGCAGGTTGCAGTTGATCACGAAGACCAGGTTGTCGAGCCGTTCACGTCCGGCCACCGAAAGCGCACCCAGCGATTCCGGCTCGTCCATCTCGCCGTCGCCGACGAACACCCAGACCTTGCGATCGCCCGCATCCAGCAGGCCACGGTTATCTAGGTACTTCATGAAGCGTGCCTGATAGATTCCCTGGATTGGGCCCAGACCCATGGAGACGGTCGGGAACTGCCAGAAATCCGGCATCAGGTACGGGTGGGGATACGAGGACAGGCCGCCACCTTCGGCCTCGCGGCGAAAACGGTGCAAGTGTTCCTTGTCGAGCCGGCCTTCCAGGTAGGCGCGGGCGTAGACACCGGGCGCCGAATGGCCCTGGAAGAACACCAGATCCCCGCCATGCTCCTCATTGGGGGCGCGCCAGAAGTAGTTGAAGCCGATGTCGTACAGGGTGGCCACCGACGCGAACGTGGCTACATGCCCACCGAGCCCGGGGTGCTCCTGGTTGGCCCGCACCACCATCGCCATGGCGTTCCAGCGGATCAGCGAGCGAATCCGCCATTCCAGGGCGGCATCCCCCGGGCAGCTTTCCTCTTGCGCCGCAGGGATGGTGTTGAGGTAGGCGGTCGTCGCGCTGTAGGGAATGGTCAGGCCGGAGCGGCGTGCCCGGTCCAGCAGGCGTTCAATCAGGTAGTGAGCGCGTGCCGGGCCCTCCTCCTTGAAAACCGAATCCAGCGCCTCCAGCCATTCCTGGGTTTCCAGCGGGTCAACATCCTGTTGCTCGGGGCGCGGCAGAGTCATGAGACCGACGAATCTGATTCAGAGTCAACCCCTATTATCGCCCACCGAATCCCAGCCACAGGGCTTTAGACGTCGGGAATCCCATCATTTGCTCCACCGCCTATTCCAGAGTAATATGGGCAAACCGGACAAACAGGAAGCGTAGATTCGGATGGCTTACTCCGATCCTCTCCAACACGGCGACCACTTGCACGACGAGCAAAGCTCGGCGGACACGCGCGCGATCCCGATCAACCAGGTCGGCATCAAGGATATCCTGCATCCGATCGAGTTCGTCGACCGCAGCGGCAAACCCCAATCCACGGTCGCGCGGCTGACCATGACGGTCAACCTGCCGCCGGAGGTCAAGGGCACGCACATGTCCCGCTTCGTACATGTCCTGCAGGACCACAAGAAAGCGGTTTCGTTGGAGAATTTCAACGGGCTGCTTCGCGACATGGCGACCCGGCTCGATGCGGAGGAAGGCTTCATCGAAATGGCCTTCCCGTTCTTCATAAACAAGGCCGCCCCGGTATCCGGCGTGCGCAGCTACCTGGACTACCAGATCCGCCTGACCGGGCACTTCAACCGCGGCGACACGCGCCTGACCGCCTCCATCGCGATCCCGGTCACCAGCCTGTGCCCCTGCTCCAAGAGCATCTCGGACTACGGCGCGCACAACCAACGCTCCCGCATCACGCTCAGCGTGACCCTGGCGAAGCCGATCTGGGTCGAAGACCTGATCGAGATGGCCGAGAGCGAGGCATCTTGCGAACTGTACGGGCTGCTCAAGCGCCCGGATGAGAAGTACGTCACCGAGCGGGCCTACGACAATCCCAAGTTCGTGGAAGACATGGTCCGCGACCTCGCCCTGCGGCTCAACGAGGACGACCGGGTCCGGGCCTACAAGGTGGAGTCGGAGAATTTCGAGTCCATCCACAACCACTCGGCTTACGCCTGCATCGAAAAGGACAAGTCCCGCGACGTCATCTCGCGGCGCGACAACATCACCTACCTCGCCATGTCCCGGATGCAGTCCGGCATCACCCCGCAAGACAAAGGCGACTAACCACGGCCCGGCTTCTGGCCGGACCGCGACCCTGAAACTGGACTATTGCGCGTCGGCCGTGGCGCGGGGCACCAGCGCGTATGCGGCCAAGATCGCACGCAATACGCTGCGGGTCAGTTCCTTGCGGACGGGCTCCTTCGATTTATGCCGGTGCACCGTCAGCAGCGTCAGGTTTTCCTCGCGCGCCAAGAGGTGCATTTCCAGCAGGACGCCTTTCCCGTCGGCGGAATCCCTGCTCCCGTAGCGGAACACGTAGGTGCCCTGGCTGCGATCAAAATCGACCACGTACAGTCCCGAGCGTTCCAGGGCCACGCCGACCTGGCGCCATACGCTGCTGTATTCGTCCTCCACCATCAGCACCGGAATGCCGCCGATATACTGCAGGTCGAGGCCGACGGTATCCTCCACCTCTTCTTCTTCCAAGGTGGCGACGCCCTCCATCCGCGACGCGCCCAGGTATTCCATCAGGCGGATCAGCATCTCGGCTTCCCGTTCCGGATCCGGCCGTCCAGGCTTCCAGACCACCGCGTTACCGGTATCCACGCCCGCCACTTCCAGCTTCTGGCGCGTGATGAACACGTTGGCGTAGGCATTCGGCTCGCGCTCCATCCGCAGCCGAAACTTCTCGCGGGATGCCGCGTAATAAGGGCTTCCGCCCTCCGCTTCCAGGGCCCGGACGTCATCCGCCTTCTCGCGCCATTGCGTCTCCAGCAAACCGATCAGCGGCGCCTCCTGGGCTAGATCGAACCCCTGATCCTCCCAAAACGCGCGCAGGTGCGGCCATAGGGTGACCGGATCCGAACCCACTTCCAGCCAGCGCACATTGCCCTCCCGGCGCACCTTCATATCCAGGAAGCCCGGCAACACCGCGGCCTGGCCCCGACCGGTCTTCTTGGCGCTGACCCCGCCAAACTCCGGGATGACCAGTTGCTTGCTGGTGTCCGGGAGGGACAACTGCGGCGGCACCCTGAGCGCTTCCGTCGACTGGCTGGCGCCATATTCCTCCTCACCGCCCCACCAATCCGACTCGAACACATCCGCCGCCTCGCCGACCAGTTCCTCGACGGTCAAAGGCTCGTCCCCGCAACCCGCGAGCATGCCCGCCAGGCAACTCATCCACAGCCAGCGCTTCATTCCAACACCTCCGCCGCACGCATGGCGGCACACAGGGTCTCGTGGTGTGCTTCCGAGAGCGGGGTCAACGGCAACCGGATACCCTCCGGAATCAGCCCCATCCGGTTCAGGCACCACTTGACCGGAATCGGGTTGGATTCGATGAACAGGTCCCGGTGGAGGCGCTCCAGTTTGCTGTTGCAGGTCCGCGCCGTTTCTTCGTCTCCGTCCAGTGCCGCCTGACACATCTCGTGCATTAGTTTGGGCGCCACATTCCCTGTTACCGTGATCACTCCCCGGCCTCCGTTGAACAGCGTTTCCATGGATGTCTCGTCGTCTCCGCTGATGATTATGAACGCATCGTCGCACAACTCGCGCAGGCGCCGGATTCGTTCCAGGTCGCCGGTCGCCTCCTTGATGCCGATGATTGATCCCAGTTCGGACAGTCGTGCCACCGTCTCCGGCAGCATGTCGCAGGCCGTCCGGCCCGGGACGTTATACAGGATCTGTGGAATCGGCACGGCCCCGGCAATCGCCCGGTAATGCCGGTACAGGCCTTCCTGGGTTGGCTTGTTGTAGTACGGGGTTACCAGCAGGCAGGCATCGGCTCCAGCCTCGTGGGCGTAGCGGGTCAGTTCGATGGCCTCGGTTGTGGCATTGGCGCCGGTACCCGCGATGACCGGGATTCGTCCATTCACCTGCTTCACCACGCGGCGGATCACCTCGTGGTGCTCCTCCACGCTCAAGGTCGCCGATTCCCCCGTCGTGCCAACCGGAACCAGTGCATCGCTGCCCTGCTCCAAGTGGAAGTCCACCAGCGCGGACATTGCCGCATAGTCCACCTCCCCTGATGCATTCATGGGGGTTGCCATAGCAACCATACTGCCTTGAAAAGTCGTCATGCGAGAGCTGGTGGACGCGCCAATTACAGTTTAACAAAAAGCCCGTCAGGCCCCGGGACACGCGGCTAAATGTGATATGCTTGAAACCCCTTTTTCTGAAGTCATACACAGAAGATGACGCGGAAACCGGTTGCGGAAGGCAACAAGGCTCCAGACTTCGAACTAGCGGCGACGGGCGGCAAATCCATACGCCTGTCCGAACTCCGAGGTCGCCCCGTGGTGGTGTATTTCTATCCCAAGGACAACACGCCCGGTTGCACCGCCGAGGGTCAGGATTTCCGTGATCTGTACCCGCGCTTCCGCCGGCGCCGGACCGTCATCTTCGGCATCTCCCGCGACACGCTCAAGATGCACGAGAACTTCAAGGCCAAGCACAAGTTCCCGTTCCAACTCCTCTCCGATCCGGACGAGGTCGCCTGCAAGCGCTACGACGTCATCAAGATGAAGAACATGTACGGGCGGAAGGTCCGCGGCATCGAGCGCAGCACCTTCCTGATCGACCCAGAAGGCGTCGTGCGCCGCGTCTGGCGCAAGGTCCGGGTGTCCGAGCACGCGGCGGAAGTGCTGGCGGCAGTCGCCGACTTGCCGAAAGCTTGATTCTTCCCTAGTCCGGCGCGGCGCGCGGCCAGCTGCGCAACACCACGTCGATCAGCGAAGCCAGGGGGATGGCGAACAGCACGCCCCATACGCCCCAGAATCCACCGAACACCAGAATCGCGGTCAGGATGGCGGCCGGATGGAGGTCGACCGCCTCCGAGAACAGCAGCGGCACCAGCAGGTTCCCGTCTAGGAACTGGATCACGAGATAGGCCAGCATCAGGTAGGCGAACTCCGGGCTCAGGCCCCACTGGAAGGCGGCAACCAGCATGACCGGGACCGTCACCACCACCGCACCCACGTACGGGATGATGACCGACAGTCCGACCAGAAACGACAGCAGCAGCGCATACTGCAGGCCGAACAGCGCGAACGCGAAGAATGTCGCGACCCAGACCACCCCGATCTCGATTAGCTTGCCGCGGAGATACTGCGACACCTTCAGATCCATTTCACCCCAGACCTGGGAACTGAGCGACTGCGGCGCCGGCAGGTAGGTCTTGGCCCAGTTCAGAATCCGCCGCTTGTCCTTGAGCAGGAAGAACACCAGGATCGGCACGACAACCGTGTACACCACGATCGACAGCACGTCCACCACCGTGTCCAGGGAAAAGCGGATGATCTCGTCCGCAAACGCCAGCACCTCCGCCCGAACCGCCGTCAAAATCTGTTCTACTTGGGTCGGGCTGACTAGTTCCGGGTAAAGGTCCGGAAGCGACTCGACCCAACGCTGCCCCGCCGCGACCATGCTTGGCAACCGCGCCGCGAGATCCACGATCTGTTCCGACAGCAGCGGTATCAGGCGCAACAGCAGCAGCAGCAGGACCGCCACGAACAGGACGTAGACCAGAAGGAAGGAGAACAACCGCGGTATCCGGGCCTCTTCCAGCGCACGGATCAATCCCTCGAGAATGTAGGCCAGAAGGATGCTGACCAAGAGCGGCGCCAGGATGTCACCGATGAACAGAGCCAGGGCCAGCCCCAGGCCGATCAGCAGCAGCAGGGTGAGCTGCTGCGGATCCGAGAAATGCCGCCCGTACCATTCGCGGAATAACTTGATCATGCGGCTGCCTCCGGCGCGGCGGCGTAGAAGTCCATGGCGAAGTCCCGTAAAGCCTCCACGGTCGGGGGACGGTGCGGCTGGCGCAGGCTGACCAGGGACAATTGGCGGGTCAGCGCCGGGGTCAGGGGAGCGCAACTCAGAGTGCGCAACTGCAACTCCTTGTGGAGGGTCTCGCGCGAGAGGATCGACACGCCCATGCCAGACTCCACCGCGGCCTTGATCGCCTCCAGGCCGCCGAGTTCCATCACGATGTCGATGCGATCGACCCCGATGTGCTGATTCTCCAGGTAGTTCATAATGACTTTTCGGGTCCCGGACCCTTCCTCGCGCATGACGAACGGGTGCTGCAGCACCTGGCTGATGCGCACCGGCGCGTTGTGCAGGAGCGGATGCTTGGGCGGCGCGATCGCCACCAGTTCGTCCATCTTGCACATCTCCACCAGCAAGGTCTTGTTATTCACCGGCCCCTCCACGATGCCGAGGTCGGCCGTATTGTTCTCCACCATCCTCGCCACCCCTTCGGTGTTCGAGACCTTCAGGCGCAACACCATTTCCGGGTGGTGCGCACGGAACTCGCGCAGCATCCGTGGCAGCATGTACACCGCGATGGTGTTGCTCGCGCCGATCGTGACCGGCCCGGTCAGGTCGCCGGCGATGCGGTTCATCTCGGTTTCCAACTCGTTGTACAGTTCGAAGATCTGGCGCGCGTACTCGTACACCTTGGCGCCGGATTCGGTCAGCGTAATGCGATTGTGCGTACGGTCGAACAGGCGCGTCTTGTAGTAATCCTCCAGCTGCCGAACCTGGAACGTCACCGCCGGCTGGGTCAGGTGCAGCACCTTGGCCGCCTTGGTAAAACTCAGCAGCCGGGCCACCGTATAGAAGGCTTTCAGGCGCCGGTCGGACATCGCGGGTACGCGCTCATGAGACTTGTTCAAGTATACACCGCGGACACGGCGCGAGTGTGTCACACCAGAAGCGGGTTTTTGTATGATGGGCGCGCCCGACCATCCGATTATGCGCCTGTCCCGACTGCCCCTGACCACGCTCAAGGAGACCCCGGCCGATGCCGAGGTCGTGAGCCACCAGTTGATGCTGCGCGCCGGCCTCGTTCGGATGCTGGCCGCCGGGCTGTACAGCTGGATGCCATTCGGTCTGAAGGTTGCGCGCAAGGTTGAAACCGTCGTGCGCGAGGAGATGGACCGCAGCGGCGCCGTGGAATTGCTGATGCCGGCCGTGCAGCCGGCGGAACTGTGGCAGGAATCCGGGCGCTGGGAGCAGTACGGGCCGGAACTGCTGCGCTTCGCCGACCGCCACGAACGGGAATTCTGCTTCGGCCCGACCCACGAGGAAGTCATCACCGATATTGCGCGGCGCGAACTCAAGAGCTACCGCCAACTGCCGGTGAACTACTACCAGATCCAAACCAAGTTCCGGGACGAGATCCGTCCCCGTTTCGGCGTGATGCGGGCTCGGGAATTCGTGATGAAAGATGCCTATTCGTTTCATCTCGACTCGGCCAGCCTCGACGAAACCTACGAGGAAATGCGCCTCGCCTACTGCCGGATCTTCGACCGCCTGGGGCTCGAATACCGGTACGTGCGAGCCGATTCGGGCGCGATCGGCGGCGCCCTGTCGCACGAATTCCACGTGTTGGCGGATTCCGGCGAGGACGAAATCGTGTATTCGGAGCAATCGGATTACGCCGCCAACGTGGAGCAGGCGCCCGCCCCGGCACCAGAGTTCCCGCGCGCCGAACCGACCCAGGAACTGCAGGAAGTGGACACCCCTGACCAGCGCACCATCGAGGAGGTCTCGGAGTTTCTCGGCACGCCGCCGGAACAGTCGGTCAAGACCTTGATCGTCCAGGGTGAGGAAGACGGTTCGCTGGTCGCACTCATCCTGCGCGGCGATCACCGCCTGAATGCGGTGAAGGCTGCCAAGATCGAAGGCATCCGGAGCCCGTTGTGCTTCGCCGACGAGGCGGAGGTTCGCGAAAAGCTCGGCTGCCCGGTCGGCTCGCTGGGACCGGCCGGACTTGATCTCCCGCTATATGCCGACGCCAGTGCCGCCGTGCTGTCGGATTTCGTGTGCGGCGCGAACCGGGAAGGCGTGCACTACACCGGGGTCAACTGGGGGCGCGATGCGGACCCGGAACAGGTCTGCGACATCCGCAACCTGGAGGACGGGGAACCGAGCCCGGACGGCAGTGGCCCCGTTCGCAGCGCGCGAGGCATCGAGGTCGGACACATCTTCCAGCTCGGCGACAAGTACAGCCAAGCCATGAACTGCACCGTGCTGAACCCCGACGGCAAGGAGCAGGTTGTCACGATGGGCTGCTACGGCATCGGCATCACCCGCATCGTGGCCGCCGCCATCGAACAGAACCACGATGAACAGGGCATCATCTGGCCGGACGCAATGGCACCTTTTTCTGTCCTGCTGTGCCCGATCGGTGCCGACCGCGATGACGCAGTCCGCACCACCGCCGAAACCCTCTACCAGCAGTGCCAAGAGGCCGGAATTGAGGTCCTAATGGACGACCGCGACCTTCGCCCGGGCGTGATGTTCGCCGAGGCGGACCTGGTTGGCATTCCGCACCGGGTCGTCATCAGTCCGCGCACGCTTGAACAGGGACGGCTGGAATACCGCCACCGGCGCAACCTTGATGAGGCGGAAGATGTGGCGGTAGACGGGCTGCTGGAGTTCCTGCAGGCGAGAATCACGCCGAGCTGAAGCGCAGGCCCGCTTCCCCGCATTCCACCCGGACCGTCTGGCCGGGCAAAAATTTCCCCTCCAGAAGCGCCTGAGCCAACGGGTTCTCCAAGTCGTTGCGCAGCACCCGGCGCAGGGGCCGTGCGCCGTAGTCCGGATCGTAGCCGGCATTGCCGACGAACTCGATCGCCTCGTCCGACAATTCCAACACCAGGTTCCGCTCGGCCAGGCGCTGCCTGAGCCGCTCGACCTGGATGCGGACGATCGCCTGGATCTGGTCGCGCTGCAGCGCCCGGAACACCAGCACCTCGTCGATCCGGTTGATGAACTCCGGACGAAAATGCTCCGTCAGTTGCTCCTGCAACGCAAGCTTCAGGTCCTCGTGCGATTCGCGCGCCATTTTCTGCACCGTGTCGCTGCCGAGGTTGGACGTCATCACCACCACCGCGTTGGCAAAACTCACGGTGCGCCCATGGCCGTCCGTCAAACGGCCATCGTCGAGCAACTGCAACAGGACGTTGAACACGTCCGGATGCGCCTTCTCGATCTCGTCGAGCAAGACCACCGTGAACGGGCGGCGGCGCACCGCCTCGGTCAGCCGACCGCCCTCCTCGTAGCCCACGTAGCCGGGCGGCGCGCCGATCAGCCGTGCCACGGAATGCTTTTCCATGAACTCCGACATGTCCACGCGCACCATCGCCGACTCCTGGTCGAACAGGAATTCCGCCAGCGCCTTGCACAGTTCGGTCTTGCCCACGCCAGTCGGCCCCAGGAATAGGAAAGACCCGATCGGGCGGCCTGGGTCGGTCAGCCCGGAGCGGGAGCGCCGGATCGCGTGGCAGACTGCGGATACAGCCTCATCCTGACCGACCACTCGCTGGTGCAACGCCTCCTCCATGCGCAACAGTCGTTCTTTCTCCCCCTCCAGCATCCGGGACACCGGGATGCCGGTCGCACGCGCCACCACCTCGGCGATTTCCTCTTCGGTGACGATGTCTTGGAACAGGGTCGCCTGCGGTTTCTCCGAGTCGTGCGCCTGCTCCAGCTGGCGCTGAAGGTCCGGGATGATCCCGTGCTGCAGTTCCGCGGCACGTTCCAGATCGTTCTCGCGCCGCGCCCGGTCCATTTCAAGCCGTGCCTGGTCCAGTTCCTTCTTGAGCCGGGCGGTATCGCTGACCGCAGACTTCTCGGCCTTCCAGACCTCTTCCAAGTCGGCATATTCCTTCTCCAGGCGCTCCAGCTCTTCCTCCAGCACCTTCAGCCGCTCGCGGGAGGCCGGATCGTCTTCCTTGTGCAGGGCCTGACGTTCGATCTTGAGCTGGATCATGCGTCGATCCAGGCGGTCCATCTCTTCCGGCATGGACTCGACCTCCATGCGAATACGCGAGGCCGCCTCGTCGACCAGATCAATCGCCTTGTCCGGCAGGCGGCGGTCGGTCAGGTAGCGCGCCGACAGGGTGGCAGCGGCAACCAGCGCCGGATCCGTAATCTCGATCCCGTGGTGAACCTCGTAGCGCTCCTTGATCCCGCGCAGGATCGCGATGGTGTCTTCCACGCTCGGCTCGTCGACCAGGATCTTCTGGAAGCGGCGTTCCAGTGCCGCGTCTTTCTCCAGGTTCTCGCGGTATTCGTCCAGGGTGGTGGCGCCAATGCAGTGCAGTTCGCCACGCGCCAGCGCCGGCTTGAGCATGTTGCCGGCATCCATCGAGCCTTCCGCCCGCCCGGCGCCGACCAGGGTGTGCAGTTCATCGATGAACAGGATGACTTCGTCCTCCTGCTGCGCCAGTTCCTTGAGAACCGCCTTGAGACGCTCCTCGAATTCGCCGCGGAACTTGGTCCCGGCGACTAGCGCCGCCATATCCAGCGCCAACACCCGTCGGTTGCGCAGGCTCTCCGGCACCTCGCCGTTGACGATGCGCAGCGCCAGTCCCTCGACGATCGCGGTCTTGCCGACGCCAGCCTCTCCGATCAGCACCGGATTATTCTTGGTGCGCCGTTGCAGGATCTGGATCGCGCGCCGGATTTCCTCGTCGCGGCCGATGATCGGGTCGATCTTGCCTTGCTCGGCGCGACGGGTCAGGTCATCCGTGTACTTTTCCAGTGCCTGACGGTGCTGTTCGGCATTCGCGTCCGTAATCGGCTCCTCGCCCTGCAACCGGGCGACCGCCTGGATCAAGCGTTCGGCATCCAGGCCGCACTCGCGCAACAGTTTGCCGATCTCTCCCCGATCCTGCTGTGCCGCAAGCAGGAACAGTTCGGAGGCGATGTACTGGTCGCCGCGGTCCTGCGCAAGCTTGTCGCAAATATTGAGGATGCGCTGCAGGTCGGAAGAGAACCGCACCTCGCCTTTCTCGCCGGTCACCTGCGGAAGAGCATCGAGCCGCCGGGCCAAGCCGTCGCGCAGGCGGTTCAGGTCGGCCCCCGCCTCACGCAGCAGCGAACCAGCCGCCGTCACCGGCTGCTCAAGCAAAGCCGTCATCAGGTGCGCCGGGTCGATCTCCGGGTTGCCCCGGCCAACCGCCAACGACTGCGCCTCCAGCAACGCCTGCTGGAACGGCTGGGTCAACTTGTCCACCCTCATTTTTCGACTGCTCTTCCCTCCCCCCTGTTAACTGGGGGGCTGGGCAGCCGATTTCAAAGCGGGCGCTCTGGCCCGCCCGTCTGCGCTATTGCGATTCCCCGCGAATGGCTTCCAGAAGGGACTGCGCCGCGGTCGCCTCCGGATCCATGGAAAGGGCGCGTTCGAGGTGCCTGCGCGCCTCGTCGAACCGACCCGCCTTGTACAGCACCACGCCCAAGTTGGTGTAGGTGTTCGCGCTGTCCGGGACGAGTTCGAGGTATGTCTGGTAGAGCCGCAGCGCGTCTTCGTAGCGCCCCTCCTTGAAGCGCACCATGGCGAGGCGGTCGATCGCGGCCGCATGCCCCGGATGATCCTGCAGGACGAGTTCGTACTGTTCCGACGCGGCCCCCAGCCGGCCCAGCACCTGATGCGCTTCCCCCATGAGGGTGCGCAACGTGGGCACGGTCGACATGGTCGGCTCCAAGGCGATGGCCCGGTCAAGAGACTCGATCGCCTCCTCGTGCCGTTTCAGGCGGAACAGGGCGTCGCCCCTGCCCGCATGGGCCCGCGCGAAGTCGGGGTCGATCCGCAAGACCTCGTCATACCAACCGAGCGCCCGCTCGTACTCCTGCCGTTTCCGGAACAGTTCGGCGACCTTCTGGAAGACGGCCGGGTCGTCCCGGGCCGTGTTCCGGACGGCCTGCAGATGTCGCTCCACCTCCGCATCGCGCTGCCGGTCGAGCAGCAGATCCAGCAGGGCCGCATGTGCCCGGGTGAGGGCTGGATCGGCCTCCAGGGCGTATTCGTAATGCCGCTTCGCCGCTTCGAACCGGCCCATTTCCTGCTCTGCATCGCCGATGAGAACATGGATGAGCGGGGCCTGCGCCATGTTCGGCTCCAGGGACAGGGCTTTCCTCAGGTGCACGACCGCCTCGTCGTGGCGCCCTAGATGGAACAAGGCATCGCCCTTACCCGCATGGGCCATCGCGGCATCGCGCTCGAGCTTGAGGAAGGCGTCATACCATTGCAGCGATTCCTCGGGCCGCCCCTGCCGGCGGATCGTCTCGCCCAGGTTCATCAGGATGCGCTTGTCGCGCGGGTCGATCTCCCACCCGCGCCGGAAAACCTGCTCCGCCTCGTCCAGTTCGTCGCGGTGCCTGAGCGCCAGGCCCAGGTTGTTGTAGGCGGGCGCGGAGTCCGGGCGTTGCTGGACCGCGATGCGCGAGGGGGCGAGCATCTCATCCCTGCGCCCGGCCTTCCACAACGCATTGCCTAGGTTGAGATGGGCATCGCGCGCCTGGGGATTGTGGGCGATGATGTGGCTGAAGAACACGACCGGGTCCCGGTAGACGTGGGACTGCTTCCACGACAGCCCTGCCAGCGCGGCCACACCGAGCAGGGCGACGCCCAGGACGCCTTTCCTCGTCCCCGCCGGCAACCGGCCCGCCGCGCGGGTTCCCGCGCCGATGAATACGGCCAGCACGCCGATGCCGGCCAGATACTGGAAACGGTCGGCAACGAACGAGAACTGCATGTAGCCGTAGTCGACGAAGCCGAGTACCGGCGACAGCGTCACCAAAAAGAACAGGGCCCCGGCCAGCGGTCCGCGCCCGACCCGTTTCCGGGCAAGCCACAGCCCCGCCGCCAGCGCGAAGGCCGCAGCCACGTATCCCCACTCCGCCAAGTTCCCGACGCCGACATCCCAGAACGGATAGATCACCGCCAGATCGACCGGCCACACGATCTTGCCGACGTAGAACCACAAGGCATGCGACGCGATCTGCAGCCGCTCGGCGAGCGAGAAGTCGAGCGCCAGGGGTTCGCGCGACGTGTAGTAGCCTAGGTCGCCCAGGGTGATGGCGAACCCCGCCACGAAGAACGGCAGCAGCGGCAACCCGTCTGCCACGGTCACGCGCCCGCGCTTCCACCAGACCAGGACCAGCAGCACCGCCGGCAGGGTCACGGTGACCGTCTTGCTGAGCAGGCTCGCCGCGAACAGCCCCAGTGCCCCGAGGTAGAGCCCCCAGCGCGGCGTCTCCCTGAACCGCAACCAGACCAGCACGGCCGCCATGTAGAACAGCCCCGACAGCAGGTCCTTGCGCGCGATGACCCAGGCCACCGACTCGACGTGCAGGGGGTGCACCGCGAACACGGCGGCGATCAGCCAAGCGCCGGGCACCGCAAACCGCAGCATCAGTCGCCAGACCAGCAGGGTGTTGACCGACTGCAGCAGGATGTTGACCGCATGGTAGCCCGCCGGCTCGAACCCCCACAGCTTGTGATCCAGCCAGAAGCTGGTGTACAAGACCGGCCAGTAGTGCCCTTCCATGGCCAAGGACTTCGGGTTGAACCAGATGTCCCAGAGGCCGGACCACTCCCGCACCGGCTTCGCGTCGTAGAAAATGACGTCGTCCCAGACGAAGCCCGCCATCACCGCCGGGTAGTAGCTGACCACCACCAGCAGGACCAGCAGCAGGGCACCGAGCCCGGCGTGCAGCGGGAAGTCGCTCGGCGGCCCGTCCGCGGTGAGAAACGAAAGCAGGCCCCGTCGCGCGGGCTCCGCCCGGGCCGGCCCCTGCCGGGCGGCATCCTCCGCCGACCGGCGCTCCCTCAAGCGCCTTCTTTCCGCCTTGCCCCGGCTTGCCCGGCCCATGAGGCCCTCAATGCCCCCTGCCCGGAGGAATGGGCGCCACCGCCTTGTCCTAACCCGAATGCCGCCGGTAGACGAGCAGGGTCGAAATCAGGAAATTGACCCCGCCGCCGAGGACGATTCCGAGGACGAACGCGTACAGCGGATGGCGGATGAAGACCGCCACGGAACCGGTCAGGACCAGGTAGCTGCCGACGTTGACGCCCAGCCCGACCAGGCTGGCGATCACGAACCGCGCCCATTGCCGGGCCGGAGGCGGCCGGGGACGCCCGTCGAAGGTGATGCGCCGGTTGAGCCACCAGTTCCAGCTGACCGCCGGCCAGAAGGACAAAAAGCGGGCCAGGCGGTGCCCGACGCCGAACGCCTGCAGACCGAGATAGAAGGCCAGGTCAACGAGGAAGCCGCTGGTCCCGACCACCCCGAAACTCAGGATCCGCGCCGGGTTGCCGAACCGGTGCAGGTACAGGCGCTTGAGGTGGCGCAGATAGTCGACCTGCTGGCGCAGGCCCATCTTGCTCGCGCCTTGGCTGCGGTCGGCGAAATCGATCGGAATCTCGGCCACCCGCAGCCGCCCCCGCACCATGAGTTCCAGGCCGATCTTGTAGCCGATCGGCCGCAGCCGCGTCAGATCCGGAAGCGCGCGGCGGTCGAGCGCGAAGAACCCGGACAGGGGGTCGGCGCAGTCCGTCAGCGGGCGCGCCAGCAGGGTGGCCGCGCACGAGTTCAGGAAGCGCCACAGGCCCCAGCCCCGCTCAATCCGCCCGCCCGGCGCGTAGCGGCTGCCCACGGCCATGTCGCAACCGCCATCCAGCGCCTGGACCAAGTCCGGGATGCGCTCCGGCGGATGCGACAGGTCTGCGTCCATCACCACGATTCGGCCAGACCGGCTTCTCCCGATCCCCCGCAGTACGGACCGCGACAGGTCCCGGGGAGAATCGCGGCGCACCTCCAGGCGCACCGGCAAACGCCGCGCCAATTCCCCGGCGACGGCCTCGATGCCGTCGCGCGAATCGTCGTCGACCAGGATCAGCTCCCACTCCAGCCCGCGGCCGGACAGCACGGCCTCGATGCGGCCGGCCAGGGCGGGGAGGTTTTCCGCTTCACGAAACGTCGGCACCACGATGGAAACCGCCGGGGCCAGGGCCAGCCCGGAGCCGTCCGGGGCGGGGGGAGAAGGCATGCCGGAAAGTTCAGGTTTGGGCGGACCGGACCGGGAAGCCAGCCATGGCCACAATTCCCGGATATTGTAAACTGTCCCGCCCTGGCTCGGGTCAACCCGCCGATCGGTGTCACACGATGAGCGACCCCGTATTCCCCGTCATTCTCTCCGGCGGCTCCGGCAGCCGACTCTGGCCGCTGTCCCGGGAAACCCATCCGAAGCAACTGCTCGCCCTGACCGGCGAACGCACCCTGCTGCAGGCCACCGTGCAGAGGCTCGGATCCCTCGCCGGCCTGAACGCGCCCCTCGTGGTCTGCAACGAGGCGCACCGGTTCACGGTGGCAGAACAGTTCGGGGCGATCGGGGCGACGCCGGCCGCCATCCTTCTGGAACCGGCCGTCCGAAGCACGGCACCGGCCGTCGCCGCCGCGGCCCTAGAGGCCCAAGCGCAATGCGGCGGCGACGACCCCATACTCCTGGTCGCCCCCACGGACCACGTCATCGGAGATTCCGGAAAGTTCGCTCAGGCCGTCCGCGAGGCCCTCGGGGAGGCGGCCGCGGGACGGCTCGTGGCCTTCGGCGTGCCGGCCGCTGGTCCGGAGACCGGTTATGGATACATCCAGGCCGGCGACCCCGCCGGTGCGAGCGGGACGGGCCGGGTCGTGAGGCACTTCGTGGAGAAGCCGGGCGCCGACGAGGCGGCCGCGCTGATCGGGGCCGGCGACTGCTACTGGAACTGCGGCCTGTTCGCCTTCGGGGCCGCCCGCTACCTCCAGGAACTGGAACGTCACGCGGCTCCGGTCCTCGAAGCGGTTCGGGAAGCGTACGGAAACGCGACTTCGGACCTCGGGTTCACACGCCTCGGCACGGAATCCTTCTCCCGCGCCCCGACCCTCTCGGTGGATCGCGCCGTGATGGAACGGACTTCGGATGCGGTCGTGGTGCCGCTTGGCACCCGCTGGTCCGACGTGGGGTCCTGGGCCGCGCTTGCGGACTGGTCCGGCCACGCCAAGAAAGACGGGTTCGGCAACGTCACCCAAGGCGACGTGGTCCTGCGGGACACCAAGAATGTCTATGCGCACGGCGAGACCCGGCTGGTGACGGTGCTCGGCGCGGAGGATCTCGTCATCGTCGACACGCCCGACGCCTTGCTCGTCGCCGACAAAGACGCCGCCCAGGACACCAGGCAGCTGGTCGAGCAACTGAAGAAAGACGGCCGTGGCGAATGCCGGCATCCCCGCAAGGTCTACCGTCCCTGGGGGCACTACGATTCGGTGCACCGCGGCGACCGCTTCCAGGTCAAGCACCTCATCGTCCTCCCGGGCCGACGACTCTCCCTGCAGTCGCACCGGCACCGGGCGGAGCATTGGGTGGTGGTGCGCGGCACCGCGCGGGTGACGCGGGGAGAGGAGACCTTTACGCTTTCGGAGAATGAATCTACCTACATCCCGCGCGGCATGAAGCACCGGCTGGAGAACCCGGCAGAGATCCCGCTGGAACTGATCGAAGTGCAGTCGGGCGACCGCCTCGACGAGGACGACATCATCCGCCATGAAGATGCCTACGGACGTTCGGGGCCGAATGCCCCGGACGCGTGACGCGCGCTGATCCGGCAGTCGGTACAATGGCCTCTTTCACGGACGAACCATGATCAGACCCTACGCCGGCGAACGCCTGGTCCCGCTTGCCGTCGAGAACGCGGAACGCGCGGCCGCGCTCCGGGATGAAGCCGAATCCCTGCCTGCCCTGCGGCTCAACTCCGCCGCCGTCTCCAACGCCGTCATGATGGCCGGCGGCTACTTCACGCCGCTGACCGGATACATGAATGCCGCGGACGCCCTGCGGGTCGGCCGCGAGATGCACACCGAGTCCGGCCTGTTCTGGCCGGTGCCGATCCTCAACCAGACGCAGGACGCCGTCGCGGGCGCGTCGCGCATCGCCCTGCGCGACTGCAACCGGGACGGTCATCCGGTGCTGGCCGTCCAGCAGGTCGAAGCCGTCGAGACCCTGTCCGAAGCCGACCTCGGGCGCCTAGCCGAACAGGTCTACCGCACCGCCGACCCCGGACATCCCGGCGTCCGGACCTTCCTCGAGAACGGCCGCACGCTGGTCTCCGGGCCGATCGAGGTGCTGGACTACAGCTATTTCCCGGACGAGTTCGCCGGCACGTTCCGAACCGCGGTGCAGATCCGCGGCGGGATCGCGGAACGCGGCTGGAACCGCGTGGTCGCGTTCCAAACCCGCAACCCGATGCACCGCGCGCACGAGGAGCTGTGCAAGATCGCCAAGGAGGCCGTCGGCGCCGACGGGGTGCTGATCCACATGCTGCTCGGCCGCCTCAAGCCCGGCGACATTCCCGCCCGCGTGCGCGACGCCGCCATCCGCAGGATGGTTGAACTCTACTTCCCGCCCAACACGGTGATGATCACCGGCTACGGCTTCGACATGCTGTACGCCGGCCCGCGCGAGGCCGTGCTGCACGCCATTTTCCGCCAGAACGCCGGTTGCACGCATCTGATCGTCGGCCGCGACCATGCCGGGGTCGGCGACTACTACGGGGCGTTCGACGCGCAGACCATCTTCGACCGGGACGTTCCGGAAGGCGCGCTGGACATCCAGATCTTCCGGGCCGACCACACCGCCTACTCCAGAAAGCTCGACAAGGTGGTCATGATGCGCGATGCGCCGGATCACCGGAAGGAGGATTTCATCCTGCTGTCCGGCACCCGGGTGCGGGAGATGCTGTCGAACGGCGAGGACCTGCCGCCGGAATTCGCGCGCCCGGAGATCGCCCGGATCCTGATGGACTACTACCGGTCCCTGTGATTTCGGTCCGTGCGCTTGCCGCCGAACTGGGCGTCCTGCGCTTGGCGCTGCTGGCCATGGCCGGCGTCTTGGCCCTGTCCGCGACCGGCCCAGGCGTGCCACTGAACCTGCACGGCTGGGCCCTGGTCCGCACCCTGGTCCTGCCGGCGGCGGCCCCGCTGGTGTTCTTCGTGCTGCTGTTCGACATCCTGATGTCGTCGGTGCGCCTCGCCGACGCGCTGCCGTCGGCGCAGGCGCGCTGGCGCCGGGTGCTGCTGGTCGAGGCGGTCTTCGCGCTGGGACTGCTGGCGTCCTGGCTCCCTTTCTTCCGCGAGGTGCTGATGCCGGTCGCGGATCGCTGACCCGGCTTGTCCGACCGCCGCCTCCACCTTACTGCGGCCTGCACGGGACGGCGGCCGGGGACAAGACCATCCTCGCCCTGAACTGCGGTCTTCCAGCGACCGCTTCGAAGACTTCCAGACCCGCCGCGGGCGGTCGAAACCGTCTGATGGTGGTTTCCACTACAAGCCCATAGGCGAAATCAGCGAGACCACGAGACGGCCCGATGCGAAAACGGCCGTCGCAGACCAGTGATCTCAAAAATCTGACGTGCGCCCGCTCCTGTCCCGTCAAGATTGTCGAGGCGCATCGCAAGCTGTTGGTCCTGATTTCATGATTTGGGACTTACACGCAAGAGTTGGCATGATGAACGCGGCGACTTCATGCATGGCAGATAAGGTTCTGCTCCGGCCGGGGCCTGCGCGCCCAGTCGTTCTTCGGAGCCACCGAGAATGCGGTGAAGGCGCAGACCCGGTCCGCGATTTCGGTATACGTTCCGGTGGCGATCATCCGCAAGCGGCGGGAGCTCGGCCGGGAACCGCACACGATCCCATCGGGTTCCGATCCTAGGCTTGTTCGGAAATCTCTATTATTACAACTACTTAATCCCCCCCCCCCCCTTGAAACGAGCCGATTGTCATAAAATTAGCAGGTTAGCGGGCAGCAGTCCTGTTTGTCCTTGTTCTCTCCAATGCGCCGTATTCCCTCTCGTTCCCGTGTCCTGGCGACGCAGGTGGCGTTGTTTGCTTTCCTGCTGAACCTGGCCCCCTGGAGCCTCGCCCAAACGGCAAGCTTAAGTATGGATCCGGCCAATGGGCGGGTCAGTGAAGGCGATTCCATCACATTCACACTGCGATTGTCGGAACCGTCCAACTCTGTATTGAGATACCTCATCAATTACGACTTGCACACGACCGCCACCTCTCAGGTAGGCTCAGGCGGTGCCACGATGACGGACTTCGATCCTCCTCCGAGCCAGTTAACCATTCCTGCAGGCGCTACGAGCCAGACCTTCAGCATAGACACTACAGAGGACACGGTGCCCGAACCGGAAGAATCCCTCACGTTCAGCGTGACGCAAGATCTTGCATACCCGGCCAATGTCGTCCGCATCCCATGGTCGGGTCAAAGTGGAGAAACTATTCGACGCTCTGTCACGATCGAGGATGATGACGGGAGTGCATATTACGCTTATATCTCCGGGGCCATCGGCACATCGCCCGACCGGACCCAAGTTCGCCTGGTAGAAGGAAGAATGGCCACGGTCAGGGTCACGCTGAGCGGGTCGCGGCTTCAGGACAGAAACGAATTAGTGATTCCTCTTACGGTGAAAGCTGTTGCAAGTACAGGGGCGACGGTTGGCGATCTCACGATTGCATCGAGCGTCCGGATCCCGCGCTTCAAGAATTCTGGCACAGTGACCTTGACGGCGACGGATGATTCGGACGGCGAGAGCTTCTATGAACTTTTGACCGTCGAGCTCGGAATGATGCCTGCCGGAGTCACCAAAGGAGACCGCGACAAACTGGAAGTCATCGTGGTGGATAACGACATCACCGAGGTGAGCCTGACGGACTTTACTCCATCCAAGATCAAGGAAAACGGAACAGCGACTTTCAAGATTCGGCTTTCACGCCCTCTCCTCCCCACCTCAAGCAGCCTCCCTTTCTTTCCTGGCGGAACAGAAAGCGGCGTCCTTGCAGATCTCCTGGTCAAGCCAGCCGGGAGCAACGGCGCGGTTTCAGGTACGGATTTCAGGGTCGGGACCCGATTTACCATCCCAGATATTCCAACCACATCATGCACCCGTCAGGAATGTACCGTCACACTGGAAGCGATCGAAACCAAAAACTATGCCGGAGGGGATAAGAGTCTGAAAATCTCGATAAGCAAGGTCGTGTGGGCCACCGGCAGCGATTTTGCCGGAGGCACGCATTTGCTCACATATGACAAGACCCCCATATCGCTCACCATCGAGGATATCACTCCGCCGCCGAGTTTCTCCGTCGAGGATGCGAAGGCAACCGAAGGCAGCAATATCGCCTTCACCGTGACCCGCTCCGGTGCAAGTGAAAATATTGTGTCGGTGCGCGTGGACACGGGCGAGGACGAGGACGGTTCAAACCCGGCAACAGCAGGAACAGACTACACGGCAATCGCAAACACTCGCCTAGACTTTGGCAAAAACGTAACCACGAAACGTTTTGAGGTCAGCACTATCAGCGACGACATCGACGAGGAAGACGAGACTTTCCTGGTCACGCTGAGTGACCCGCAGGATGCGGACACGAAAGCTCCTACTCCCCAGATAAGCGAAGAGAAAGGCACAGCCACCGGCACCATCACCGACGACGACACCCGCGGGGTGACCGTGTCCGGGGGCCCGCTGAGCCTGGCCGAGGCGGACGACGCGGCGACCGCCGAGACCAAGGAGAACGAGGGCAGCTACACGGTGGTGCTGGACAGCGCGCCGACCGGCACGGTGACGGTGGCGGTGGCGGCCGGCGCCTCGCCGCCGGTGAGCCTGTCGGCGAGCAGCCTGACCTTCGACGCCGACGACTGGGACGCGGCGCAGACGGTGACCGTGACCGCGGTGGCCGACGACCTCGACAACCCCGGCAACCAGCGCACCGCGACCGTCACGCACACGGTCAGCGGCGCCGACTACGGCAGCGTCACCGCCGACTCGGTGTCGGTCACGGTGGCCGACGACGACGGCGAACCGACCCTGAGCATCGACGCGCCGTCGGTGGCGGAGGGCGACACCGGCAGCAGCGCCGACCTGGCGTTCACGGTCAGCCTGTCGGGCGCCAGCGGGCGCACCGTCACCGTGGCCTACGCCGACCGCGGCACCGGCACCGCG
>CAZGIH010000025.1:0-53245 GCA_964526195.1 uncultured Chromatiales bacterium | reverse complement strand
GGGCACCAAGCGCGAGGAGGTGGAGCGCGGTCAGGTGCTGTGCAAGCCGGGCTCGATCACGCCGCACACGGAGTTTTCTGCGGAGGTGTACATTTTGTCGAAGGACGAGGGGGGCCGGCACACGCCGTTCTTCTCGGGGTACCGTCCGCAGTTCTACTTCCGGACGACGGACGTGACGGGGGCGGTGACGCTGCCGGAGGGGACGGAGATGGTGATGCCGGGGGACAACGTGTCGATGGAGGTGGCGCTGGGCGCACCGATAGCGATGGAGGAGGGCCTGCGCTTTGCGATTCGCGAGGGTGGGCGCACGGTCGGCGCCGGCGTCGTTACCAAGATTTCCAAGTAACGCCGACACATTTCGAATAACCACAGACTGAATCGAACCATGGCCGCTCCGAAAAAGAAAGCCCGCCAACCGAAAACGGAAACTGCGGTATCCGAAGCGGTTTCGGCTGCGCCGAAGAAAGGGAAGGGCCGCTACAGCAGCTTGCGGCTGCGGCTGAAAGCGTTCGATCACCGGCTGGTGGATCAGTCGGCAAAAGAGATCGTCGAGACGGCACGGCGTACCGGGGCACAGGTGCACGGGCCGATCCCGTTACCAACCCGGATGGAGCGATTTACCGTGCTGATTTCCCCGCACGTCGACAAGGATGCGCGCGACCAGTACGAAATCCGCACCCACAAACGCATGATCGACATCATCAACCCCTCCGAGAAGACGGTGGACGCGTTGATGAAGCTGGACCTGCCCGCCGGCATCAATGTCCAGCTCAAGTAAGAGGACGAAATCATGAGCCTCGGCATCATCGGAACCAAGATCGGCATGACACGGCTGTTTCGCGACAGCGGTGAGTCCGTGCCGGTGACACTGGTTTCGGTGGACGCTAACCGGGTGGTGCGCGTGAAAACCGGAGAATCGGACGGCTATGCGGCCGTGCAGATGAGCTATGGCACCCGTCCGGCGAAACGGATGCGTCGCCCGCTGGCAGGCGAGATCAAGCAGATTGGGCTGGAGACCGCCCGCGGCCTCAAGGAATTCAGGGTCGACGCGGGCGAAGAACTTCCGGAGGTTGGCGCCAAAGTCGGCGCGGACCTGTTCGAAGTCGGACAGAAGGTCAACGTCAGCGGCACCACGATCGGCAAGGGCTTTGCCGGCACGATCAAGCGGCACAACTTCCGCGGCCAGGACCGCTCGCACGGCAATTCGCTGTCGCACCGGGTGATGGGTGCGACCGGACAATGCCAGTTCCCGGGACGCGTTTTCAAGGGCAAGAAGATGCCCGGGCGCATGGGCGGCAAGCAGGTCACCCAGCGCAATTTGGAAGTGGTCCAGGTCAACAGCGAAGAGCAACTGCTTTGGATTCGCGGCGCCGTTCCGGGCGCCACCGGTGGACGGGTAGTTGTCCGTCCGGCGCGGTGAGGGAATGAACATGGAACTGAAGACCCGCGATACCCAAGCTGCCGTGACCGTCGCAGACGAGTGCTTTGACGTGGCATTTCACGAGGCGCTGGTTCATCAGGCAGTGGTGACCTACGCGCAGCGGGGCCGCCAGGGGACATCCGCGCAGAAGAATCGCGCTGCGGTCCGTGGCGGTGGCGCCAAGCCCTGGCGCCAGAAAGGCACCGGGCGGGCCCGGGCCGGAAGCATCCGCTCGCCGATCTGGCGTGGCGGGGGCGTGACGCACCCGGCGACCAATCGTACGTACAACGCCAAACTGAACAAAAAAATGTATCGCCACGCGATGCGTTCGATCTTCTCCGAACTGCTGCGCCAGGAACGCCTGCATGTCGTGGAATCGTTCGATCTGCCGGAGCCGAAGACCCGGCTTGCGCGAGAGAAGCTTGAAGAACTCGGCCTGACCAGCGTCCTGATTCTGGTCGAGCGCATGGAACAGAACGTGTATCTGGCCGTACGAAATCTACCGAATTACGATGCCTGCGAAGTAAACGCAGTGGATCCGGTATCGCTGCTGCGATACGAGCATGTGGTGGTGACCCGGTCGGCGCTGAGCCTTCTGGAGCAACGCCTGGGAGGTACGGCGTCATGAGCATGCTCGGAAAGATCAAGGGCCTCTTCAAAGGCAAGCCGAAAGAGGCGCCTGCCGAGGAGGTCAAGCAGGTCGAGAAGCCGGAGGCTGAGGCCAAACCGGCTGCTGCGAAGAAAGTCGCGGCCGCTCCGGCGAAGCCGGCCAAGCCGAAACCCGCCCCGGTCGTCGCCAAGAAGCCCAGCGAAGAACGCCTGAGCCGGGTGATCCTGGGCGCACGGATGTCCGAGAAATCGGTGCGTCTGGCGGAAAGCGAGCAGCATGTCTTCGAGGTGCTGATGGATGCGACCCGCGACGAAGTCAAGCATGCGGTAGAAACCATGTTTGAAGTGAAGGTCGATGCGGTGCGGATGGCCAACGTCCGCGGCAAGGTCAAGCGTCGGGGCCGTCGTAATGACTGGAGCAAGGCCTATGTGCGGCTTGCGCCTGGACAGACCATCGAAGGCGCGGAGATTGGGGCATGACCGTCGTCAAGGCTCGCCCGACTTCTCCCGGCCGCCGGTTCCGCGCCAGCGTTCGCACGCCGGATTTGCATCGCGGCAAGCCGCATCGGGCACTGGTTTCGGGCCAGTCGAAGACGGGAGGGCGCAACAACCAGGGACGCATCACTACCCGCCATATCGGTGGCGGCCACAAGCAGCTCTACCGGACGATCGATTTTCGCCGCAACAAGGACGATATCCCGGCCCGGGTGGAGCGGATCGAATACGACCCGAACCGCAGCGCGCACATTGCCCTGCTGCTGTATGCGGACGGGGAGCGGCGGTACATCATTGCAGCCGAGGGCCTGAAGGCAGGGATGGAAGTGATGTCCGGCGATAAGGCGCCGATCTCCCCAGGTAACTGCCTGCCCTTGCGGAACATGCCGGTCGGCATCATGGTGCATTGCGTGGAACTGCGCCCCGGCGGCGGCGCACGCTTGGCGCGCAGCGCAGGCGCGTACGTTCAGTTGCTGGCCCGTGAAGGCGCTTACGCCACGCTGCGGCTACGTTCCGGCGAAATGCGCAAGGTGCTGAGCGAGTGCCGCGCGGCAGTCGGAGAAGTGGGCAATGCGGAGCACTCCCTGGCCAAACTCGGCAAGGCTGGCGCGAAGCGTTGGCGCGGAGTGCGCCCGACGGTACGCGGCGTGGCCATGAACCCGGTCGACCACCCGCACGGCGGGGGCGAAGGCAAGACCTCCGGCGGCCGTCATCCGGTCACCCCTTGGGGCGTGCCGACCAAAGGACACAAGACCCGGCACAACAAGCGGACCAATTACCTGATCGTCCGCCGCCGACACAAGAAACAGCGGTAATCTCATGTCACGTTCACTGAAGAAAGGCCCGTTCGTCGACCATCACCTGATGGCCAAGGTGCGCGAGGCCGTCGAGAACAACGACCGTCGCCAGATCAAGACCTGGTCGCGGCGTTCCATGATCGTGCCGGAGATGGTCGGGCTCACGCTGGCCGTGCACGATGGCCGCCGGCATGTCCCGGTGCTGGTCAACGAGAACATGGTGGGACACAAGCTCGGCGAATTCGCGCTGACGCGCACGTTCCGGCAACATGCGGGCGACCGCAAGGCGAAGGCCTGATGGAAACGCGTTGCGTCTCTCGCTACCAGCGCATCAGCCCGCGCAAGTGCCGGCTGGTGGCCAATCAGGTGCGCAGCCTGCCGGTCGGGGAAGCCTTGGAAATCCTGCGCTTCTCACCGCACAAGGCGGCGCAGTTGATGCGCAAGACCATGGAGTCGGCGCTGGCCAACGCGGAGCACAACCATGGCGCGGACATCGACCTGTTGCGGGTGAGTCACGTGACGGTTGACGAGGGGCCGGTATTCAAGCGCTTCCGCCCGCGCGCCCGGGGCCGGGTCGGAAGGATCCTGAAGCGCACCAGCCACATCACGGTCGTGCTGAGCGACGCGGAGGAGTAAGCATGGGACAGAAAGTCAATCCGATCGGATTCCGCCTCGGCATCATGACCGACTGGAACTCGAACTGGTACGCGGAAGGCACCGAATACCGCGACCAGCTCAACAATGACCTCATGATCCGCGACTTCCTGCGCCGCAAGCTGGCGCAGGCTTCGGTCAGCCGTATCCGGATCGAGCGGCGCAACGACACGGCCGAGATCACCATCCATACGGCCCGTCCCGGAATCGTGATCGGCAAGAAGGGCAACGACATCGAGATCCTGCGCCGCGAAGTCGCGCA
The DNA here is from genome assembly GCA_964526195.1 of uncultured Chromatiales bacterium. Taxonomy (GTDB): domain Bacteria; phylum Pseudomonadota; class Gammaproteobacteria; order Poriferisulfidales; family Poriferisulfidaceae; genus Poriferisulfidus. Next base: position 49,008 of record CAZGIH010000025.1, on the reverse strand, counting down.
GATGATGGGCCTGGCTCTCGGCACGGTCAAGATCAACATCGACGAGATTCACAACCCGGAAGTGGACGCCCACTTGGTGGCCGAGAGTGTCGCCCAGCAGCTGGAAGGGCGCATCATGTATCGGCGCGCCATGAAGCGGGCCGTGCAGAATGCCATGCGGCTCGGCGTTCAGGGAATCAAGCTGAACGTGGCCGGGCGTCTCAATGGCGCCGAGATCGCGCGCAGCGAATGGTGCCGCGAGGGCCGGGTTCCGCTGCATACCCTGCGCGCGGACATTGATTACGGATTCGCCGAGGCGCGGACCACCTACGGCATTATCGGTGTCAAGGCCTGGATCTTCAACGGCGAGATCGGCGGACCGGACGGGCCGCCCGGCAAATAACGGAGACCGCCGACGTGATGCAACCCAAGCGCACCCGCTACCGCAAGCAGCAGAAAGGCCGCAACCGGGGCCTGTCGCAGCGCGGGCACAAGGTTAGCTTTGGCGAGTACGGCCTGAAGGCGACCACCGGAGGGCGCCTGACCGCCCGCCAGATCGAGGCCGCCCGGCGGGCCATGACCCGCCACATCCGGCGCGGCGGCAAGATCTGGATCCGGGTATTCCCGGACGTTCCGGTGACCAAGAAGCCGCTGGAGTCGCGCCAGGGCAAGGGCAAGGGCAATGTCGAGTACTGGGTTGCCAAGATCCAGCCGGGCCGCATGCTTTATGAAATCGAAGGCGTCCAGGAAGACTTGGCGCGCGAGGCGTTTCGCCGCGCTGCCGCTAAGTTGCCGGTCCAGACCACCTTCGCGCACCGGACGTTGGCCTGATGGATATGCAGGCCCTGCGCGCGAAAGATGACGCGGAACTGCGTGCTGAACTGTTGCGTCTTCGGCGCAGCGAGTTCGAGATGCGGATGCAAGTGCGCATCGGGCAGTTGGCGCGCAACCACACCTTTCAAGAGGCGCGTCGCGACATCGCCCGGATCAAGACATTGATGACGGAACGTCGTCGGGGAGAGAAGAAATGAGCGAGAAGATCCGCTCCGTGATCGGCCAGGTGGTCAGCGACCGCATGGACAAGACTGCGTCGGTCGAGGTGGTGCGTCAGATCCGCCATCCCCTGTACGGCAAGTATATTCGCCGGTCGACCAAGATCTTGGTGCACGACGAGGAAAACCAGGCGCGCACCGGCGACCGCGTGCGGATTCGCGAGTGCCGCCCGCACTCTAAGCACAAGGCCTGGGAGCTGATCGAGGTCCTTGAGGCGGCGACGGAGGGGCAATCATGATTCAGGTCGAGACCATGCTGGACGCGGCCGACAACAGCGGCGCGCGCAAGGTGCAGTGCATCAAGGTGCTGGGCGGGTCCCGCCGGCGCTATGCGCGGATCGGCGACGTGATCAAGGTCAGCGTTAAAGATGCGATCCCGCGCGGCAAGGTGCGCAAGGGCGAAGTACTGAACGCGGTGGTGGTGCGCACGGCGCACGGCGTCCGTCGCGGCGACGGTTCGTCGATTCGCTTCGACCGCAATGCTGCCGTGCTGCTGAACAACCAGATGCAGCCGATCGGCACGCGCGTGTTTGGCCCGGTGACCCGGGAACTGCGTTCGGAGAAATTCATGAAGATCATTTCACTGGCACCGGAGGTGCTGTGAGGAATCATGAACAGGATCCGCAAAGGCGACACGGTCGTGGTCATGGTCGGCAAGGATCGGGGCCGGCAGGGCACGGTCCTGCGCATGCTGCCGGGCAACCGGGTCGTGGTGGAAGGCCTGAATCTGGTGAAGCGGCACACCAAGCCGAATCCACAGGCCGGCCTGCAGGGCGGCATCGTCGAGCGCGAAGCGCCGCTGGACCTCTCCAACGTGCAGATCTACAACCCGACCACCCAGCGCCCGGACCGGATCGGCTTCCGCAGCTTGGAAGACGGACGCAAGGTTCGCTTCTTCAAGTCCAATCAGGAAGTCATCGACATCTGAGGTTGCCATGGCCCGTCTGAAGCAGCAATACCTGGAAGAGATTCGCCCCCAGTTGCGGGAAGAACTCGGGGTGAACAGCCCGATGGCCGTTCCCCGGATCGAGAAGATTACTCTGAACATGGGATTGGGCGCGAGTGCGCGCGACAAGAAGATCATCCAGAACGCGCTGGACGACCTGAAGCGCATCACCAGCCAGACGCCGGTGGTGACCCGGGCGCGCAAGTCGGTGGCCGGATTCTCCATCCGCGATGGCTGGCCGGTCGGCTGCCGGGTCACGCTGCGCCGGACCCTGATGTACGAGTTCCTGGACCGGCTGATCAACATCGTGATCCCCCGGATGCGTGATTTTCGCGGATTGCCGGTGCGTTCCTTCGACGGGCGCGGCAATTACAGCATGGGCATCCCGGAGCAGATCGTTTTCCCCGAGATCGATTACGACACGATCGACCAGATGCGGGGGCTGGATGTAACCATTACCACCAATGCGCGCGATGACGCCCAGGCCGAGGCACTGCTGCGCGCGTTCAAATTTCCCCTGCGGAGTTGAAGCATGGCTAAAGTCAGCATGATTCAGAGAGACCGCCGGCGCCAGCGCTTGGTGCGCAGTTATGCCAAGCGCCGCGTTGCCGCGCGTGCCATTATCAAAGATCCGAACAGTACGCTGGAGCAGCGTCTGGCCGCCCAGGAGACGCTGCAGAAGATGCCGCGGGACTCCTCGCCGATGCGCCTGCGCAACCGGTGCAGCATTACCGGCCGGCCGCGGGGCTATTACCGCCGCTTCGGCCTGGGGCGCAACAAGCTTCGCGAAGCCGCCATGCGCGGTGACATCCCGGGTCTGACCAAGGCCAGCTGGTGAGGACAACGCCATGAGCATGCAAGATCCGATCGCCGATATGCTGACCCGCATCCGCAATGCCCAGCAGGCTCGGCATGAGACGGTGGAAATGGAATATTCGAAGCACCGCGAGTCAATCGTCCGGGTGCTGTGCGGCGAGGGCTACCTCACCGGTTACGAGATCGAGGAGGGTCAGCCTTGCAATACCCTTCGGATCACCTTGAAATACCACGAAGAAAAGCCGGTGATCGACCGTCTGCGCCGAGTCAGCCGCCCTGGCTTGAGAGTCTATCGCGGCGCGCGCGATTTGCCGTGGATCCGTGGGGGTCTCGGCATCGCGGTAGTGTCGACTTCGCACGGCGTCATGACCGACCATGAGGCCCGAAAGGGTGGACATGGCGGCGAGATCCTCTGCACCGTGGAGTAAACGATGTCGCGTATTGCCAGCCGCCCCATTCCACTGCCGGACAAGGTCGAATTCTCCTTGGCCGACCGGCAGGTGACGGTCAAGGGGCCGAAGGGGGAACTTTCGCTTCAGTTGGCGGATCCGGTCAGCGTGCGCGAAGAGGACCGCGTGGTGTACTTTGACGCGCCTCCGGAAGCGTCTGCGTTGGCGGGGACGATGAATTCCCTGTTGACGAACAACATTAAGGGCGTCCAGGAAGGCTATTCGAAGAAGCTGGAACTGGTTGGCGTCGGTTATCGGGCACAGATGCGGGGGCAGGCGCTGAACCTGAACCTCGGCTTTTCGCACCAGATCAATTACACCGCGCCCGAGGGCGTGATCCTGCAGACTCCCAGCCAGACCGAAGTGGTGGTGTCCGGGATCGACAAGCAGAAGGTCGGCCAAGTGGCAGCGGAAATTCGTGCCTACCGCCCGCCGGAACCGTACAAAGGCAAGGGCGTGCGCTACAGCGACGAACGGGTGCTGCGAAAGGAGGCGAAGAAGAAATGAGTCGTCTCGATCAAGTTCGCGGTCGACGGATGCGTCGGGTTCGCACCCGGCTGGAGGATTCCAGCCGGTACCGGATGACCGTGCACCGCACCGAGCGGCACGTGTATGCCCAGGTGCTCAGCCCGGACGGCGCCCAGGTGATTGCCCAGGCATCGACCCTGAGCCCGGAGTTGCGCAAGAATCTCAAGGCGACCGGCAACTGCGAAGCGGCCGGGCAGGTTGGGCGCATGGTGGCGGAACGGGCGCTCAAGGCGAAGGTGGAAGAAGTCTGGTTCGACCGCGGACGGTTCCGCTATCACGGTCGCGTGCGCGCGCTGGCGGAAGCCGCGCGGGAAGCGGGGCTCAAATTTTAAGGAGACGAGAATGGCGACGAATCTTGAAGTTCTGCAAGGCAGCGAAGAGCTGGTCGAGAAAATGGTCGCGGTCAACCGCGTGGCCAAGGTCGTCAAGGGCGGCCGGCAGTTCGGCTTCACCGCGCTGACCGTGGTCGGCGACCGCAATGGCCGCGTAGGGGTCGGTTACGGCAAAGCGCGCGAAGTGCCGCTGGCCATCCAGAAGAGCATGGAGAAGGCGCGACGGTCCATGGTCACGGTGCCACTTCGCGATGGCACTCTGTACTACCCGGTCACCGGCACGCATGGCGCGGCGCGGGTCTACATGCAGCCTGCCTCCGAGGGTACCGGGATTATCGCCGGCGGGCCCATGCGTGCCGTCTTCGAGGTGCTCGGCGTGCACAACGTGCTGGCCAAGTGCATCGGCTCGCGCAATCCGATCAACACCGTCTACGCCACCCTCAAGGGGTTGCAATCCATCCAGTCGCCGGAACAAGTAGCCGAGAAACTCGGCAAGCCGGCGGCCGAAATGAAGGAGCGCATGCAATGGCAAAAAGCCTGAAGGTCACTCTGGTAAAGAGCCTGATCGGCCGCTTGCCGGATCACCGGGCCTGCGTGCGCGGCTTGGGCCTGCGCCGTCTGCACCAGACTGTCGAGGTGCAGGATACGCCGCAGAACCGCGGCATGGTGCGCAAGGTCAACTATCTGCTTGAAGTGGAGGAGAACTGATGCGCCTCAACACCCTGACGCCGCCGTCCGGCAGCCGCCGCCCGCGCAAGCGCGTGGGGCGCGGCATCGGCAGCGGGACCGGCAAGACAGCGGGACGGGGCCACAAGGGCCAGAAGTCGCGCTCTGGAGGCTATCACAAGACCGGCTTCGAGGGCGGGCAGATGCCCCTGCAGCGCCGCTTGCCCAAATCCGGCTTCCGCTCGCATCGGCCGCTGTGCGCCGAGGTGGGGACCGGTCGCTTGGAGAGCCTGGACGAGCCGACCGTGACGCTGGATTCCCTACGCAGCGCCGGGCTGGTTCCGGGCCATGCGGTGCGCGCGAAGATCATGCTGCGCGGTGAATTAACCCGGGCGTACGCCGTACAGGGGATTGCGGTGACCCGCGGAGCACGCGCAGCCATCGAAGCTGCTGGCGGAGAGATTCAGGAGTAAACCGTGGCACCTCCCAAAGCCTCGCCGTTTTCCGAATTGCGCCAACGCCTCCTGTTCGTGGTGGGCGCGCTGATCGTCTATCGCATCGGGACCTACATTCCGGTGCCGGGCGTGGACCCCAGTGCGCTGGCTCGCTTCTTTGAACAGCAAAGCGGCACCATCATCGACTTGTTCAACATGTTCTCGGGCGGTGCGCTGGAGCGCCTCAGCATCTTGGCGCTGGGCATCATGCCGTACATCTCGTCCGCGATCATCATGCAGTTGATGACCGCCGTGATCCCGAGCCTCAAGGAATTGCGCAAGGAAGGGGAACAGGGGCGGCGGCAGATTACCCAGTACACGCGTTATGGCACCCTGGCCTTGGCCACGTTCCAGGCCGGCGGCGTGTCGGTGGCGCTGCAAAGCCAGGGCATCGCGCTTTACACCGGCTACGGCTTCGCGATCACCGCCATCATCACCCTGGTGACCGGGACCATGTTCCTGATGTGGCTCGGCGAGCAGATCACGGAACGCGGCATCGGCAACGGGATCTCGCTAATCATCTTCACCAGTATCGTCGCCGGTCTGCCGACCGCAGTCGGTGGCACCTTGGAGTTGGCCAGCACCGGCGAACTGTCGTCCGCGCTGGTGGTGCTCCTGTTTGCATTGGTTCTGGCCATCACCGCGTTCGTCGTGTTCATCGAACGTGGGCAGCGCCGCATCACGGTCAACTACGCCCGACAGCAGCAGGGCCGGCATGTCGCCATGCAGTCGACGCACCTGCCGTTCAAGCTCAATATGGCCGGCGTCATCCCGCCGATCTTCGCTTCCAGCATCATCCTGTTCCCGGCCACGTTCGGGCAATGGGCCGGCACGGCCGAAGGCATGGGCTGGTTGCGCGACCTGTCGGCTACCTTGGGGCCGGGGCAGCCGCTGTACGTGCTGTTCTACGCGGTCGCCATCGCGTTCTTCTGTTTCTTCTATACCGCGCTGGTGTACGACTCCAAGGACACTGCGGACAACTTGAAGCGCTCCGGCGCATTCATCCCGGGCATCCGTCCGGGTGCGCAGACGGCCCGCTACATCGATACCGTGATGACCCGCCTGACTGCAGTCGGCGCGATGTACATCGTGTTCGTGTGTTTACTGCCCGAGTTTCTGATCCTGGGCCTGAGCGTTCCGTTTTATTTCGGCGGGACTTCGTTGCTGATCATCGTGGTGGTGGTGATGGACTTCATCGCCCAGCTGCAGACGCACCTGATGTCGCATCAGTACGAAGGGCTGCTGAAGAAAGCCGAGGCGCGAGGCATGCGTTCCCGCAGCCTCTTGCGATAAGAGGAGGATCCTATGAAAGTCCAGGCTTCCGTCAAACGAATCTGCCGTCACTGCAAGATCGTGCGCCGCAACGGCGTGGTGCGCGTGATTTGCAGGATTCCCCGCCACAAGCAGCGGCAGGGTTGATACGGTAAAATACATCCCTTTTACGCGCACGAGAAATCATGGCACGAATTGCAGGCGTCAACCTCCCCGATCACAAGCATACGGTGATCGCGCTGCAGTCCATTTTTGGCATCGGACGCAGCCGGGCGGTGGCGATTTGCGCGACCTGCTCGGTGAATCCGGCAGAGAAGTTGGGTGGCCTCAGCGAGGCGGAGCTCGGCGCGCTGCGCGAAGCGGTTGGGAAGTACACCATCGAGGGCGATTTGCGCCGCGAGACCGCCATGAGCATCAAGCGCCTGATGGACCTCGGCTGCTACCGGGGGGTGCGCCATCGGCGCAGCCTGCCGCTGCGCGGCCAACGAACCCGAACCAACGCACGTACCCGAAAAGGGCCGCGTCGCCCCATCCGCAAGTAATCCATGGCTGCTCCTAAATCCAAGACCTCCACCCGGGCGCGCAAGAAAGTCCGCCGGACGTTGACCGACGGGATCGCGCACATCCGCGCCTCGTTCAACAACACGATCGTGACCATCACCGACCTGCAAGGCAACACCTTGTGTTGGGCGACCTCCGGGGGGTCTGGCTTCAAGGGTTCCCGCAAGAGCACTCCGTTCGCCGCCCAGGTCGCGGCCTCGCGGGCCGGCAAGGAAGCCCTGGAGTTCGGAATTCGCAATTTGGAAGTCCGGGTGCGCGGGCCGGGGCCGGGCCGCGAGTCGGCCATGCGGGCACTGAACGCAAGCGGCTTCCGGATTACCAACATCCGGGACATTACCCCGGTTCCGCACAACGGCTGCCGCCCGCCGAAGCGGCGCCGCGTCTGAGGGCAGGGCCATGGCACGATACCTCGGACCCCGATGCAAGCTCATGCGGCGCGAGGGCACCAACTTGGAGCTCAAGTCTCCGGTGCGCGAACTGGACAAGAAGTGCAAGCTCGACGTGCCGCCGGGCAGCAAGGGTGGACGCGGAGGCCGGCGCGGACGGATTTCCGACTACGGCCTGCAGTTGCGCGAGAAGCAGAAACTGCGCCGCCTGTACGGTGTGCTCGAGCGGCAGTTCCGTAACTACTATAAGAAAGCCTCGCAGGCCAAGGGTTCGACTGGGGACAACCTGATGCGCCTGCTGGAGTGCCGGCTGGACAACGTGGTGTACCGGATGGGCTTCGGCACGACCCGGGCGGAATGCCGCCAGATCGTCTCGCACAAGGGCATTGAGGTGAACGGCAAGATAGTCAACATTCCGTCGTATTCGGTTGAGGCTGGCGACGTGGTCGCCGTGCGCGAGAAGATGCGGGAGCAGGTGCGGATCAGGGATGCGATCGGCATTGCCAAGCAGCAGGGCTTGCCGGACTGGGTGGACGTCGATTTCGACAAATTCGAAGGGACCTTCAAGCAACCTCCGGCGCGTGACGAGATTTACAGGGAAATCAACGAGTCTCTAGTCGTTGAGTTCTATTCGAAATAATCCTGAAGAGGACTGAAAGAATGCTGAGCAGCGAACTGATGGTGCCCCGCGTGGTGGAAGCCAAGTACACGGCCGGCCGCGAGGCACGGGTGGTGTTGGAGCCGATGGAGCGGGGGTTCGGGCACACGCTCGGGAACGCGCTGCGCCGGGTCTTGCTGTCGTCCATCCCGGGCTCGGCCATTACCGAGGTCGAGATCGAGGGCGTGAAGCACGAATACGACACGCTCGACGGGGTGCAGGAGGACGTGGTCGACATCCTGCTCAACCTCAAGGGCATCGCCATTCGCATGCATGAACGGGTCAAGGCCGAGTTGCACCTGCAGAAGAGCGGCCCGGGAGTCGTGTGCGCAGGTGACATCGATATCGGTCACGATATCGAGATCGCAAACCCGGATCACGTGATTGCGCACTTGACCGAGGCTGGTTCGCTGGACATGCGGCTGAAGATCGAACGGGGCCGCGGATACGTTCCGGTTCCGGCACGCCGGCGCGACGACCAGGAACATTCCATCGGCACCCTGCTGCTGGATGCGAGTTTCAGCCCGATCCGACGGGTGGCCTACCACGTGGAGAATACCCGCGTGGAGCAGCGCACTGATCTGGACAAGCTGGTGCTGGACCTGGAGACGAATGGCACCGTCGAGCCGGAGGAGATCATTCGCATGGCTGCGGTGATCCTGAGTGAACAGTTGTCGGTGCTGGTTGGCCTCGAAGGCGAGGTGATGCGTCCGGTTCCGGCTCACACCACCGAAGTCGATCCGGTCTTCAAACTGCCGATCGACGAACTGGAACTGGGAGTCCGCTCGATCAACAGCCTCAAACAGGAAAACATCTTCTTCGTGGGCGACTTGGTGCAGAAGGGCGAGGATGAACTGATGAAGCAGACGCCGAACATCGGGGTGAAGACCGTCGCGGAAATCAAGCAGGCCTTGGCGGCACGCGAACTCACGCTGGCCATGAAGATCGAGAATTGGCCCCCCGCCGACTTGGTGCGCGGACGCACACCACTATTCTGAGGAATCCGCCATGCGCCACCGAAAGGCCGGCCGCCGCCTGAATCGAACCTCGGCACACCGTCGCGCCATGTTTCGCAACATGGCGGTGTCGTTGCTGCAGCACGAGGGGATTCACACTACCTTGCCGAAAGCCAAGGAACTGCGTCGAGTCGTCGAGCCGCTGATCACGTTGGCTGGCGAAGATACGTTGGCCCGTCGTCGCCGTGCGTTCGACAAACTGCGCGACCGACCGACCGTCGGCAAATTGTTTACTGAATTAGGTCCGAAATACAAGGATCGCCCTGGGGGTTACCTGCGGGTTCTCAAGAATGGCTATCGCCCCGGGGACAATGCCCCGATGGCATATGTCGAGCTGGTAGATCGGGAGACGGATCTGGAAACAGAGGCGGAACCGCCCGTATCCGAAACCACTGAAACAGTAGAAACCGCTGAATCTGCGGAATAATCCAAACCTGTTCTTTCTTTGCTCTGAGGCCGGATCAGGCCTTTTTAGAGTTTTTCCCCAACGCTGGCCCTAGGAACTGCCCGGTATAAGACCGCCTGCTGCGCGCGATTTTTTCCGGTGGACCTTCGGCGACAATCCGGCCTCCCGCTTGACCACCCTCCGGGCCGAGATCAATAATCCAGTCGGCTGTCTTGATTACATCCATATTGTGTTCAATTACGATCACGGTATTGCCGCGGTCTCGCAACTGATGCAGGACGTGCAGCAGGAGCTTGATGTCGTGGAAATGCAGGCCGGTGGTCGGCTCGTCCAGGATGTAGAGGGTCTGCCCGGTTCCGCGCTTGGACAACTCGCGTGACAACTTGATGCGTTGGGCTTCTCCTCCCGACAGGGTGGTGGCGCTTTGCCCGAGGTGCAGATAGGACAGGCCGACTTGCGCCAAGGTGTCAAGCTTGCGACGTACTACGGGGATGTTCTCGAAGAATTCACGGGCCGTCTCGACCGTCATGTCGAGGATCTCTGCAATGTTCTTGTGCTTGTAGCGGATGTCCAGCGTCTCCCGGTTGTACCGCAGTCCCTCGCAGACATCGCAGGGCACGTAGACGTCGGGCAAGAAATGCATTTCAACCTTGATGACGCCATCGCCCTGACAAGCTTCGCAACGGCCGCCGCGAACATTGAAACTGAACCGGCCCGGCCGGTAACCTCGGGAGCGGGCTTCTTGGGTACCCGCGAACAGTTCCCGCACCGGGCCGAACAGGCCGGTGTAGGTGGCCGGGTTCGAACGGGGAGTGCGCCCGATCGGGCTCTGATCAATACGGATGACCTTGTCGATCAGGTCCAAACCCTCTAGCTTTTCGCAAGGGCCGGGAATCCAGTCTTTCGGCTGGATCATTTGCCCGTACAAAGTATCGTTCACGAGTGTTGACTTCCCGGACCCGGAGACGCCGGTGACGCAGGTGAGGAGGCCGACTGGGATCGACACATTCAGGTCGCACAGGTTGTTGCCAGAGGCCTTGTGGACGATCAACTGCCGGTCTTTCTGTGCGCGTACCCGTTGCGTGGGGATTTCGATCTTCTGCTGTCCTGAAAGGTATTGGGCAGTCAAAGAGTCCTTCACTCGGGAGACCTCTTCCGCTGAGCCTTGGGCGACGACGCGGCCGCCATGGATTCCTGCGCCGGGGCCGAGGTCGACCAGGTGGTCGGCACTGCGCATGGCGCTTTCGTCATGCTCCACGACGATGACGGTGTTTCCGAGATCGCGCAGGTGGGCGAGCGTCCTCAGGAGCCGGGCGTTGTCCCGTTGGTGCAGGCCGATGGATGGCTCATCCAGAATGTAGGTTACGCCGACCAGTCCAGCACCGATCTGGCTGGCTAGGCGGATGCGCTGCGCTTCGCCACCGGACAGAGTTTCGGCGCGGCGCTCCAGGCTCAGGTATTCCAGGCCGACATTGATCAAAAACCGAAGCCGTTGGCCAATTTCAGCAATGATCTTCGTGGCAATTTGCGCCCGGTACCCGGAAAGATCCAATTTTTCGAAGAATCCAAAGACATCGGCAATGGGCCAGCGCAGTAATTGGGGCAGGGGGGTGCCGTCTATGAAGACGTTTCGGGCAGCTTCGCACAGGCGCTCACCCTCGCAGGCCGGGCAGGCACGCTGACTGCGGTAGCGCGAGAGTTCGTCGCGCACGGCCGGGGACTCCGTGTCGCGGTAGCGGCGCTCCATGTTCGGGAGTACGCCCTCGAACGGGTGTCGGGAACGCATCCGGCGGCCATGAGTGTCGGTGTATTCAAACGTGATGGATTCGCCGTTGGAGCCGTACAGGATGACGTCGCGTGCACGGCGCGGCAGGCGCTCGAACGTGGTGTCAACGGAAAATTTGTAGTGCCGTGCCAGGGTTTTGATCATCCGGAAATAGGCGACGTTCCGCGAATCCCACCCGCGGATTGCGCCGTGGCGCAGGGAGCGGTCGGAATGGATCACCTTGGCCTCGTCGAAGAACGTCTGCACGCCAAGGCCATCGCATTCGTCGCAGGCGCCGACCGGGCTGTTGAAGGAAAACAGCCGGGGTTCCAACTCGTTGAGGCTGTAGCCGCATTCCGGGCAGGCGTACTGGCTGGAGAAGGTTTCGTCGATGGACTTGCCGTCCATGTTGACCACGCGCGCGACTCCTTGCCCGAGCCTTAGTGCGGTCTCAAAGGATTCGGCAATGCGGGTGCGAATCCCGTCGCGAACCTTCAGGCGGTCGACGATGACCTCGATCGTGTGTTTACGGCGGAGATCCAGTTGAATCGCCTCGTCGAGTTCGCGGGCTTCGCCATCGATGCGTGCGCGCAGGAAACCTTGCGCCTGCAGTCCCTGCAAGAGTTCTTGGTGTTCTCCTTTGCGATCGCGTACGACGGGCGCGAGGATCATGACCCGCCGGCCTTCCGGCAGGGCCTGCACGTGGTCCGTCATTTCGGTGATGGTCTGGGCCTGCAGGTCGTGGCCGTGGCGCGGGCACCGGGGGATGCCGACCCGAGCGTACATCAGGCGCAGGTAATCGTGGATTTCGGTGATCGTGCCGACGGTGGAACGGGGATTGTGCGAAGCACTCTTCTGTTCGATCGAAATGGCCGGGGACAGCCCTTCGATGCTGTCCACGTCAGGCTTTTCCATGCGCGCGAGGAACTGGCGGGCGTACGCCGACAGGGATTCGACGTAGCGGCGCTGCCCTTCGGCGAAAATGGTGTCGAAGGCGAGTGAGGATTTGCCGGATCCGGACAGGCCGGTGACCACGGTCAATTGGTCACGCGGAATGTCCAGATCGATGTTGTCGAGATTGTGCGTCCGTGCTCCGCGGATCCGGATTTGTTCCATGTCGAGGCTTCCGTCAGGTTAGCCCCCTACTATACGACAGAACCGGACTTGCCCGCTACCTGACCGGTGGGCACTGCTAAGCACTCGAAAAACGAGGCTCGGGTTGCAATTGATAAAATAGCAATGGCCCATGCACTTGCCGCATCAGGCCTGCATGCCACGAAAACCAATGGGCCATAATTCCTCCCCGACCGACTCTTCCCTAACCTCTCTGGAATACAGAGCGGTAGGAACTCTTGGAGGGGTGTATGCCCTGCGCATGTTGGGCCTGTTCATCATCCTCCCGGTCTTTGCCATTTACGCAGAGACCTTGCATAACTCGACCCCAATGCTTGCGGGCATTGCGGTGGGAATTTACGGATTGACGCAGGCGATACTGCAGGTGCCGATGGGCTGGCTGTCGGACCGCTTTGGCCGCCGTGCCGTCGTGTTGCTGGGGTTGACGATATTCATGGTGGGGAGCCTGGTGGCGGCAGATGCCACCAGCATTGAGCAGATGATCATTGGACGTGCGCTGCAGGGGGCGGGCGCGATCTCCGCGGCCTTGACCGCGTGGGTAGCCGACCTGAGCCGGGAACAGGTACGAGCCCGGATGATGGGAATGATCGGGATGCTGATTGGGTCGACTTTCATTATTTCCCTGATCGCCGGGCCTCTGCTGGCCGGAAAGATCGGGGTGGACGGCATATTCGCACTGGTGGCGGGCTTGGCCATACTGGCTATGGTCATGGTGCTGGTGCTGATTCCGGCAGGGCGGGTCGCATCCCAACGGGCCGCAGGCTCGTGGAGCGATATGAGAGAGATTTTGCGGGATCCTAGGCTGTTGCGCCTGAGTTTGGGCGCGTCCATCATTCATATGCTGCTGACCGCGAATTTTATGTCGCTGCCGCTCGCGATGCGGGACCTCGCCAGCCTCCCGGTTGAGCAGCACAGCATGTTTTATCTGGTCGTCCTGGCCGGATCAGCACTGTTCCTCTTTCCGATCCTCCACCTGGCGCAGTCCCGTGTCGCGGGATGGATGCGGACTTTCGCGTTGATATTGGTTGTCTCTGAGGTGGGATTGATCTTCGTGCGCCATGAAGCGATGTTGCTTGGCGGCGTACTGCTGATATTTTTCATTGTCTTCAACTTTTTGGAGGCTCAGTTGCCGGCCCAGGTTTCTCGCCTGTGCCCGGTAGACCTCAAGGGTATGGCGCTGGGAGTTTTTTCCACGGCTCAGTTCATGGGGGCTTTTCTGGGCGGGCTTCTGGCAGGATTGTTTCTGGAAGGGCAGAATGCGGAAGCCTTGTACCTGACCTTGGCTGGTTTTGCCGTGTTTTGGGCTCTGTTGCTGAATGGGCTAGAATTGTCGGAGGAACGGCGCATATAAGGCAACCGCAAGGTTATATTTTTTCTAGTAATAAGCGGTAGTGCGTTGAATAATAATAAAAATATGCTTAAGTATTATCGCACGGAAGCGAAAGCATGTAAGTCCGGAGGATGAACGATGTCGAGAGGAGTCAATAAAGTGATTCTGGTGGGGACTTTGGGGGCTGATCCCGAACTTCGCCAGACCAACAGTGGATCCAGTGTTTGCAACATGCGAATTGCCACCAACGACTGGCGGCGGGATAGCGCAACGAATGAACGGGTGGAAACGACCGAATGGCACAACATCGTGTTGTTCAAGCGCTTGGCCGAAGTGGCGGAACGCTACCTGAAAAAAGGTTCTCAGGTGTATATTGAGGGCAAGTTGCGAACCCGGAAATGGCAGGATCGGGATGGAAATAATCGCTACAGCACGGAAGTAATTGCCAACGACATGCAGTTGTTAGGCGCGCGCGGTGGCAGTGGCGGCTATGCATCGGAAAGCCAGGGGAACTATATGTCGGAAAATTCGAGGCCGAGCGGTGGCAATGGTCCCGGTTCGGGAGGGGCTCCGGCAGGGGATGATGCCGACTTTGATGACGATATTCCGTTTTAGATACCCGCGCGGGCATTCCATGCCGCAGCGACGGAAGGAGTGATGGCCGGTAAGGTCTACATCGAGACCCACGGGTGTCAGATGAATGAGTACGATTCCGCAAGGATGCGGGACGTGCTGCAGGATCGGCTGGGTATGACCCCGACTTCAGATGAAGCCGAGGCGGATCTGTTTCTTTTAAATACCTGCTCGGTGCGCGAGAAGGCTCAGGAGAAAGTGTTCAGCCGCTTGGGTCGGCTTGCCCGTTACAAGGAATCCAGGCCCGATGTGCTGATTGGCGTCGGCGGTTGCGTGGCCAGTCAGGAGGGAGAGGCCCTGCGTCGACGTGCGCCGCAGGTCGACCTCGTGTTCGGGCCGCAGACCCTGCACCGCTTGCCGGACTTGATCATGCGGGCACGCCAGAACGGGAATGCGGTGGACGTCAGTTTCCCGGAAATCGAGAAGTTCGACTGCCTGCCCGAACCTTCGGTACAGGGCGCGTCGGCGTTCGTGTCGATTATGGAAGGGTGCAGCAAGTACTGTTCATTCTGCGTGGTTCCATACACCCGTGGGGAAGAAGTCAGTCGGCCTTTCGACAGCATCATCCGGGAAGTGGTGGGCTTGGTTGAACGTGGCGTTCAAGAGGTGACGTTGCTCGGACAGAACGTCAACGCTTGGAGGGACAGTTTGCACGATGGGCAGCCTGCCGATTTTGCGCTCCTCCTGCGCTATGTTTCTGCGATTGACGGCATCGAACGGGTTCGATATACCACGTCTCATCCGCGGGAATTTACCGATTCGTTGATCCAGGCGCATGCGGAAGTCGAGGAATTGGCGGCGCATGTGCATCTGCCGGTTCAAAGTGGTTCGGATCGGGTGTTGGCAGCGATGAAGCGCGGTTACACGGCGCTGGAATACAAGTCCATTATCCGAAAGCTCAAGGCCGCGCGCCCGGAGGTGTCCATTTCTTCTGATTTCATCGTCGGGTTTCCCGGAGAGACCGAAGAAGACTTTGACCGCACCTGTCGCTTGGCGGAAGAGGTCGGGTTCGACCAGAGTTTCAGTTTCCTCTACAGTCCGCGCCCCGGCACGCCGGCCGCGGAACTGGATAATGACACACCGCTGGAAGAAAGAAAAGCCCGTTTGGCACGACTCCAGAAGCAACTGGAGACACAGGGAGCCGAGATTGCAAAGACTCGCCTCAATACGGTTCAGCAAG
The DNA here is from genome assembly GCA_964526195.1 of uncultured Chromatiales bacterium. GTDB lineage: Bacteria > Pseudomonadota > Gammaproteobacteria > Poriferisulfidales > Poriferisulfidaceae > Poriferisulfidus. The sequence continues at coordinate 33,405 of CAZGIH010000025.1, read as the reverse complement.
TTCTGGTGGAAGGCCCTTCGCGCCGCGACCCGACGGAGTTGGCGGGGCGGGCCTCGGATAACCGCGTAATCAACTTCAAGGGCCCTGAAGATCTGATTGGAACATTTCAACCAGTCCGTGTAACTGAGATGCGGGCTCATTCACTGCGTGGAGACTGGGCGTCCGCCGCCCCATAGAATTGAGCGCCCAGGCCAGCACCCTGAAGTTACTTCTGCAGCCCGCAGACAATCCGCGCTTGGCCAGCCTTTGCGGCCCGCTCAACGCACACCTGCATCAACTGGAGGCACGGTTCGGCATTGAAATCCAGCACCGTGGCCATGATTTCCAGTTGCTTGGCGAGGAGGCATCCGTGGCGGCGGCGGCCGGTGCATTACAGGCTCTATACCGCCAGACGGAACATGCGGAACTTTCGGAGGACAGCGTCAACCGGTTCCTGCTGACTTCCGGGCACGACGAGGAAGCGCCGTCGGGACAGGTGAAGGATCTGATACTTCGCCATTCGCGCTTGCGTGCTTATGGAGAGAACCAGGAGAGTTATTTGGCGGCCTTACAGGATCACGACTTGGTTTTCGGGGTAGGGCCTGCAGGCACCGGCAAGACCTACCTGGCGATTGCCCAGGCAATCTACGCATTGGAACAGGACCTCGTCCAGAAAGTCGTTCTGGTGCGTCCGGTACTGGAAACCGGGGAGCGACTGGGATTTCTACCCGGTGACCTGACGCAGAAAATCGATCCCTATTTGCGGCCGATGTACGACGCGCTGGACGAACTGATGGGGCATGACCGAGTGATGCGGCGGATGGAGAGCAATGTCATTGAGATCGCACCTCTGGCATACATGCGTGGACGGACTCTAAAAGATGCGTTCGTGATCCTGGACGAGGCACAAAATGCTTCACGTGGGCAGATGAAGATGTTTCTGACTCGACTCGGCTTCGGTTCGCGAACTGTGGTAACTGGTGACTTGACCCAGACCGACTTGCCGTCAGGCGACTGTTCAGGGTTGGAGGAGGCTTTGGAACTTCTCGGTGGAATGCTGGGCATTGCGTGTGTACATTTCACGGAGCATGATGTCGTACGGCATCCGTTGGTGCGGCAGGTCATCAAGGCTTACTCCCGGAAAAATTAATATGGCCATTCAGGCGGAAGTCCAACGTGCCCTTTCTTCCTCCGGGGTGCCTTCGGCCGAGCGGTTTCAGTGCTGGGCGAAGGCCATCGATCACCCGACAGAAGTTTCGGCATGCATCCGAGTCGTCGACGAAGCGGAGATGGAGCAACTCAACGAGCGTTATCGCGGAAAATCAGGCACGACCAATGTTTTGGCCTTTGAGGCGGATCAGGCCGAACGTGAACAGGGTTGTCTAGGCGACGTGGTTATTTGCGCTCCGGAAGTGTTCCGGGAAGCGCGTCAGTATGGGCATGCGCCGGAGGCCAGATTTGCGCATATGACAATCCATGGACTGTTGCATCTATTGGGTTACGGCCACGATGATGCCGGGACGGCGGCCCGCATGGAAGGAGTGGAACGCGCCGTAATGGAGCGGCTGGGTTATTCGAACCCTTACGAACTGGGATGAACCTTAAATTCTGGCAGAATCTGGATTCGCGCATTCGGCGTTGGGTGTGGCGAAGGGTTTGGATGCAACCGAAGACTCAGGACGAGGCACGGACCTTGATCCGGGAACTCCATTGGAGGGATCTGTTAAGCGAAAGCCTGCGAAATATGCTTGAGGGGGCCTTCAATATTTCGCGATTGCGGGCGTCGGACATCATGATTCCACGTTCGGAGATGAAGGTGATCCAGATTGATGCTTCGCGCGAGGATGTAATCGAAAGCGTGATCCAGCACGGTCACTCCCGCTATCCGGTGATTGACGACGACCGCGGCGTGGTCGAGGGAATCCTATTGGCTAAAGATGTACTGACCCGAGTAGGGGCCTCGGAGAACCGAGATTTCTCGATCAAGGACATGATGTTGCCGCCACACACGCTTCCAGAGAGCAAACGGCTCAGCTCGCTACTGCGGGATTTCCAGCACAAACGCAGCCATATGGGTATCGTGATCAATGAGTACGGAGAGGCGTCGGGTCTGGTGACGATCGAAGATGTCCTGGAGGAGATCGTCGGTGAAATCGAAGATGAACATGACCGGGAAATGGAGTCGCCGTCGATTCGCGTCGTTGGAGAAGGGCACCACGAAGTAAACGCAACCGTGCCCATCGCGGATTTCAACCGGCACTTCAAGTCTTCATTGGATCCGGCAGGACAGGAAACCATCGGAGGGCTTGTGCTGAAGAAGATCGGCTATCTTCCCGCAATTGAGGAACAGGTCGAAATCGAAAGTTTCGTGTTTACGGTGGTGAGGGTCTCGGATCGGAGAATCCGCCTGCTAGACGTGTCGCAGGCACCACCCGGGAGATGACATGAACATGTCCGGTCCGCTTAGGCTTTGGCGCGGACTTGGCAGGTTACCGTGGGGCCATGCCAGTGCCTTGACGGGCGGCATTGTCGCTTCATTCGGATTCGCCCCATACGCTTTTCGTCCGGCGCTCTGGGTCGGATTGATCCTTTTCTTCTGCACGCTTCATTCAGGCACGGTGGCGACGGCCATGAAACGGGGCGGACTGTTTGGCCTAGGGTATTTCGGTTTCGGAGTCTACTGGGTCTACTACAGTCTCTACCACTACGGCAGTACGCCGCTATGGTTGTCTCTCGCACTTTCTGCGCTTCTGGTGATCTACTTGTCCCTGTATCCGATGCTGGCGGCAGGGTTGGCTGCACGCTTGTTGCCGAAGGGCGCAAGACGCCTGACTGGAATGGCCGTGTTGTTGGCGGGGGTGGAATGGCTGCGCGGGACACTGCTCACCGGATTTCCATGGGCTCTGATTGGGCAGGGTAGTTTGGACAGCCCTTGGGCGGGCTATCTGCCGTTGCTGGGCGCGTATGGAACCGGGTTGATGCTCCTGCTGGCGGCAGGATGGATGGCGGCATGGCTTCGGCGGCCATTTTCCATGCGGGCGGTTTGGCTGGGTGCCGCATTACTGATTGTGGGGAGTGGCGAGGCTCTTCGACACATTTCCTGGAGTACGCCATCCGGCGAATCCATTGAAGTCGCCCTGATTCAGCCTAATCTGAGCCAAGATGCACGCTGGCGCCTGAAAAACCGGGGCTTGATCAAGGATACTTACTGGGAAATGACACAGCAGGTAGCTGAAACCCCGCTAATCATCTGGCCCGAAGCTGCCATTCCGCAGTATTACAGCCAAGTGGAAGATTTTTATGAAAACCTGAAAGCGGAAGTTTTGGGTGACGACACAACCTTAATTGCGGGCGTGTTCTATCGCAAGGAAGATCAATCCGGGCCGTACAACGGGCTGATGAACCACAAAACCGGTCAACGCTACGGGAAACGCCGGTTGGTTCCTTTTGGGGAATACTCCCCGCTGGACGATTGGCTGGGTCCGCTGTATGAGCAGATTCACTTTAGGATGCGCGCCCTGGAGTCTTCCGATGACCGCCCCTTGCTTCAGGTTCGGGGCAGCCCGGTCGGCGTAACGATCTGCTACGAATCGGTCTACCCGTCGATCACCCGTTTGGCTTTTCCAGAAGCTGCCTATCTGGTGAACGTGAGCAATGACGCATGGTTTGGAGCAAGCCGGGCACCGTGGCAGCATCTGGAATCCAGTCGCCTGCGCGCGGCGGAGGCCGCCCGGGAACTCCTCCGGGTCGCGAGCACGGGTGTGACTGCAATTATTGACGCGGATGGGACCATCCATGCTTCTGCCCCTCAATTTGCGACCGCGATCTTGGTCGGCGAGGTACAGCCCCGAGAGGGGGTGACGCCGTATATCCGGTTCGGGGAGTGGGTATTTGCCTTACTTTTTCTACTGATTCTTATGTTTTGCTTCTATCAACGTGAAAAGTCAAGGCATTTAACGTTCTCAAAAAGGCTCTGACTCAGCCAGACAGCCCTGGAGAATAACTTACAGGGCACGGACGTGGGCCAGCGCCAGGTGTGGTTCACTAGCTAGAGGTAAATCCGGCAATTCGGCTTTGGGTTCGCACAATGATTCCAGCAGTTTCAGGGTCGTTTCCAAGCAGACCGGTTCGGTTCTGGTAGAACGGCGGCACAAGGCACCCCGGAAGCCTAGATAGTCCGGGCGGGCGGGCAAGAAATACCGTGCGGATTCAGCACTTAGCCGGCCGGCTAGGCCACACAACAACCCGGTTTCTTTGGTGGCCTGCGCCCAGTCCTTTACTTGGGACAAATCCATGTGCTGATCCAGCGCCCCAGAGTGCTTGTCAGCAGTATCTAGCATCAGTCCAGAAAACCCTGCTGTGCGGGCCGGTTCGATCCATTGCATCGGATCGATTTCGGGACTGTCTGCGAACAGCACCGCGACAGCTTGAGCCGGAGCCGTGATAGCGGTTCGCAGTTCGGGCAACAAGGATTGCTGTGATGCGCAAGAGAATCCGACCTTGACAAAATCAACGCCTTCCAAGGACAGTTGATAAGCTTTGTCCACTATGTCTGTGTCGTCTGCAGAGCCGGCGGCGGCACTCACATGGCGCCGACCTTCGACCTGGTCGACGACTTGGCGGACTACTGCAGGATCTGCTGCGCCCAATGCACCACGTTCAGGATCCTTCAAGTCCAGGATTGCGATCGAGGTCTGGAGAAGCAGTTCCGCTTCCTGAGGGCTGCGCACACTTCCAAGAATACGGGTCATGACGCGGCCTCTTTGGGTGCGAAGTGTTCGTGGACTCGTTCCATGAGCCAGTTCCATGCTTCCAATTCAATCTCCCCGGCAGTTTTCTCGATTGCGATTTCAAGATATTCGATTTCACCGCGTATTTTCTCATCCGGCAGCCGGTTCAGACGGCTGACTAAGATTGCAAGTTCAATGACGGCCGATTGCGCCCGGTTATAGCCTTGAAAAGGAGCATGGGCCGTCTCGTGCACGATCTTGCAGGTGAAGGTGGGACGCACCGGGTCGTCATCGAAATCTTCCACTTCCACTTCCGCATGTGACAGGCAGTCTGCCAATCGTTGGCAGGGAACAATCTCGGCACTGGTCAAGGGCCAATCATAATGCCCGGTTAAGCATCCAGCATAGACGCGGACATCGTCTGGACGATTGACGACCGCACAGCCCTCACGCTGTAGATTCTCCAAGGTCTGCGAAGGTCGAAACGGTTTGAGTAACAACTTCCGATCCGCACAGTGCACGCCCATGGGTGCGATGTGCGTCTGATCGTCGGCACCGCGAGTCGTCACGATGCTCTCCAGGATTTTCGGCATCAGGAATCCTTCCTATGCTTGATCGCGTCCTTGTGTTTTTGACGGGTAGGGCCGACTTCTCTGAAGGCCGACAGGTCCTTGGGAGACGCTGTCACTGCACATCCCCACAGGAAATCTTCGTCCTGTTCGTAGCGCTTGCCAAGCTGCCATGCAATCTGAGCCCGTGTCAGTTCAATGCCCAAATAAAACAAGTGGCCGGGATCGTCGTCCAGGTCCAGGTCCGGATAGAAGTCGAGCGGATCCGTATGAATCAGTTCACCGTCCCGATTGTACAGGTGAACGCCATCTTCGGAGACTTGGATTCGGAAATTGGGGTCTTTCACCTGGGCGGCAAATTCGGCAATTTCCTCCGGACTATAAGGGAACGGGTGCCGCTCGTGTAGCATCATCAACTGGTCGTCGATGCCCTTTGGGGGAATTCCATGGGCCGCTGCAGCCCGCATGATTCTTCGGGCACGGTCCGCTTCACGCAGTGAAGTCCGGCAGTGTTCGCTGACCTGAGTGGTCAGTGCGTATTGGATTTTCAACTCGGAGATCAGGCCGAACAGGAGAGCATTCATCCCAGCTGTATCCGCATGGGTCAGCTCGGTCAGGTTGCCGATGCCCATCATCATCTGAATATCCGGATAGCGACGGCGAAGTTCGACATACCGGGCGATAGAGTCGGCGCAACCGAAATGAATGGGATCCAGGATCGGATCGGCGATAAACGGTTGGTCTTTCTCCAAACAGCGCTCAATGCAGGCGTACAGGGATTCAAGGTCCGTGTTGCTGTCGCCGATCAGGATAGGGATGGATTCGACTTCGTCGGCAACCCACAGACTGTCCGACTTCAGGCTCAGGAGAAAGTCCGCCCCGGCCTGTCCCCCGGTGAGCAGGTCCTGCGTTTCGAGCGAATCGACGCTCACGACAAAATCTTCCTGCTTGAGCATTTGCACGGTTTCGGCCAGATGCGGGAATTCCACTCCCGGTAGGCAGCCGATGTCGATGATGTCGGCACCGTCTTCCCGGTAACGGCGGGCTTCGGCTAGGATTTTGTCCAGGCCGAGGTTTGGCGCCTCGGTGATTTCGGCGAAGATTCGGACATCGTAGCGGGTCAGATCTTCCACCATCGCGGCCCGGCCGAAATAGGTGGGAAGATCCTTGAGTTCATCGGGGCCCCGTTCGACCGGCACCCCAAATTGTGCTTCCAGTGGTTCCAGATCCCCGCGCACTCGGCCGGGAAGCAGGATGCGGTCAATTCCTGAGGGGAGTTCAAGCCGTTTCTGGATCAACTTGGGGGTCATCAGCGCAGCAACGCTCGCGCCGACTTGGCGGACTTCGTAGTCGAAGTCCGTCGGCTGCATGGATTCCAGCACGCGATGCAGGCTCTGCTCGGCAAGCTTCCCGGTCAGAAACAGGATTTTTTCGGTCATGGATGTGAGCCTAAACCTCAATTTTAGCAAGGGGATTTGTTTGTACTTGGTTTGACTATTGTCGATAGACACCATACAATAAGCTAATGATCAAGACATTTCGGCATCGTGGCTTGAAAGAGATTTATGAACAGGGGCATTCCTCGAAAGTGGTGCAAAGTCATGTGGCGAAACTTATGCGAATTCTGACCGCATTAGATCAAAGTGGCAACCCTGAAGGGATGGATATTCCAGGTTTTCGGTTGCATCGGCTCAAAGGTCGTATGAAAGGTCATTACTCGGTCTCTGTTTCGGCCAACTGGCGAGTGACATTTCGATTCGAGGAAGGACATGCCTTGGATGTGGACTATCTTGATTACCATTAGGAGGTGTTGAAATGGCAATGAAAAATCCTGTGCATCCCGGTGTCATCGTGCGGGAAGAATGTTTGAAGCCGTTGGGTCTGTCGGTGACCGAAGGTGCCAGTCGGTTGGGGGTTGGGCGCCAGACGCTTTCCAACCTGGTCAACGAAAAAGCATCCATTTCCATTGAGATGGCTTACCGTCTATCGAAAGCGTTCGGCTCGACTCCTGAAACGTGGCTCGGTATGCAGTTGGCTTTTGATCTCGCCCAGTCGCGCGATTTGGAGCACAAAATAAACATCGAACGAGTCGTAGCTGCTTAGGCGGAGCACTGCCGCACGGGGTTTACCCGGAAGTCAGGGGCTGAGATGGGGCGGGCACGGCCAGAAGCAGTCCTGTAAAATCCGACCTGCGGCTCACCCACCTAAATTTCTAGGGTGGCTGTAGATTTGAGCACACTGTTTTTGAACATTCGGCCTCAACCCAAAATCACCCGCAGGAGTGCTTCTCCAGAAGCGCTGGATGCGCTCCAGGCCCTGCCGCCGTTGCAACGGAGAGTGTTCGCCCAGCGCGGAATCACCGACCCGGACGAGCTTGAATTGTCGTTGCGGCGGCTACACTCGGTAAACGAATTTCCAGCCTGTATTCAGGCGGCAGAATTGCTGTATTCCGTAATGCGCGAGGGCGGGCGGATTCTGCTGGTCGGCGATTACGATGCAGATGGTGCAACAGGTGTGGCTGTCGCCATACGCAGTTTACATGCAATGGATTACAAACAAGTGGATTACCTGGTTCCGGACCGTTTCCGGCACGGTTATGGATTTTGCCCGGAGTTGATGGAGGAAGTCGAGAAACAAAATCCCGCCCTGATCGTGACAGTCGACAATGGAATGTCGAGCCAGGCGGCAGTGGCAGAGGCCCGCAAGCGTGGCATCCAGGTACTGATTACCGACCATCACCTTCCAAGTGACGATCTGCCCGAAGCTGATTGCATCGTCAACCCGAACAGCCCCCCCGACAGTTTTGCAAGCACGGCCCTTGCGGGCGTCGGAGTCATGTTTTACGTGATGCTGGCTTTACGTCAGCACTTGGAGAAGGAGGGATGGTTCGCCCAAAAGGGTATCGAAGCGCCCAATATGGCCCAGTTTCTGGACCTGGTGGCGCTTGGCACAGTGGCCGATGTAGTACCGCTGGATCGGAACAACCGAATTCTGGTGGAACATGGGTTGCGGTGCATCCGGCAAGGTCGGGGGGCTCCCGGGATCGTTTCTCTCCTTCGCTACGGCAGGCGCGACCCGAGGCAGGTCAGCAGCACGGATCTGGCATTCGTGGTGGCGCCGCGCATCAATGCAGCCGGAAGAATGGAAGACATCGCGATCGGAATCCGGTGCCTCCTCGCGGATGGCCGCGTCGAAGCCCACGATCTTGCCGAGCAGTTAAATCAGATCAACACCCGGCGGCGCGACGAGGAAGGGTCGATGCATGCCGAAGCGTTGCGCGAAGTCGAACAACTGTCCCTTGAGACCGACAAGGCGATGAGCCTGTGCCTTTACCGGCCGAATTGGCACGAGGGTGTGGTGGGCATCATCGCATCGCGCATCAAGGAACGGTGTGGTTTGCCGACCATCGTGTTTGCCCGGAGTCAGGACAACCTTTTGAAAGGATCCGGACGCTCGGTTTCGGGCCTGAACCTCCGGGATGCGCTGGTTGATGTGGAGCAGGCGGAGCCAGGGCTGATGCAGCGTTACGGGGGCCATGCGATGGCGGTTGGATTGACTTTGGAGGAAAGCCGGCTGGAGCAATTTCAGGCTCTGTTGGAACAGGCTGTCTCGAAAGCCTTGGGTGGTGTGCGGCCGAGCCAGACTATTGAGACGGATGGCGAACTGGCTAGCGAAGAATTGACGCTTGAAAATGCAGAATTCGCCGTACTCGGCCATCCTTGGGGGAGGGATTTCCTGCCGCCGCTGTTCGAAGGCGAGTTTGAGATCCAAGATCGCCGGACTTTCAAGGGTGCCCACACTCGGTTCCATCTCAATCCAATCGGACATCCGGAACGCCGAATCAAGGCCATGGCGTTTTCTCACGATCGCTTCGACTGGGATCCGGAGAGTTCCCGGTTCAGGCTGGTATACGAACTGAGCGTGGACGAGTACCAGGGGCATCGATCCTGCATGTTGAACATCCAACACATCGAGTCGCTTTAGCCCATGCGCGGCATTCTCGGCGGAGTGTTCGACCCCATCCATTTCGGGCATTACCGGCCTGCACTGGAACTGATGCCGATCCTGGGCCTGACGGAGATTCGCTTGATTCCCTGCGGCCGCCCGGTGCATCGCGTATCGCCGGAGGCTTCTGCGGAACACCGATGGAACATGGTGCAGCTGATCGCGGATGGCGTGAAAATAGTCGCGGATGACCGGGAACTGAAGAGTCCGGAGCCGTCCTACACCTATAACACGCTGTGTTCCCTCAAGGACGAGGATCCAGCTTCTTTATGCCTTCTGGTGGGGGCTGATGCGTTGCAGGGGCTCCCGTCTTGGCATCGCGCCGAGGAACTGATCCAGTTGTGCCATGTGGCTGCCGTTGCGCGGCCGGGAAGCGAATTGGAGCAGTCTCTGCCGGATTCGTGGAGTTCGCGTTGTAGCCGAGACCCCGAAACTCTGCGACAATCACCCTGTGGTACGATTTATTTACACCAAGGGACTTTGTACGATTTTTCGTCCACTCAGATCCGCGATCTCATCCGTGCCGGCACGCCGCCGCGTTATTGTGTTCCAGGCCCCGTATGGGCCTACATTCGTCACCATCGCCTGTATCTAGACTAGGCTGAGTGCTGCTGGAGACTGATTCCCGAATGGAAGCCGATGCACTCAAGCAATTGGTGATCGATGCATTGGAGGACATGAAAGCCGAAGAGATGGCGGTGCTGGATGTTCGGGACAAGACAACAATAACAATCTACATGGTCGTCGCAAGCGGGCGTTCCGACCGGCACGTGCGCAGCATCGCGGACCGGATTGTGGAGAGAGTGCGCGAAGCCCGCATGGGTCGGGTTTCCGAGGAAAGCAGCCGCGATTGGGTCTTATTGGATGCGGGAGACGTCGTTGTGCACGTCATGCTGCCGGAAACTCGTCAGCTGTATGCTTTGGAGAAACTTTGGTCGGTTCCGCCGGCTGAAGTACGCGCCAGCGCCGGTCAATGAGTCGCTTGATTCTGGCTTCGGCTTCGCCGAGGCGGGCCGAGTTGCTTCGCATGGCAGGAATCGATTTTGAGCCGCATCCGGTTTCGATCGATGAATCGCCCCGTTCGGGGGAAACCGGCGTCGAGTTGGTAGTGCGGTTGGCGCAAAGCAAAGCTGAAGCTTGTCTGCAGAAACATCCCGAGGCGGTGGTGCTGGCAGCGGATACCGTGGTTTTATGCCGGGGAGAGCCCCGGGGCAAGCCCAAGGATTACGAGGATTATGCTGCGATGATGGAGGCATTCAGCGATGCTTCTCATGATGTGGTTAGCGGTGTCTGTGTCGCTTCGGAAGGCCAACAGAAAGTTTTTCACTGCGTGACCACGGTCGTGTTTGGTCATCTGTCTTCAGTCTGGATCAGGGCATATTGGGAAAGTGGCGAACCAAAAGACAAGGCAGGGGGTTACGCGGTGCAGGGTCAGGCGGGAAGCCGGATACGAGAAATTCGGGGCAGTTATACCAACGTTGTCGGGTTGCCGTTGTACGAGACTTGCTCCGTATTGTCGGAATTCGGAATCATGGCGAATCCAGAGGGACTCCCGGCGCAGTAGTTTCGTTTCGATTCTCTTACAATACGAAAGTTTACCGGCCGCCCATACATCTGAGTGCGCCGGAAATCGAGTCTGCGCACCGAATCAATCAACCTGCCCGCATCATCTATGAACAAACTCGGCGGCTATCTAGGTCTGGCGCTGATAGCGGCCGTGGGCGTGCTGGCCTTGATTTCGACGGCGTTGCGTGTCGTCTTGTTGACACTGGATGATGTCCACCCTTATTTAAGTCACTGGGCTTCCGAAGCCTTCGAAGTGCAGATGGAAATCGGGCAGGCTGTCAGCGAGTGGCGAGGAGTCTATCCCTCCATCATTCTGGATGACGTAACGGTGAAATTTGATGATGCGAAAGTCGAACATCGTTTCGGCCAAGTGGCGCTCAACCTCGACCTGCTCAAGAGCCTGTTTTCCCTGTCTCTGATCCCGGAGCGAATTTCCGTGAGCGGCGGCGCCATTCGGCTGCAACGCCTGCAAGACGGGCAGTGGGGGCTGGAAGGAATGCCGATGGGACAGCTTGGCCCAAGTCTGGATTTTCCTGTTGATCGTATTCACCTGCGGAAGGTCGCGACAGTGTTATTCGATCAGAAGACCGACAATCGGCTGGATCTGGGCGAGGTAGACATGGACATGGCCTTTGGCTTGTGGGGTCTCGAAGTATTGGCGCGAAATCGAACAAAGGAATCAAGCGGCTTAGGCTTCGAATTGCAGGCGGAATTCAACTCCATGAACTCAGGGAACGGGATAATCCGGCTTGAACGCATGCGGTTGGCAGAGTTGCTGCCTTGGCTTCCGGAGAATGCGCTGCCGCTGGCGCGGCGGTTGCCGGCAAACGTACGCTTGCGGACCGAAGCGCAGTTGGTTTGGGAGACCGATGTTCCGCAGTTGGCCGGGGTGTGGGTTGAATTGGAGCGGCCACATTCTGAAGGAGCGGATTGGCAGAGATTGGCGGCAGCACTCAAATGGCGAACTCTGGAAGAAGGTTACGCAGTTGCGTTGGAACAACTGGAACTGGATCAACATGAAGTTGCGGATGGGGTATACATTGAACATGGTGAAAAATTCACCCGCGGTTATCTGACTTCGCTGGACATCAAGCGCGCGAGGCGAGTTGCCGGGGTGGCCGGGTATCGGATGGAGGATTTTCTTCCTGGCAGCATTACATCCGGAACTCTTTCCCGGTTGATTGGAGAGATCAATTGGGGAGACCCGCTCCGCTACCGCATCCATGCAGGAATGGAGGGCCTCGAAATCTCGATGCCAGAACAAGATTTTCGAGCGACGGGCCTTGATGGCACGGTGGATGGGTCCGAACAGGGCATCCGCCTCAGTCTGGACTCGAAAGACTCGACGATTTCCTACGCACCGTGGCATCTGGATGAATTTCGGCCTGGCTTGGCGAAATTCCAACTGGACTGGTGGCCGGCCGAAGACTGTTGCGCGTTTAGGCTGACAGATCTTCAGATATCGAGCCCCGCCCTGCAATTCCGCGGCGATATTTCGATGGGGGCTGGAGAACTGCGCAAGCTCCGTGCAGATCTTGATATCGAACATGCGGATTTGGTTGTCGTGTCGCAATGGGTGCCTCCTGGTCTGCTGCTGGAAGCCGATGACCGATGGCTTCGGTCGGCATTCAAGACGGGTCGCTTGAGCGATGCACATTTACGTTTGACCGGGCCGCTGTCGCCCGACATGCTTGCGGCAGCTGATTCGGAATTGACGCTGGATGGCAGCCTGCATGAAGTCGATCTGGACTATGAACCGGGATTGCCGATTTTCGAAGGCATCAATGGGGAGGTTTTTCTCGACAAGGCATCGCTGCATCTCATCGTTCGCGATGCAAAAATCAAGAAGTCCAGCGTCAGCCACGCAGCGCTCTGGATTGATAACCTGAGCCTGATGGACATGCATTCAAGCAGTGTCGTGAGCGGGCCGGTGAGCGATGTCCCGGAATTTCTTGAGCAGATCGAGTGGATGGCGCCGATGTTCAACCAAGTTCTTAAGTTCGAGGGACATTCGACACTGGATTTCCAGCTGAATCTTCCGTTGGACAACCGCTTGGATCATGATCCCGTGTTGAAAGGGATCCTGAAGCTTTCCGGTAACCAGCTTGACATTACGGCCAACGATGTCCGGCTGGACGCGATCAAAGGGAACTTGGAATACGAGAATGAGGCATTGGTCGGCTCCTTGGATGCCCAGTTTGCGGGGCGCCCTGCTCGCATTGGACTAGCGACGGCTTCGACAGGAGATTTACAGATCAAGATGCAGGCGTCTGCATCGGTTACGGATTACATGCCGCGAGAGATTCGACCGACTTTCTCTTGGCTTGAAGGGTACTCTGCCTGGAATCTCGAAATACTACTGCCTGGCGTGGCAGAAAAATCCCGCCAGAAGAATCTGACTGTGCGGGCAAACAGCGACTTTCGCGGAATCTCGATCAATTTGCCGGAGCCTCTGGGCAAGATGGCGAAAAGTGAGCAGCCGATCCAGGTAAGGGCGGATATTGAATTTGATGGGAGGGGGATCTTCACGGTCAAATATGTGGATCGGGCACGCGCACGGATTAAAGTGACTCCTGAAGGAGAGGTGAGTGGAACCGTGAATCTGGGATCGGAAATGCCGCCCCCACGTTCGGATTCCAAATTAATTTTGACGGGAAGTTTGCCGGAAACCAGTCTGCAGGACTGGATCGACTGGAGGGAACAGCGCACCGGGTCGGAAGGTCTCTGGCCGAGAATCGAGGGCCTGGAATTGGGTCTTCTGAAAGTCGGCAGTTTTGAAATTCACGATGCGGAAGTGTCGGCAGAATTCGCCGAGGAATTTGATCGATTTGCCATTGATGCGCCAATCATGCAAGGCATGGTCGATTTTCCTAAAGAGGAAGGAAAACAGGCTAGGGGAGCTTTTAACTGGCTACGTTTTTCTGAGTCACACTTGGAAACCGTGGCGGATGTGGAAAGTACGGATCTCAATCCTCAGAGCATTCCGCCTCTGGATCTTAAATTTAAATTGCTGCAAATCGGACCCTATGAGATGCATGACGCAATACTTGTAACTTCTCCGGGCGACCGACGGCTCACCATCGACAAGCTACGGGCGAAATCCCATAAATTCAATATGGATTTGAAGGGGTACTGGAAGCTGGAAAACGGCAAGCACCTTACTCAGCTTGAAGGCAAAGCCCATACGGACGATTTGCATGAGACATTGAATCACTGGTCGGTCGGCAACCCTTTGCGCAAGGGTGTGATTGATATGGATGTGGCCCTCCAGTGGCCCGGAGCCCCTCAGGACTACGAGTTCAAGAACCTTCAGGGCAATATCGATATAAAAGGGAAAGACGGACGGATTCGAAACGTGGCTCCGGAACTGGCCCGCATCTTGGCGTTGCTGAATCTTGAAATGATTTTCAAACGCCTGTCGCTGGATTTCGACGACGTGGTTCGGGGCGGGTTCACCTATGAGACTGCCGAGGGAGAATTCGCTTTCCTGCAGGGCAACCTGAATACCAGCGAATTCCGTATCATCGGTCCATCAGCACAGTTCCTGATCATTGGCCGCATCGGAGTCGAGGACGAAGATTACGATCTGACAGTGATTGCCACGCCTGAAACCAGCGCGCTGCTACCAGTGCTCGGTGCGGTTGGAGGGCCGCTGGGGGTTGCCGGGGTCTATGTCGGCAACAAGGTGTTGGAGTGGCTTGGCCTTGGCATTGACGATGCGACGGCGGTCACCTACAAGGTCACCGGGCCTTGGTCGGATCCGATCATCGAAGAAGTTTCGGAAGCCGAGTCAGGCTCGGAAGAATAAGTTACTCTCCGGCAGGAGGTCTCTCCACAGGAGGTGGCGATGACGCCTTAGGAGTGGTCGGAGACTTTGCCTCAGATTTGGATGTTCCCTGAGGCGGCGTGCCGCCGTTGGAACCAGTGCCAGCAGATTCGGCCGTGGCAGCGCGCCTGCGGTTGCGTCCTCCTCTCCGGCCACGCCGGCGTCGGCGCGGTTGGCTGCTGCCCTGCCCGGAATTGTCGCCCGTGGCCCGTTGTTCGCGTTGCGCCTGTTGACCAGTTCCACGGCGTCGCCGAGAGCGGTGTCGCCGGCGATCCGATTCGGATCTCCTGGATCTTTCCGAGGGGCTCGGCTCGGTTTTCGTTTCTACGGGGAGTGGGGCGCTAGGACTTGAGAACAAGTTGAAAAGCCGGCGAAGCCCACGTGTCAGGCCTTTGTTGTTCGGAGAGTCGGTGATGTGTTCCGCCACATCAATGACCGGACGCTCCCGGCGTCTGCGCTGACTTGAGGCAGATTTGGGGGTGCGGGGTTTTTCCGATTCGGCCGGTTTGTGAGTCACCGAAGACTGGTAATCGAAGTGGCGCGGCGCCTCTGGATCATCTTCCCGATAGCGGTGAACGCGGTAATGCGGGGTCTCCAACCCTGGGGTTGGAAGCAAACGAACGTGGGGGCCATGCCGCTGAGTAATTTTCTCGATGCTGTCACGCTTCTCGTTGAGCAGATAGGCAGTTACTTCTATGGGAAGTTCTGTAACCACTATTCCCGTGTTCTCCTTCATCGCTTCTTCTTCGATCAGGCGGAGAATGGCGAGAGACAAGGATTGGATGGTTCGGATCGTGCCATGGCCATCGCAGCGGGGGCAGGTGATCTGAGTGAATTCCCCGAGAGCTGGGCGCAGCCGCTGTCTGGACAGTTCGAGAAGTCCGAAGCGGGAAATGCGGCCGATCTGAACCCGTGCTCGATCTAGCCGGGTGCGTTCCCGGAACTCGTTCTCTACTTTTTTCTGATTAGAGGAACTGACCATGTCAATGAAATCAATCACGATCAAGCCGCCAAGGTCGCGTAGCCGCAGTTGGCGTGCGATTTCTCTGGCTGCTTCCAGATTTGTGTTCAGAGCGGTTGTTTCGATGTCGCCGCTTTTGGTAGCGCGTGCCGAATTAATGTCGATTGAAACCAGTGCCTCGGTATGGTCGATTGCAATTGTGCCGCCAGACGGCAGGCCGACCATACGATCGTGCGCGGACTCGATCTGGCTTTCGATCTGGTAATGACTGAACAGAGGAATGGTCTCTTGGTATAGCTTGATGTTTTTTTGGTATTGCGGAGCCATTCGTTCGACGAACTTGCTGGCTTCCTGATATGTCTCCTCATCATCGATCAGGACTTCGCCGATATCGTCCCGGAGATTGTCCCGCAGTGTGCGGACAACGGCATCATTGTCGCTGTAGATGAGGAAGGGCGCGGACTTTTTGGCGGCTTCCTGAATCGCCTTCCAAAGTCGGACTTGGTTGTCGAGGTCCCACTGAAGTTCCTCGATGCTGTGACCGATGCCGGCGGTTCGGATAATGACGCCGCCGCCTTCGACCGGAGTCAACTGGGCGGCAAGCTTCTGGAGTTCGTCGCGGTCTTCGCCTTCGATTTGCCTTGAGATTCCGCTGGCGCGCGAGTTGTTCGGCGTCAGCACCAAGTAGCGGCCGGGCAGGCTGGGATACGTGGTCAGCGCGGCACCCTTGTTGCCACGCTCGTCCTGGGAAACCTGGACGATCAATTCCTGGCCGTTGTTTACGGCCTCACGGATCGAAGCCGCATTTCGGCTCTTGAAGTAATTCGGGGCGATTTCCCGAAATGGGAGAAATCCGTGGCGTGGTGCGCCGTAATCCACAAATGCCGCTTCAAGACTAGGCTCGATGCGAACGATTTTTGCTTTGTAGATATTCGATTTCTTTTGCTTGTTCCCCGTTAGTTCAATGTCGAGATCGTACAGCTCTTGGCCATCGACCATGGCCACGCGCAGTTCTTCCTGCTGCGTGGCGTTTACAAGAATTCGTTTCATGATGATCCTTCAACGGTTGCAGAACACCCGCCATGCAGTCGAGAGCATCGGGCCATGCGGCGCGCGCATCAAGATGTGATTCGCAGATGGTTGGATTCATATCTCTTGTTCGCGTATAGCGCTCATGCAGGGCAGGCGGCAAAAAGTCTTTCGGCTGGGTCCGGTTTGCGATGAT
The DNA here is from genome assembly GCA_964526195.1 of uncultured Chromatiales bacterium. GTDB lineage: Bacteria > Pseudomonadota > Gammaproteobacteria > Poriferisulfidales > Poriferisulfidaceae > Poriferisulfidus. The sequence goes on along the minus strand of CAZGIH010000025.1, from coordinate 16,544 downwards.
GGTCGGTAACAATCACGGAGACTTCTTGCTGTGACTCGTTCAAAAGGCCCAGATTCCCGGCGCATGCGCGCTTCGGTCCGTGGCCTCAATGTTCACAGTATACAACATATGGTTCTCGAATTGTTTCGGCAACATGGGGCAACCTTTCAACGGAATAGATCGACTTTTTTTTCAAGACATTGAAATATATGATATTTGTAGGCTAAATAAAGCTGCGGGAAGCCAGCGTGCGTGGCTGTCATCATTAGTTTTTCACCACTCACAGCCAAATGGCATGATTATGGCCAGAACAGGCAACTAACTTGCTTCATACGCGCACACGCATTGAGCGGTGTTAATTCCAGCGAGGGCGTTATCCAGCTACTTTTGGTTTTTTTTCTGACACAGTCATACGATAAAATGCACAAAGTGGCTCTCACGCTTTTTTATGAGTTCTCTCGCGAAGTCTGCAACGCCTCCTCAGGCTTCTCCCATCCAGCCAGTGGAGTTGAATCTCGACAGTGTTTTCCAGTTCCGTTGCCATAAAGATATCGCCTGTTTCAATGCATGTTGCCGAAACATTGATCTGCAGCTTACTCCGTACGACATCCTGCAACTGAAAAACCGTTTGGGCCTGACTTCCAGCGAATTCGTCGCGCGTTATACCGTGCCGTTCGAGATGGATGCCCACGGCATGCCAGGGCTGAAAATGACGACCAAGCCGGGCACCTCGGAGTGCATCCACCTGACCGAGGAAGGGTGCGGCGTCTACGAAGACCGTCCGGCCGCCTGTCGCTATTACGCCTTGGGCAACGTCGCGGTGAGAAAAAAAGATGCCGGAGAGATTGAGGATGCCTACTTTGTCGTACACGAAGCACACTGTCTGGGGCATGAGGAACCGCACGAGCAGAGCGTGGCGGAATATCGGGTTGAGCAGGGTTTGGACAAATATGACGAGATGAACAGCCATTGGCGCAGGCTGATTTTGAAAAAGCGTTCGGCAGGTCCCACGGTGGGCTCGCCGTCGGAACGAAGCCTGCAACTGTTCGATATGTGCAGTTATGACCTGGACGGCTTCCGCGAATTTATACAGAACTCGAAATTCAAGGAAATCGTGGACCTGCCGCCGGAGCAGGAACAGGAACTGATGGACAATGAGGAAAGTTTGCTCAAGTTTGCCATGAGCTTTCTGGAGCAGGTGTTATTCGGCGTCAGTTCAGTGAAAGTAAGGCCCGGTGCTCGGGAGAAACGAATCAGGGAACGCCAAGCAGTCTGGGCTCAGCGTCGGCAGCAGCAGATCGCGAAGCACAAGGAAGACTTCCAGAAGCAGCAGTATGGGGAGTAAATCTCAGGTCGGACCTCGATCCGAGGAAGCGGTGCCGGAAGTCCCTCGCCGCAAAGTCACAATCGGGGTGTTGTCGGATACACACGGGTGGATTGACCCGAACATCCAGGAAATCCTGGCTGGTGCCGACTGCATCGTACACGCGGGAGATGTGCTGGGGACATCGGTGCTTCAGACTCTTGAGGGGTTGGTGGGACAAAAGCAGGTCGTGGCTGTAGCGGGCAATAACGACATCGGGGGCAGGGCTTCCAATGGAGACGATTTGCCGACCGTAGCCGAGGTTCGGCTTCCGGGTGGGGCGCTAGTCGTAACACACGGCGATCAGTTCGGCGCGGCTCCGGCGCATGAGAGATTGAGGGAGGCATGGCCGGAAGCTAGAGTCATTGTCTACGGGCATACGCACAGACTGGTCTGTGATCAGGAAACTCTCCCTTGGGTGTTGAATCCTGGTGCGGCTGGCCGAACCCGGGTTCACGATGGGCCTTCCTGCCTGATGTTGACAATTGATGGGGAAGGTTGGACAGTAGAAGCGCACCAGTTCAAACCGTCTGGCGGAGGCTAAACATGTCCGTTGCGAGGAAATGGGCGTTGAAGATTCTGGCAACTGCCGGGATCGAGGAGAATGGCTCCCAGCCTTGGGACATCCAAGTGCACAACCCCAAACTCTATTGGCGAATTCTGACGCAGGGTTCGCTTGGCCTCGGTGAATCCTATATGGATGGCTGGTGGGATTGCGAGGCATTAGACGAATTTTTTGCCCGGGTGCTGGGCTCCGGCCTGGAGCATCAGGTAACTGGGCTCAACAAGATCATGATCCTCGGACTTTCACGGCTCCTGAACATGCAAAATCGTGCCCGATCCAAGGAGGTCGCCCGGCAGCACTACGACGTGGGGAATGATCTCTACAGCAAGATGCTGGATCAAACGATGATGTATTCCTGCGGCTACTGGCGTCGAGCCGAAACCTTGGATGAAGCCCAGGAGGCGAAATTGGAGTTGATTGCCTGCAAGCTGGAACTTCAGCCGAATACTCGGATCTTGGATATCGGGTGCGGATGGGGAGGTGCGTGCCGGTTCTTCGCCGAACGCTATGGCGTGGAGGTGACCGGGGTGACCTTGTCTGGGGAGCAGGCCAGTCTTGCACGCGAGCATTGCGAGGGGTATGCCGTCCAGATTCTCCAGCAGGACTACCGGGATCTGCCGTCAGACGAAACGTTCGACGCAATCTATTCGATCGGAATGTTCGAGCATGTCGGTTACAAAAATTACCGGACCTTCATGCGCAAAGCGCATGAACTGCTGCCATCCGGAGGCCGGTTCCTCCTCCATACTATTGGCCGCAATGATACGGAAATCAGCACCGACCCTTGGATTAACCGGTACATCTTCCCGCACGGCGTGGTGCCCTCGATCCGGCAAATCGGGCAATCCATCGAGAACCTGTTCGTGATGGAGGATTGGCATACGTTCGGTCTAGATTACGACCGCACCTTGATGGCGTGGCGGACCAATTTCGAGTCCGCATGGGAATCCCTTCGCGAGCGCTACGATGAACGATTTTTCCGCATGTGGCGATATTATCTGAGCTGTTGTGCAGGTTCTTTTCGGGCGCGACAGAACCAGTTGTGGCAGATTCTGTTGGTGAAAGACGGCCTGAAAGCCGATCCGCCGGCCTGCCGCTGAGGAATGCAGTTACTTTTTGGCAATCCTGCGGAGCCTGAAGCGCACACGCAGGTCGAGGTCTTTCAGGCTAGCAGAGCACGATGCTGACAACCAACGCGAGTCCTGCACCGCAGAGACCGGCGGCCATCATCATGAAAACAATGTCGGTACGGTTGATTTCTATTTTCATGGTGGATTTCCTTTGCGCGAGAGATTATAGTCAAGTCGAACTTCCTTCTGCGGCAAGTTCAGGCCGAACCCGCCCGCTGTCCTAGGATTCCCGCCGCCTGCCGATCCGCGTGGTAGGAGGAACGCACCAGGGGTCCGCTGGCCACTTCCAGGAACCCGAGTCGCTTGGCCTCGTCACCCAGCGCGTCGAACTCCTCTGGTGGCACGTAGCGGCGAACCGGGAGGTGATGCCGGGTCGGTTGCAGGTACTGCCCCAGCGTCAGCATCCGGCAGCCGTGATCCAATAGATCCTGCATGACGGCCCACACCTGTTGCGGAGTTTCGCCGAGGCCCAGCATCAGGCCTGATTTGGTTGGAGTATCCGGATGGGCATGGCCGAATTGTTGCAGTAGCTTCAAGGAGTGGAGGTAGTCAGCCCCCGGACGTGCGGCGCGGTACAACTGCGGAACGGTTTCAAGGTTATGGTTGAACACGTCCGGAACCGCAGCACTTAATTCCTCCAGCGCTCGATCAAGCCGGCCGCGGAAGTCAGGAACCAGGATCTCTACGCGGATGCCGGGACTGCGCGTGCGGACCGCTCGAACGCATTCCGCGAAATGCCGGGCACCGCCGTCGTGCAGGTCGTCCCGGTCCACCGAGGTGATAACCACGTAGCGCAAATCCAGTTCTGAAACGGTTTCCGCCAAGCGCTTCGGCTCATCGGCATCCACCGGAAGCGGTCGCCCGTGGGCCACGTCACAGAAAGGGCAACGCCGCGTGCAGAGGTCGCCGAGGATCATGAACGTAGCAGTGCCGTGTCCGAAGCATTCCGGCAGGTTCGGACAGGAAGCTTCCTCGCAGACAGTGTGCAGGGACTGCAGGCGCAGGAGTTCACGCATCTGCCGAACCTGCGGAGCATGCTGGAGGCGGATGCGCAGCCAAGGCGGTTTGCGCAGGACCGGGTCATCGAAAGACGGTTTGATTGGAATGCGCGAGAGCTTTTGCTCTGTCGTCTGCTTGATGCCGGGCGGAAGGCTCATGCGCAGACCTTACCCGGATACAAGGTGTACAGCAGGTGCGGCAGGAGCTTCCGGGCAGTCTCGTCAACGCTCCAGTCCAGTCCGCACTCCTGCAGACTTGTGGCTTCGAGTTTTGGGTTGCCGCAGATGTTGATTTGGCGGAACAGGCTTAGATCCGGGCGGACATTCAGTGCTAGTCCGTGGGAGCTTTGAGCGCGGCTGATCCGCAAGCCGATGGACATGATCTTCTTTCCTTCCACGTACACCCCGGGCATGCCATTTTTCCGGCGGGCGGGTGTTCGAGCTTCCTCCAACAGGGCCAACACCGCACTTTCCAGCCGTTCTACCAGTGCGCGAACCCCGAGGTGCATCCGACGCAGATCCAACAAGGTGTAGACGACCAGTTGGCCGGGCATGTGGCAGGTCACTTGGCCGCCGCGGCTGCTGCGGACCACCGGCAACGGGCACTGGGGATGGATGTGGGATGGGTCGGCGCCGACCCCAAGGGTCAGGACGCTCGGATGCTGCAGCAACCAGATTTCGTCCGCGCTGTTCTCGTCCCTTGTTTCGGTTTTCTGGCGCATGGCCTCGGCGCAGGGCTCGTAGTCGTACAAGTCCCAGTGTCGGATTCGGGGTGCAGGAATCATGAGGCGTTGCAGAATTCGCTGTACCAGTTGCGGACACGTTGTGTAACCGGGCCGATGGCCCCGTCGCCCACCGGATTGCCGTCAAGTTCGACCACGGGCATTACGCCACGGGTGGAGCCGGTGACCCAGACTTCTTCAGCACGACGCAATTCATCGATGCGCAACAGGCCTTCTTGATATTCCATCCCGTTCTCGCGCATCAACTTCAGTGTCAATTTCCGAGTAACACCGGGCAGGATCCGGGGGCTTAGTGCGGGCGTCCGGACTTGTCCGTCCACCACGGCAAAGACATTGCTGGTCGCTCCTTCCATCACTTCTTCTCCCCGATGCAGGATGGCTTCCCCCGCCTGTTGGTCTACCGCGGCCTGCGTCGCGAAAACGGTTTCCAGCAGCATGATGGACTTGATATGACAGCGCCCCCAGCGTTGGTCTTCGCGGGTGATGGCGGAGATGGAGTCGGGCCTTGCCGGCAGGGGTTGCGCCATGGCGAAAACAGTGGGCGAGCCGTCCAGAAACTGCTTTCGGAAAGGTGCCCCATCGGGGATGACGCCGCGCGTGACCTGGAAATACACGAAGCAATCGTCGGGGCTCTGTTCGATCAGGCGGGTGCAGATTTCCCGCCAAGTGGATTCTTCCGGTGCATTGTTGATGTGGATTGCAGCCAAGCTATTTTTCAGGCGTTCCAGGTGGTCATCCAGGCAGCGCGGGCGTTTGCAGTAGACGGGCATCAACTCATAGACGCCGTCGGCAAACAGGAAGCCGTGATCCATGATCGGGATCGTGAGTCCCTCAAGAGGGCGGTATTCGCCGTTGTAGTAGGCAGGAATCGACATGGCAACTTATGGGATCGAATCGTCGTGATGATTCCGCCCTGGCAATTTCATGTAGTCCATACCAATGTCTCTTGGCTCACATGTTCTTATTATGGAACCGGTGGACGGCATTCCGCAAGGGGTATTGCTGGGGCTCCAGGCACGAACCTGGGTGGCGGGTCAATGCGCGATTAGTTCATCAATCGCCGCAGCCGGTGCCAGAGTCGGGTGAAAAAGTCGACCTGCGGCACGTCGGCCAGGATTACGGCCGGCATCTGAGCCAGGATCCGGTTTTCATGGCGCACGGTAATTCGCCCGACCGGTTGCCCCTTCGTGAGAGGCGCTTCTACTTCTGGTTCTAGGTGGTAGGTAGTTTTCAGTTGTTCGTATGCCGCGACCGGCAAGGTCATCACTAGGTCTTCGGCCAACCCCACCGGCACCTGCTCGGTTTCCGCAAACCATACCGGGATTTCTGTCAATGGGTTCATGCCGGTATGAATCTTCCGCGTACGGAAGAAACGGAACCCCCAGTTCAGCAGGGCCCGGCTATCGCGGATCCGGGCTCGTCCGCTTTTGGCGCCGAGGACGACCGAAACCAATCGCATGTCGTCCAAGTCCGGGCGCACGGCACTTGCGGCTAGGCAATACTGCGCCGCCTCGGTGAAGCCGGTCTTGATGCCGTCTACCGTGGGATCCAATTTCAAGAGGCGGTTGCGGTTGGGCTGCTTGATGCCATTCCAGGTGTATTCCTGTTCCCGGAACATTGCGTAGAGTTCAGGAAACTCGTTGATCATGGCGGCGGAAAGAATGGCGGTGTCACGGGCCGACATGTAGTGGTCCGGCCCGCCGAGCCCGGATGAATCAATAAAACGGCTCTTATTCATGCCTAGGCGTTCGGCCTCCGCATTCATCATGTCGGCAAAAGACTCTTCATTGCCGGCGATATGTTCCGCGAGCGCGATGCTGGCGTCGTTGCCGGACTGCACGATGATGCCGCGCAGCAAGTCAATGACCGGGACTTGACTATTGACTTCTACGAACATCCGGGAGCCGATCGCTTTGCGCGCCTTGCGGCTGATCGTCACCAGGTCCTGTTCCCCGATCAGGCCGTCTCCTAGGGCCCGAAAGGCCAGGTACGTAGTCATGATTTTCGTCAGGCTGGCCGGCTCGACCGGCTGGTCGGCATTGGCCTCGGCCAGGACCTCGCCGGTTTGCGTGTCCATCAGAATATAGCTGGGCGCGTCCAGTGAGGGGGCAGGTGGGGTTGGCAGTTCGGCCCAGGCCGGGCCGGCCAGCAACAGCGTGGCGAGGATCAGGCGAATCATTGCTTCCTTATGGGTTTCCAGTGGGGAATGTTGACTGGGGTGTATTCGGTAATGCCAAGAGCTTCGAGTTTCGTGATGGCTTGGTCAAATTTGGCGCTGTCATCGAACGGGCCCTGCAGGACCCGGTGCAGTGTCATGTCCCGCTTCCGGGTTCGGACGGAAAGCCGGACCAGTCCTTGGCGGCGCAATTTTTGCACAAAAGCCTCCGCGTTGCTCCGGATTGCGAAAGCACCAAGTTGCAGGAACTGGTGTTCGGTGGCTTGGGGCGCCGTGCTGGGGCCGCGGATGGCGCGCACCTCGACCGGGGCCAGTCCCTCGTCGACGATTCCCAGGGCCAAGGCAGCTTGGCGGGACAGGTCGATGATGCGGTCCTCCTTGAAGGGGCCTCGATCGTTCACGCGGACAGTGATGGAGTGGCCGGTCTCAAGGTGGGTGACTTTGACCCAGGTAGACAGAGGCAGGGTCTTGTGTGCGGCGGTGACTTGGTGCATGTCGAAAACCTCGCCACTGGAAGTTTTCCTACCGTGAAACTTCGGCCCGTACCAGGACGCCAGTCCGCGTTCGACATAGCCCTCGGCCGAGTCCAGCACGTGATAGCGAACGCCGAAGACGACATAGCTGGAGGAAGCGCCAGAACGGCTTTTGGGCTCCGAGTCGTCGAAAGTCTCGGCGACGTAGTCGTAGACGCTGCATCCACTGCCAGCCAAGGCCAAGGCCAGCAGCCAGGCAGTGCGGTCAGAGCCCCGGATCATTCTTCAGGGCCTGGCTCAACTGGTGGATCATCAGCGCGTACAGGGCGCTGTGGTTATAACGCGTGATTACGTAAAAGTTGTGATAGCCGACCCAATATTCGGGCGATTTAGAATTCTCGAATCTGTGCACGGCCACCGGTTCGGCGGTCGGGTTCTGCAGCATGATTCCGGATGCGGCCAACCGTTCCGACGGGATGTCCGGAAGCAGGGCCTTGCTCAGCGGTACCTGATCGGGATTTTCGGGATGAATCAGTTCCGCGACCGGTTCGTCCGGGCGCCAATGATGCTCCTTGAAGTAGTTCGCAATGCTGAAGATGATGTCGGCTGGGCTGTCCCACAGATCGCGCCGGCCGTCGTGATCGCCGTCGATGGCGAAATGCCGGTAGCTGCTGGGAATGAACTGGGCCTGTCCGAGTGCGCCGGCCCATGAGCCGCGCAGGTTCTTGATGTCCAGCCCGGCTTCGCGTTCCAGCAGGAACAACTGCTCCAGTTGCTGGCGGAAGAATTCCCCGCGAGGCGAGTAGTCGAACCCCAAGGTCACCAAGGTGTCCAGCACCGGGTGCGCTCCGGTATTGCGCCCGAAGTTGGATTCGGCCGCAATAATGGCGGTGATCACTTCGGCCGGCACTTGGTAGGCGCTCTCCGCTTCCCCGAGCAGATCAGCATGTTTTCTGAGATAGGTGCGCCCCCGGTTAATGCGGTCGCTGGTGAGGAAGATGTTCCGGTACCAGTGCCAGGGCTTGGATTCGGCGGGGCGTTGGGCGCTGGCAATGACTTGGGCTTGGCGCTGGCATTCCGCGATCAGTCTGTGGATGCGTTCGGAGGACAGGCCGTGCTCGTTCACGACCTGTTCGGCCCAGGCGCGGACCTCGGGACGTTCAATATACGGGATGTGGCTTTCGTCTGCCAGGGCACAGCCCGGCAAAAGGCACAGCAAAAGCCAGCGATTTCCGAATATCATGCAGGCTCCTCGCTTTATTTGTGACGCGCGTGGGCGTAATGCCGGGCCGCCATCATCATACCGAATGCGGCCAGAGTGCTAATCATGGCACTTCCCCCATAGCTTAGCAAAGGCAACGGCGACCCGGTCACGGGGGCATAGCCGATGGTCATCGCGATATTGATCAGGACATGTAAAAGCAGGGACAGGCCGAGCCCGCCGATCAGCAGTTGGCTGAACCGGTCCGGTCCGGCACGGCTCAGAGCGACCACTCGCCACAGAATCGCCAGGTACAGGATGATGAGCAGGGCGACCCCGATCAAGCCGAATTCCTCGGCGTAGACGGAAAAGATGAAATCGGTCGAGTGCTCGGGCAGGAAATCGAACTGCGCCTGGGTACTTTGGGTCCAGCCCTTGCCGGAGATGCCGCCGGAGCCGACGGCGATCTTGGACTGGATGACGTTGTAGCCGCTACCGAGCGGGTCGGTTTCCGGGTTGAAGAAAATCCGGATTCGGTCCTTCTGGTATTCGCGCAAGGCGTACTGCCATACGAACGGCAGGCTGATGCCGGACAGTGCCCCCAGGCCGAGAATCCATCGCCTTGAAATTCCGGCCAGCAGGATGACCGAGACCCCGATCGCGGAGACCAAAAGCGCCGTGCCCAGATCCGGCTGGATTGCAACCAGCCAGGTCGCGAGGGCTACCAGCCCCAAGGCCAAGCTGACGCGGAGAGTGGACAGGGGCGGCAGGGAGGGCCCCAGGATATAGGCCACGATCATGGGAATGGTGAGTTTGAGTAACTCGGACGGTTGGAGGGCAATCGGGCCGTACGACAACCAGCGCTGTGCGGTGCTGCCGCTGCCATAGAACACGACGGCCACCAACAACAGCAGGTTGAGCAGGAACAGGGCAGGGGCCCATCGCCTCAGGCGCCGCGGAGTAATGTGCGCCATGGCCAGAAGCGCGAGCAGGCCGATCCCGATGCGAATGGCATGCTGCTGAGTCGCTTGAAGGCTCATGTCATTGGCGCTGTATTGAATTGTCAGGCTGAGCGCCAGGACCGCCAGGAGCAACGCCATCAAGGTGCGGTCCAGTGGCTCCACGAGTCTGGATACGGCAGAGGTGTAAAAGTGCTGCGCCATCACAAGGCTCTCAGGAGGTAGGCGTCCAGGACTTGGCGGGCAATGGGTGCGGCCATAGTGGAGCCGTGGCCTCCGTGCTCGACAATGACCGCAAGGGCGATTTCCGGTGCTTCAGCGGGGGCGAAAGCGATGAACAGGGAATGGTCGCGAATATGTTCGGGGAGATCTTCGAAATCAGGACGTTTTTCGCCGTAGTTGATGACCTGTGCGGTTCCGGTCTTGCCTGCGATGCGATACGTCGCATCCAGTCCAGAGCGCCGGGCAGTTCCGTTCTCAGCGTGGACTACATCCACCATAGCGTTCGTGACCAGGTCCCACCAGGCTGGATTGGAGAGTGTTACTCGCCCGAGTTCTTCCGGCAGGTTCTCGATGATGTCTCCATCCTGTTCGTAGGCGCGCAGTAGACGCGGTTTCATGCGGATGCCGCGGGTCGCCAGTGCTGCGGTCGCGGTGGCGAGTTGCAGAGGAGTCAGCAGCAGGTACCCTTGACCGATGCCCATGATCACGGTTTCGCCTGGATACCAGGATTGCCCGTACATCTTTTGCTTCCATGTTTCGTTGGGAAGCAGCCCGGGGCGTTCCCCGGGCAGGTCGAGCTGCTGGGTCTGACCGAGCCCGAATTGCGCCAGGAAAGGTTCTAATGCCTCGATTCCCATGCGGTAAGCCAGTGAATAAAAATAAACATCGCAGGATTGGGTGATCGAAGAACTGACCGTGACCCAGCCGTGACCCTCGTCCTTCCAATCACGGAAGGGGCGGCGATAGTTCGGAATCTTGAATTGAGGGGCAGCGAAAAACTGTTTGTCCGGGATGGCGTGGCCAGACTCAAGCCCGGCGAGGGCAACAAAGGGCTTGATGGTGGAGCCCGGCGCGTACTGCCCCTGGATGGCACGATTGAGCAGCGGATTTTTCGCGTCCCGGACCAAGTTCTGGTAGTCGCCGGGATCAATGCTGTGCCCGAACACGTCCGGGTCGAAACTGGGCGTGCTGACCAATGCCAGAATGTCGCCAGTTGAGGGTTCGATGGCAACGATTGCGCCCTCCAGTCCAGCCATGGCGTCACTTGCCACCCGCTGCAGGTCGGCATCCAACGTAAGAACCAGATTGCTGCCGGGAGTGGGCGCCTTGCGATCGTGCACCATCAGGGAACGGCCCTGTGCATTGACTTCAGCTTGCTGCAGGCCGGGGGTCCCGAGCAGAAGAGATTCATACTGATGTTCGATCCCGGCCCGGCCAATCCTCCGGGTTCCCCGATAACGATATAAATCAATGCGCTCCCGATCTCTCTTGCTGATGCTGGCCAGATGGCCGAGCACATGAGCCGTAGATTCGCCGTACGTGTAGCGGCGCGCGGCATAGGCCTCCAGGTAAATGCTCGGTAATTGGTGTAATTGCACAGCGACGCGCGCAATCGTCTCTTCCGACAGATCGATCTTGAGCGGAGTCGTTTCAAATTTGCTGCTTTGCCCGCGCTGCTGAAATCGCTGGACTTCGCGGTCATGGATGTCGGCCAGTTCCCGCAACTTCGAAATCGTGGCATCCAGGTCGTCAATCTGGGAAGGAATCAAGCTCAGGCTGTATGCGACGCTGTTATCCGCAAGCAGAGTACCGTGGCGGTCGAAAATCAGACCGCGTGAAGGAGGCAGGGGAATCTGGCGCAGGTGGTTTTCCGTTGACAACGCGGTGAAGTGTGCGGTGTGAATTGTCTGCATCCAGCCGATTCGCAGCAGCAACAGTAGCAGCAACAAGCTTCCGAAGCCGACCAACAGGCGCAACCGCCGGTGGGTCTGGGCAACACTGCGGTGAAGATCGCCTTTCTGGGTGACGGGAGTCATGGTCAGGGCAGCAAAATGAACTGGCTGCGTGTTCCGCGCTGGACCTGAAGCAGCACTTTAGCGGAATCCCGGTCAATGGTGGCGCGGACATCCTCCACGCTCTTCACGGGACGGCGGTTGACGGAGCGCAACCGGTCGCCGGCACGAATCCCGGCCTGCGTGGCAGGATAACCGGGCTCGGCCTTGACGATTTCGACGAACGTCGTCCCGGCATCCCGCTGGGTCGACAGCGTCAGCCCGGCCATGGTCGAATGGAGATTGGCCCCGTCAATGCGCAGGGTTGCGGTCGCTGCGTGGACGGTTACGGTCTCGCGGCCGCGGAGCAGTTCAATCTCCACTTCTCGGCCAGCACGCAGCAGGCCCAGCACATTGCGCATGTCCTTGACATCACGGATCTCTTCTCCATCAATGCGCACCAGAATGTCTCCCGGGACAATTCCAGCCTGTTCGGCCGGTGACCCTTCCACCACTTCGGTGATGACGACCCCCTCAGTCTGTTTGAGACCAAACGCTTCCGCCAGTTCCGGGGTCATGGCCTGAGCCTGTACCCCTAGTTGGCCGCGCTGTACCTGGCCGAATTCGGTCAATTGGTTGGCTACTTGGAGCACCATGTGGATGGGGATCGCGAAACCGATCCCGATATTGCCGCCGGACCGGCTCAGGATCGCGGTATTGATGCCGACCAGTTCACCCCGCAAGTTCACCAGGGCGCCGCCGGAATTTCCGGGGTTGATAGAGGCGTCGGTCTGGATGAAGTCCTCGTAGCCGAAGTTGTCGAATACGCCGCTGCGGCCCAGAGCGCTGACGATCCCGGAAGTTACGGTTTGGCCTAAGCCGAAAGGGTTGCCGATCGCCACGACGAAATCGCCGACTCGGAGTTGCTCGGAATCGGCGAACGGCAGGCTGGTTAGGTCCTCGGCCTCGATGCGCAGCATGGCCACATCCGTTTCGCTGTCCGAGCCGATCAATTCGGCCTTGACTTCACGCCCGTCGCTCAGGGCCACCGTAATGTCATCCGCTCGAGCGATCAGGTGATGGTTGGTGACGACATGGCCTTTTTTTGCATCTAGGATCACGCCGGTGCCGAGACCTCGCCGCACCCGTTTCCGAGTCTGTTGGCCGGGCAGGCCGAAAAAATGTTGGAAAAAGGGGTCCCGGAACAGCGGGCCCGTGCGCACCACCTCTTCGTGAGCGGTGGAAATATTGACAACCGCCGGCACGGTTTTTTCGAGCATCGGGGCCAGCGAAGGCAGCGAATCCTCGCCGCCTTCCCAAGGGAATGCCGCCCAGGCGGGCAGGGCGAGGATGGCTGCAAGCGGGAGTACGGGCGCGATGCGAGACAGAGAAGGCATGATTCCGGAAAGTATACCCCGTTCAGATGACTTTCATCTTGTTATTTGGTCGGTTTGGGGGAGTCGACCTGAACAGGAATCATGGCGATACTGGGCTGTTTCAGGGTTTCAAATACGGTCATTGGCCGACCGTAAGTCTGGCGGAGAGGGAGGGATTCGAACCCTCGGTACGGTATTACCGCACACCCGCTTTCCAGGCGAGCCCGTTCGACCGCTCCGGCACCTCTCCGGGATCCCTCTGGCGGAAAGCCTAGGCTTTCTGGATGTCGCCCGTACCCGCCATCGGGGGCAGATACGTGACGTTTCCTTCGGCCTTGCGGATTTCGCCGGTTCCCGCTTTTTCCACCTCGTCGATGCGCATGACCGAGTGCATCGGGATATAGGTCCGGGGGACGGACTCGAACTCAGCCTTCAGCCGTTCTTCACTCGGATCGACCACCACTTTCGCCTTCTCGCCGAAAATGATCCCTTCGATGACGATGAAGCCATACAGGTCGGAGGAGTAAACGTGCTCCGCGTAAATCTCGTAGATTTCCCCGTTGGAGAAGAAGATCACTTTGTAGATTGGCTCTGGTTCTTGCATGACACTACCGTGATCGGGGAGTAACAATTATAGCAAGACCGCCGTCATTGCATGTGTTGGATGACGGCGTCGGCGAACCCGGAAGTTGTCACCAGGGTGGCCCCGGGAATCAACTCCTGCATATGCTCTTCCACCCGTTGCCGGCTGCCGGCGGTGCCATGACGGCCGGCCGAAATACCGGCCCGGACCCGAGCCAGGTCGTAGGTCAAATACTTGTTGGCGATCGCCCCGGCAATTCCCTTGAGAATCAGGTCGGCGGCCTCGGTCCAACCGAGGTAGCGCAGCATCATTTCGGCGGACAGCAGGATGGAGCCGGGGTTGACCCGGTTTTTGCCGGCATACTTGGGTGCGGAGCCGTGGGTCGCCTCGAACACCGCGACTGCGTCCGCCATATTGGCGCCTGGCGCAATACCAATTCCCCCGACTTGGGCCGCCAGCGCATCCGAAATGTAGTCGCCGTTGAGGTTCAGGGTGGCGATGACGTCGTAGTCGGCCGGCTTCAAAAGGATCTGCTGCAGGAAATTGTCCGCAATGACGTCCTTGACCACGATGGGCTCTCCGTTTTTCGGGTTCTTGATCGTCCGCCATGGTCCGTCGCCGATCAATTCGGCCCCGAACTCCTCCGTTACCAGTTCGTAGCCCCAGCGGCAGAACGCACCCTCGGTGTACTTCATGATGTTGCCCTTGTGCACCAGGGTGACCGAAGAGCGGTGGTTGTCGATCGCATAGCGGACCGCTTTCCGGATCAGCCGGGAAGAGCCTTCTTGGGAAACTGGCTTGATGCCGATGCCGGAGCTTTCGGGAAACCGGATTCCGTGGACATCCATTTCCTTTTGCAGGAATTCGATCAACTTGTGGACCTCGGCCGAACCGTTGGGCCATTCGATGCCGGCGTAGATGTCTTCGGTGTTTTCCCGGAACACGACCATGTCGGTCGTGTCGGAGGTCTTCAACGGAGTCGGTGTGCCGGGGAAGAAACGGATCGGCCGCACGCAGGCGTACAGATCCATCTGCTGGCGAATGGCGACGTTAAGCGAACGGATGCCTTCGCCGACCGGCGTGGTCAAGGGCCCCTTGATTGATACGACGTAGTCCTGCATCGCTTGCAGCGTCTCGTCGGGCAGCCAGTTGCCTTGCTGGTACAGTTTGCTGGCTTTCTCGCCCGCGTAGATCTCCATCCAGTAGATTTTTCGCTCGCTGCCGTAGGCAATCTTGACCGCCTGTTTCACGACCTGCCGCATGACGGGCGTGACGTCAATCCCGATCCCGTCCCCTTCGATGAAGGGGATGATCGGGTGGTCGGGGACTTCCAGCGACTGGTCCGAGCCGATCGTGATCCGCTCGCCGTCCACCGGGATGTGGATGTGCTCGTACTCTTCAGCCGCCATGGCGCACCCTTGGCCGAAGGCCGTTAGAACTGCTCTTCTTCGGTAGACCCGGTCAGTGCCGTGACGGAAGACTGTCCGCCTTGGATGACGGTGGTCACGTCATCGAAGTAGCCGGCCCCGACTTCCTGCTGGTGGCTGACGAACGTGTAACCCCGGTCTGCCGAAGAGAACTCCGGCTCCTGGACTTTCTCCACGTAGTGCTTCATGCCTTCCTCGCCCGCGTAGTCGTAAGCGAGGTCAAACATGTTGTACCACATGCTGTGAATGCCGGCCAAAGTGATGAACTGGTACTTATAGCCCATCGCCGACAGCTCGCGCTGGAACTTGGCGATGGTTGCATCGTCCAGGTTCTTCCGCCAGTTGAAGGAGGGAGAGCAGTTGTAAGCCAGCAACTGATCCGGATATTCCTTGCGCAAGGCATCCGCGAACGCCTTGGCGAATTCCAGATCCGGCGTGCCGGTCTCGCACCAGACCAGATCCGCATAAGGCGCATACGCCAGGCCGCGCGAGATGGCCTGGTCCAGGCCGTTGCGCACGCGGTAGAAACCTTCAGAGGTCCGCTCGCCGGTCAGGAAAGGCTTGTCGTTCTCGTCGAAGTCGGAGGTCACGAGGTTGGCGGCTTCCGCATCGGTGCGTGCCAGTACCACGGTGGGGACGCCCATGACGTCGGCGGCCAGCCGGGCCGCGACTAGTTTCTGGACGGCTTCCTGGGTCGGCACCAGCACTTTCCCGCCCATGTGGCCGCACTTCTTGACAGCGGCCAGCTGATCCTCGTAGTGGACCCCGGCGGCACCGTTGTTGATCATGTTTTTCATCAACTCGAAGGCGTTGAGCACGCCGCCGAACCCGGCCTCGGCGTCCGCCACGATCGGGGCGAAATAGTCGACAAATTCCTCATCGCCGGGGTTGATGCCGCGCGACCACTGGATCTCGTCCGCGCGTTTGAACGCGTTATTGATGCGGCGCACCACGGTCGGCACCGAATCGTAAGCGTACAGGGACTGGTCCGGGTACATGGTTTCGGATGTGTTGGCGTCAGCGGCAACCTGCCAGCCGGACAGGTAGATGGCCTCAATGCCGGCCTTGACCTGCTGTACCGCCTGACCGCCGGTCAGGGCACCGAGGCAGTTGACATATCCTTTGCGCGCCTCGCCGTTGACCAGGCGCCAGAGTTTCTCGGCACCTTCCGTCGCGGCAGTGTTGGCAGGCACGCGCGAGCCGCGCAGGCGTACAACATCTTCTGCAGAGTAGCCGCGGCGCACGTCGCGCCAGCGGGGATTGGTGTCCCAGTCCTTCTGCAGGGCTTCAATCTGTTTTTCTCGATCCACTTGAAGAGTCCTCAACTCATTGATTAGGGCAACCTCACCCGGCACGATGCGAAATCGTGCGCCGGGAAAAGGCTAACTTGGCAATTTTAACAGAAATGGAATTGTTCTCCGAAGAATCTCGAAAAATGGCTCTTCACGGTTTCGTGTGGAAAGGCGGTCTGGGATGCAGGTCCAATCCGCCGAGGTGAAAGTAGATGGCCTGGCGGAAGCGTTCGCGGCTGCGGTAGCCACACGCCTGCCGCTTGATCCACTGCACCTTTGAGTTGA
>CAZGIH010000024.1:0-8172 GCA_964526195.1 uncultured Chromatiales bacterium | reverse complement strand
CACGACACCGACACGACCTCCCACGGCGCATACAAAAACATCAGTTGTTCAAGCAACTTCCTGGACTCTTCCATCGGCCCCTCCAGATCGCACGGAAATGACCATCCTACTCTTCATTCCACACAAAAGCTCGAAGAGCCTCTTTCAACTCCCGCTCAACTTTTGAAGGGAATTGTACACCTGATAATGTGGCGGGGGATCAAAGTGAGGTGGCTGATAATTTCACGAGTTCGGGGGACAGGAAAAAACCTGATGCGGATCGCGGAACGCCTTGAACTCCAGCATGTTGCCGGCCGGGTCGCGCACGAACACGGTCGCCTGTTCTCCGGCTTCTCCCCGGAAGCGGACGGTCGGTTTCAAGTCGAATGCCGCCCCGCAGACCCGGAGGCGTTCCACCAGAATTTCCCACTGCTCCCATTCCAGGATCAGTCCGAAATGGGGAACCGCAATGGACTCCCCGTCGACCGGGTTGCGGGCCTCTTCCCGAGCCGTGTCGCAGTGGTGCGCCGTGACCTGGTGCCCCATCAGGTCAAAGTCGATCCATTTCTCGGATGCGCGCCCGATGCGGCACTGCAGGACCCCGGCATAGAAGGCTTCCGCCGCTGACAAATCGTCAACTGCGATCGCAAGATGAAACCGCGGACGCGACTCGCTCACGACCGCACCGGATGCCGGAGGTAGGTCGGCTGGGCCTGTTCGAAGTCTGCAATCCGGCCAGCACGAAAATCCTGCAACGCAAGCTCCAGTACCGATCGGGCATCCGGCCTCAGGCCGGAGTCCACGGCCGTTCCCGGCCCAGCGCCCGGCTGCATCTCGGGCAGGGCCCAACCGGATCCGGCGCCCTGCCAGCCACCGGGCAACGAGGGCAATTGCGCGAGTAGTTCCACCGGCGTCGACAGCGACTCCGGATGCAAGACCGAAACCTCCTCGGCGTCGATCTTGAACATCGCCCAGTAGACTTCTTCCAACCGTGCGTCCATCACCGCGAGCACCGGCGAAACCTGATGTTCATGCCAAGCCCTCCAAGCCAGCGCAGCCAGTGAAGAGACCGGCAGCAAAGGCAGGCCATGGGCGACCGCCAGCCCCTGCGCCAGGGCAGTAGCTACCCGCACCCCAGTGAACGTCCCCGGGCCGCGGCCGAACGCCACCGCCTCCAAGTCGGCAGCGGCCAATCCCGCCTCGCCGAGCAACTCGTCCACTTGCCCCAAGATGTGCCGGGTGTGCTCCCGCGGTACCGTCAGGGTGCACTCCTCGATCCGCCCACCCACAGCCAAGGCCGCCGAACAGATTTCGGTAGAGGTCTCGAGCGCCAGCACCGCGGGGGCATCTTTCATTCGATCCTCTCCTGCAGGAATTCCAGCGTCTGTCCGAGGTCGGTGCTGATCGGCATATCCGGCAAGCCAGCCATAAGGTGGCGGCCGTACCACTGGCTCTGAAGCCGCGGATCGGCGATTACGGCCACGCCTTGATCCGTCACGCTGCGGATTAGCCGCCCCACTCCCTGTTTCAGCATCAGCGCGGCTCGGGGCAGTTGTAGTTGCCGGAACGGGTCGCCGCCCGCCTCCCGGATTGCTTTCATCCGGGCCTGATAGAGCAAATCTATGTGCGAGACGAACGGGATCTTGTCGATGATCACGCAACTGAGCGCGGAGCCACGGATGTCCACGCCCTCCCAGAATCCGATCGAGCCGAGCAGTACGGCGTCCGGTCGCTCAGTGAAACGTTCCAGCAGTTTTCGCCGCGGCGCCTCTCCCTGCTTGAGTAGTGTGCAATCAAGGCGCCCCTCAAGCCATTGCCCCGCTTCCTCCATTGCACGCAGGCTGGTGAACAGCAGGAAGGTCCGGCCACGCAACTGTTCGAGCAACGGAAACACAGCCTCGAGCATGGCTTCGTTGTACTCCGGGGTGCGCGGATCCGGCAGGTCCGGCGGCAGGTGCAACAGTGTCTGCGCCTGGAAATTGAAAGGGCTATCGAGTTGCAGAGTGTCAGTCTCCGCGCCGAGGCCGAGTTTTCGGATGAAATAGTCGAAGTCCCCGCCGACAGACAGGGTCGCGGACGTGAACACCCAGCGGGGTGCGTACCGTGTGCGCGCCTGCGCGAAAATGCCGCTGATGTCGATCGGCACCTGATGCAGGGTGAACCCCTGCCGGGAGAGATTCAGGTATTCACAACAATCCTCCTCTCCGCTCGGCCAACCTGCCAACTCCTCCGTCAGCCGCCCGCAGCGCTCGGCCAGATTCTCGATGTCCGGACTGTCCTGCCGACGGTCCTCGACTTCCTTGCGCAGCACCTCCAGCGCGGAGACCAGCGGCTGCACCCATTCGGCAAATCCCTCCGGTGGCGGAACCCGATCGCCCGGCTCCGTCCCTTCCAGCGCCGTCTGCAACTGCGCCGTCACCTGCTTCATAGCCTGGCGCACCATACGCGCGCACAGGATCAACGCCTGATTCCCGTCCGGTTCGCGCTGCACCACCGTCTCCGCATCGCGGCACAACTGCTGGATCCTGGCGGTGCTCAGCTGGCTGCTCCAGAACACCTCCAGCACTTCCGCCAGCTTGTGCGCCTCGTCGAACACCAGCACTTCGAACTCCGGCAACAGCTCGCCGAGTGAATCTTCGCGCAACGCCAAATCCGCCGCGAACAGGTGATGGTTGGCGATCACCAGGTCCGCCCTCCTCGCCCGCTCGCGAGCCCGGACCACGAAGCAATCCTCGTATTCCGCACACTTCTTCCCGAGGCAGTTCTCCAGTGTCGAAGTGATGGCCGGGACGATCGGATCGTCCTCGGGACAGTCGAGTTCCGCCAAGTCTCCGGTGTCGGTGTCGTCTGCCCATGCCTGCAGCCTTTCCACCTGTTCATCCGGGCTTCGGCCAAGGTCGCCAGCCACATAGGCCTGGTAGCGATGGAGGCACAGGTAGTTGGCACGGCCTTTCAGAAGACAAATCCGGCTGCCGCCGGCACCGTGGATCGATTTGAGCGCGACCGGCAGGTCCTTTCGGAACAGTTGATCCTGCAGGTGGCGAGTGCCGGTCGCGATCAGGGTCTTGCGCCCGGACGCCAGTACCGGCATCAGATAGGCAAACGTCTTGCCGACCCCGGTCCCCGCCTCGACGGCAAGCGTGCGTTCACGGCGCAAGGCATCCCACACCGCCGCCGCCATGGCGCTCTGTTCTTCACGTGGCCGGTAGCCGTGGACTTCCCGGGCCAACTGCCCGTCGCTACCGAAACAGGTTTCCGCGTCGAACTCCGGTGCCGACACGGTCAGTCGACGTCCTCGAGCAGCGCCACGGCATGCGCGGCGATACCTTCGCCCCTGCCCAGCGCGCCGAGACCTTCATGCGTGGTCGCCTTGAGATTGACCCGGTTCTCGTCCAACTGCAGCAGTTGCGCCATTGACCGGATCATGGCCTCGCGGTGCGGTCCAAGCCGGGGAGCCTGCGCGATGACCGTGATGTCGACATTGACCACGCCCAGGCCTTGTGCCCGGATCTTCTGCAACACGTCCTGCAGCAAGTCGCCGCTCGCGGCATCGCGATAGCGGGCATCGTGGTCCGGGAAGTGTTGTCCGATGTCCCCCAATCCCGCCGCCCCGAGAAGGGCGTCCATCAACGCGTGCAGCACCACGTCGCCGTCGGAGTGGGCCGTCACGCCCTGATTGTGTTCGATGCGCACACCACCGAGCCAGAGACCATCCCCGGCGGTAAACGCGTGAACGTCATAACCGTGTCCAATACGCATGATCCGGATCCTGTTGCAAAATCGACTCGGCCCGAGCAAGGTCTTCGGGCCATGTCACCTTTATATTATCCTCGCGACCGGCGACCAGGCGCGGCCGGTAGCCATCACGCTCCATTGCCTGCGATTCGTCGGTCACTTCCGCACCCTCCTCCAGCGCCCGGCGCAGGCAACGGTGCAGCGCGTCAAGTTCGAACAACTGCGGCGTCTGCGCCCGCCACAAAACTTGTCGGTCCTCGCTCGCCGCGACTCGATCGCCCTCGGCACGCTTGACGCTGTCGGTCACCGGCACTGCCAACAAACCCCCGTCTGCACCAGCCTCGCCCAGCAGTTTTTCGACATCCGACTGCCAGACACAGGGCCGTGCAACATCGTGCACCAGCACCCAAGCATCTTTCCCCGCATCCTGCCGCACGGCCTCCAACCCACGCAGGACGCTGTCGGCCCGGGTCGTCCCGCCGGACATTTCCCGGAATGCCACCGCCGCCGGAAGCCGCGGCGGTTCACCACCAAGCGCCGACTCCGGCAACAGCAAGGTAATACTCCGGACCGTCGGGTGGCACATCGCGAACGGCCGCAAGGCATAGTCCAGCATCCGCCGCCCTCCAAGCGGCGCATTCCATTTGGCGCTACCGAAGCGGGAACCGGAACCGCCTCCCGCCACCACTGCATGTACTTCCTTCACGATCGCCTCGTTCGCCCTCACGGCGCCTCGGGTACCGGTGCGGGAATGACCGGTTCGTCCGGACGCTCCCCGACCTCGGGTCCGACCAACTGGTAGAACTCCTCACCTTCCCGGATCATACCGAGACGATCTCGTGCCAGACCCTCGATCCCTTCCAGCCCGGAGCGCAAATCCTCCAGTTCCGCCGACAGGATACGGTTGCGTTCAGCCAGTTTTTCATTTTCTTCCTTTAGTCGCTGGACTTCTCCCGCTTGATCCCACAGGCTCAGCAGACCTCCATCGCCAGCTACCAGCAAGTACAGCAGCGCTCCAAGCAGCGCCGTCATCAACCAGATCAGCACGCGCATCGCAGGGGACCTACGGCCGTCAGGAAGATGGATTCAACGCCGCAAACGCTCCGGCTCCCGCGTAGCTTCCCTGCTCGCCCAGCTCCTCGGCGATTCGCAACAACTGGTTGTACTTGGCAACCCGATCCGAACGGGACAGGGAGCCGGTCTTGATCTGCCCGGCGCTGACCGCCACCGCCAGATCTGCAATGGAAGTGTCCTCGGTTTCGCCGGAGCGGTGGGAGATCACCACCCGGTAGTCCGAGTCCTGAGCCATCCGGATCGCCTCCAGGGTTTCGGTGACGGTTCCGATCTGGTTCAGTTTGATCAGGATCGCGTTGGCGATATCCTGTTCGATCCCCTGCCGGAAAATTTCGGTGTTGGTGACGAAGACGTCGTCGCCAACCAGTTGGACGCGGTCGGACAACCGTTCGGTCAATCCTTTCCAGCCATCCCAATCGTCTTCCGCCATGCCGTCCTCGATGGACAGGATGGGGTAGCGATCGGCCCAGCCCTCAAGCAGGTCGATCATTTCCTCCGAAGCGAGGCTTCGGCCTTCCGACTCCAGATGATAGCGACCATCGCGGTACAGCTCGGAACTCGCGATGTCCAGACCCAGGTACACGTCACGACCCGGCTCGAAGCCGCCGCCCTGGATCGCCTCCAGCACGATTTCGACTGCCTGTTCATTACTCTTCAGGTTCGGCGCAAAGCCTCCTTCGTCGCCGACTGCCGTGCTGAGTCCCTGCGCCTTCAGATCGCGGGCCAACCGATGGAAGATCTCCGCGCCCCAGCGCACCGCCTCGGCCATGTCGGGCGCCCCGACCGGCATCAGCATGAATTCCTGCATGTCCACGCTGTTATCTGCATGGGAGCCGCCATTGACTACGTTGATCATCGGAACTGGCAGGCGGTACGGCCCCGGCCCGCCAAGCCACTGATACAAGGGAACCGACTGGTCGCGCGCCGCCGCATGGGCGCAGGCCAACGATGCGGCCAGAATTGCGTTAGCTCCAAGGCGGCCCTTGTTGGCGGTGCCGTCCAGTTCAATCATCCGGCGATCCACCGCTTCCTGATCGTCCGCGTCCATGCCGCACAAGGCTTTCTGCAGCTCTCCATTAATATGTGTCACCGCCTTGCGCACACCCTTCCCGCCGAACCGCTCCGTCTCACCATCCCGGAGTTCGAGTGCCTCGCGGGCTCCAGTCGAAGCCCCGGACGGCACCGCCGCGCGACCCGACACGCCAGTCGACAGGGACAGTTCAGCCTCCACCGTGGGGTTGCCCCGCGAATCGATGATCTCACGGGCGTGAACGGCAATGATCTCAGACATGGGAAATTAGCGGTCCGTCGCGTTCGGGCAATCCGCCCGCCGCATTGTACTGAAGCGCGTGCCCGCTCCGACCCCCGCATCGTTCATGACTGATCCGAATCCCGGCCCCGAAGGCGGCGCCACCAACTGCCGGCCTGCCGACCCCGGCTGCCTGCCTCCTCGCGGACGCGGGTGAGCAGGCGCCGAGCCCAGGGGAATTCGCTGGCCAGCGTCGCCAACCCGACCAGGATCACCACCAGTCCCGGCCCCGGCGTGACCAACATGACCAGTCCGGTCAGCAGCACCGTACCACCGACGACCAGCACAACTATCCGCCGAAGCGGCGTCGGAACCTTCATTTCTCAGGCCCGCGGCAGGGTGACACCGGTCTGCTTCTGGTACTTGCCGCCACGGTCCGCGTACGAGGTCTCGCACGGCTCGTCCGTTTCGAAGAACACCAGCTGCGCCACGCCCTCGTTGGCGTAGATCTTCGCCGGCAGCGGCGTCGTGTTGGAGAACTCCAGCGTGATGTGCCCCTCCCACTCCGGCTCCAGCGGGGTGACGTTGACGATGATGCCGCAGCGCGCATAGGTGGACTTGCCAAGGCAGACTACCAATACCTGGCGCGGCACCCGCAGGTATTCGACAGTGCTGGCCAAGGCGAACGAGTTCGGCGGAATGATGCACACGTCGCCCTCGTAATCCACGAAACTGTCCTCCGCGAACTGCTTCGGGTCCACCATCGCGGAATTGATGTTGGTAAAGATCTTGAAGTGCGTGGAGCAGCGGACGTCGTAGCCGTAGCTCGAGGTGCCGTAGGAAATGACGCGGTGATCCTCCGCGCGGTTGATCTGGTTCGGTTCGAACGGCTCGATCAGGCGGGCCTGTTCGACCATCTGCCGAATCCAGCGGTCTGACTTGACACCCACGTCAGTCGTTCTGGATGACGATGCGCGGGAACTTGGCGCTGTAGTCCTTCGCCTGGGCCGCCAGCCGGGCGGCTGCGCGGCGGGCGATGTCCCGGTAGATTTGGCTGATCCGGCCGTCCGGCTCGGCCACCACGGTCGGCTTCCCGCTGTCGGTTTCCTCCCGGATGCGCCGGTCCAGCGGCAACTGGCCGAGCAGTTCCACGTCGCTCTCGCGAGCCAGGCTCTCGCCACCGCCCGTGCCGAAGATCGGTTCCTCGTGCCCGCACTCGCTGCAGATGTGCAGGCTCATGTTCTCCACCACGCCGAGTACCGGCACTTCGACCTTGCGGAACATCTTCAAGCCCTTGCGCGCATCCAGCAGGGCGATGTCCTGTGGCGTGGTCACGATGATCGCGCCGCTGACCGGGATCTTCTGCGCCAGCGTCAACTGCACGTCGCCAGTTCCCGGCGGCAGATCTACCACCAAGTAGTCGAGGCCCCGCCAGCGGGTGTCGCCGAGCAACTGCTCCAGCGCTTGGGTTACCATCGGCCCGCGCCAAATCATCGGCGTTTCTTCATCGATCAGGAACCCGATCGACATGGCCTGCAAGCCGTGGCTCATCATGGGCTCCAGGCTCTTGCCGTCCTCCGACTCGGGCTGCCCGGAGATGCCGAGCATGCGCGGCTGGCTCGGCCCGTAGATGTCCGCATCCAGCACACCGACGCTGGCCCCTTCCTCGGACAGCGCCAGCGCCAGGTTGATTGCCGTGGTGGACTTGCCGACGCCGCCTTTTCCGGAAGCGACCGCCAGCACGTTCTTGATGTTTTCCATCGGCTTGAGATTCTTCTGCACCGAATGCGCCTGGATCTCCCAGTCCACCTCGACCTCGACCCGGGGCCCGCCGTCCAACTGCGCCAGGCGCGTCTCGACGGCCTGCGCCAATTCGTCCCGGATTCCCTTGGCCGGGTAACCCAGCCGGATCGCGACTTGGACCGCATCGCCGTCCACCGTCACGTTCTCGAGCGCCCGGGATGTCACCAGGTCCTGACCGGAACCGGGATCCTGCACGTCCTTGAGCGCGTCCTCGACCTGCTCCTTGCTGAGCGCCATCGTCGAATCTCCTTTTCTCCTTAATTAAAAGTGTCTTGTGTGTCTGGCGTTCATTATACGAGCGGCCCCTGCCGCCGCCCTGCCCCCGCACGGCC
>CAZGIH010000023.1:0-19530 GCA_964526195.1 uncultured Chromatiales bacterium | reverse complement strand
CACGACACCGACACGACCTCCCACGGCGCATACAAAAACATCAGTTGTTCAAGCAACTTCCTGGACTCTTCCATCGGCCCCTCCAGATCGCACGGAAATGACCATCCTACTCTTCATTCCACACAAAAGCTCGAAGAGCCTGTTTTTTGACGATCAGATTCCGGGGTGTCCAGTACTTGGAATAATTCAGCCAATCGTGGTCCAGTATCCGACCCGTCTTCACTCGTTCGCGATTCAATCAGGTCAAGGAAAATATCGCGAGGTTCGAAGATTCCGGTATCGTCTGAAAATAGGCAGAAAACAATTCGAGCTAGAAACCGCTCCAAATCATGGCCTCGGTATCCCGCGGCCTTCATCCGGTCATGTAGCTGTCCGACCAATTCGGAAGCCTTGATATTTACAGGATCCTGATCCCGAAAAACCCGGCGTTGAACCCCGAGGATGAAACCAAATGCCTCAACATGTGAAGGCAATTCTTTCAAGGGAAAAGAAATCTTTTCGCGTTCGTCAAGATCGTGGAGCTCGAAAGTTTGAAAATCGCTTACTAAGATGTAGCGAGGGCGTTCCTTCTCGGGTAGTGCAT
Source organism: uncultured Chromatiales bacterium (assembly GCA_964526195.1). GTDB lineage: Bacteria > Pseudomonadota > Gammaproteobacteria > Poriferisulfidales > Poriferisulfidaceae > Poriferisulfidus. The sequence goes on along the minus strand of CAZGIH010000023.1, from coordinate 18,947 downwards.
CAAAATATTCCTCAGCTTGATCATAAGCATCAGCAAGATTATTTCCGGCGCTTTTCTGTTCGACGATCAGGACATTGGGCCAGAACAGATCAATAAAACCTGAACTGTTGTCCAACTTGCGTACATGCTTCTCATAGCGACCGACCAACCGGCGCTTCACGTCGAATACGTGAAAGAAGGCGTCGTAGAAACTCTGCGTTTCTCCCTTTTCATAGGCTGCGTCCTTCCACTCGTCGGCAAAAGTGGCGGCACGAACACGAATCTCGTTCCAAGACAAGCGCATCAGGTAATCCGTGTCTTACCGCGAAAAAGGTTCAAACTATGGTGGGTAACTTTTGGGCTAGATTTGGGTGTGGTCGGGCAATCTGATTAATCAGACTCCGGGGGCACGATTGCTTCCAGTTGGGAGATCAATTTGGGCAGATCCTCGGGAACGACCTCCCAAACTCGTCCGTAATTGATTGCGAAATAGTCATGGACAAGACGATTGCGCATCCCGATTATCTGGCCCCACTCGATTCAGGAATGGCTTCCCATTATAAGAGGCACAAGCCATGTGCCTCAGGTTCCCCACTGTTCCTGCCATGCCATGAATTCGGATGGCCGAATTCCGTAAGGCGCCAAGTTCCCCTCATGCAACTCCAGCAGGATTTTTTCAGCGATTTCGCAGAAGCGGGGACGTTCTGATTCATTCACCTGTGTTTGTACCCATGCATGGACATGGGTAGAGGCTTGTTGCTTGTTCATGCATTGGCGGATGACAGCGCCGACGACTTCGCGCAACGCAATTCGGTGGCGCAGGCGAAATGGGTCGGGTTCGCCGATGGACTGCCGCACCACAGCATAGTGGACGGCCGACCGCTGGTAGGCCCAAAGAAAGACATCCTTGAGCAATTCAGTCCGGTTCAACTCGTACACACCGAGCATGGCTTCGGTGTAGAGTTGCCGCGAAACATCTTCGAAGGAAAGTGGCGACAGGTTTTCCTGGATCAGAGGGATGTTTGCAGCCAATCGCGAGACCCGTTTATTGACATCGTCAAACGGTTGCAGGTAGGGAATCTGCACCATTACAAAGAATGCTCGTTCGAAGGGGTCGTGAATTGCGGAGGCGTAGGAAAGAATCTGATCGAAACACTCTTCGAGGAGTTGTGGTATCCCTGACGGGAGAAAGACGGAGCCTCCGATTTCAACGCCGATTTGTCGAAGCCGTCCTACTGAGGCCGGATTGGCAAGCAGGTTGTTCGCCAGCAGGGCGTGAAGGTTGAGAAGAGTGTATCGATTGAAACCGGCATCTTCCACGGCGTCGACAAGAAACTCAATGGCATCCTTGTGGTTGAGGATCATTTGCGCTTCACGCCGCTCTTTGCCCTCCGCTTCCTCGTCTAGTTCGAGCAAGCGGCTAGTTTCGAGCAGGGAATAAGTATTGCCCTCAAGGCGACTGGAATTCCAAGACAGATCGATCAGCAACTTGTTTAGGATCCTTCGAGCATGAGTCCCGCCCGGTTGTTTGGTGCCATCAGACCGGCCTATCTCCCAGAGATGTTCACGCTCTTGCTTTGATAGATAAAAAGTTTCATTAGGTTGATATGAATCGAGAAAGGATCGGTTATAGCTAACCCGCTCACGTGCTCCGACTGGTCGCCGGACATACTCCTGAATCTCGACACCGGCTTCAGATAACGGTGGCACAGCCTCGGCTTGGATTCGGATTTGAGGGATTCCTGATGTGAAATGCGCGGCTACATCAATCTTTTTCGGCACACGGTAACGTGCCCCGCGGCCTGCCCCTTCCATAACCAAGCGCCCGGCTCCGACAAGGGTCCTGAGGCGGTACTGGAGCGTGCGATGCGGCACCGCGACCGGCAGCATTTCACCGATTTGTCGGGCTGGCGCTCCTTCGGAATACTGTCGGACGGCAGCCTCGATGGTCTGTAGATCTGATTCGAGTAAACGTTTAGGCATGCTAGTTTTATTGCGCGAAAGTAATTTCACGCAATTATATCATAATATTGCGCAACATAAAGCCTTATTACGCAACAATAGATTGCGCAATAAAGCGCAGACCGATCGGTCTTGAACTAGTTGTCTCTCAGGTATGTTTCCAAATAGTGCCTTGCCCTTGCGATCATTTTTCCTACTTGCAGGTTCGCGTTGACCGGAACCAGTTCGATTTTTGGATGCTGCAGAGCGAAGACCCGGAAGATTTCGTCCGCAAATGCTGGCCCGATTTCCTCCACGTCACAGAAGTCGAACACAACCCTCTCAAACTTTTCCGCATGTTGCAGCAATTGCTTGGCATGTGACCGGGCGATTGGACAGCCGCCTCCCGTGAGCGAGGATTCCTGGACCGAAACGACCATTTGAGCCGATTCGGGAACTGAAGATCCTTGTTTCGTTTCCATGGGTTTTTCCTGAGCCTGAAATGGGAGCGGCAATTATAAGAGACGCGAAACGCATATTCTCTCATTGGTTCAAGGGGTGGAGCAAGTTGACAGGCACACATAAACCCTAATAATAGTCATTCTCATTACTACTATCCTTTGTAATGAAAAAGCTTGCCCTGGCTTTGCTGGCATCTCTCGCGGTCCAACCTGCCCTGATGGCGGCCGACCCGGTCACGCTGACGCTGTATTCTTCGCGCAAGGCGCATCTGATCGAGCCGGTGCTGGAACTCTACACAAAACAGACCGGCATCCAGTTCAACCTACACACCGGGAAGCCGGGTCCTATCCTTGAACGCCTTGCCGCAGCGGGCAAAAACGGCGGAGCCGACATCCTCTTGACAGTGGATGCCGGGAACCTCTGGCATGCCGCCGAGCGCGGCTTGCTGGTGCCAGTTGATTCTGAAACACTTGCCCAATCCGTTCCGGCCGCTTTGCGTGACCCGGAGAACCGCTGGTTCGGGTTTTCAAAAAGGGCACGTACCCTGGCGTACAATCCTGAAAAAATTTCTCCCGACGACCTTTCCTCCTACGAGGACCTGGCAGACCCGAAGTGGAAGGGGAGGCTGTGCCTGCGCACCTCCAAGAAGGTCTACAACCAGTCGCTGGTCGCGACTTTGATCGCGCATCATGGCGAAGAAGCAACCGAAGAGATCGTGAAGGGTTGGGTGGCCAACCTCGTAGCCGAACCTTTCTCCAACGATACCAAGGTGCTGCAGGCGGTCGCGATGGGGCAGTGCGACGTCACCATCGTCAACACTTACTACTATGGTCGGCTGATGCGCAAGGAGCCGGATCTCAAGCTTGCCCTGTTTTGGCCGAATCAGGATTCACAGGGCGTCCACGTCAATATTTCCGGCGGGGGCCTTCTGACGGTCTCCTCTCACCCCGAGGCAGCGCAAGCGTTTCTCGAATGGTTGGCGCAACCCGAGGCCCAGGGCTTGTTTGCTGAACTCAACTTGGAATACCCGGTTCGGGAAGATATCTCCCCGGCACCGGAAGTCCAGGCTTGGGGTGAATTCCAGGGGGACTCGCTGAATCTCGCTGAAGCAGGCCGCCTACAGGCGGAAACTGTGCGCCTGATGGATCGGGTTGGCTATCGCTGAACCTTCCAGCGCCATGACATTGGTTGCCGGCTTTTCCGGTCGTTTCTGGTATTGGGGTAGCCGGTTTCTAGCAGCGGCCATTCTGATCCCGCTGATCGTAATCTTCGGAGCCTGGTTGGCTCCGGCCACCGAGGTCTGGGGGCATTTAGCGGCGACCGTACTCCCGACGCTGATCGGCAATACTCTGCTGCTGATCTTCGGTGTTGCGGTTGGCACCCTAATCCTCGGGGTCAGCTTGGCCTGGCTGGTCAGTACTTGCGAGTTCCCGGGGAAGCGCTGGTTCGATTGGGCGCTGATGTTGCCATTTGCCCTGCCCACCTATGTGATGGCGTTCGTGTTTCTTGGGTTGCTCGACTTCCAAGGGCCGGTGCAGGGGCTGTTGCGGCAGGTCTTCGACCTGCCGGTGTCTTGGAGTATCGAAGCGAGACATTCCACCGGCGTTCTGGCCGTCATGGTGCTGGTGCTGTATCCCTACGTCTACCTGCTGGCGCGAGTGGCGTTTCTGAAGCAGGGCCGGGCTGCGTTGGAAGCGGCTCGCACGCTGGGTATGACGGCTTGGGAAAGTTTCTTTCGGGTGGCTCTGCCGATGGCTCGCCCGGCGATCATTGGGGGCGTCAGCCTGGCCGTGATGGAAGCGCTGGCCGATTTCGGCGCGGTCGCCGTATTCAACTACGACACGTTCACTACGGCCATCTACAAGGCTTGGTTTGGCTTCTTCGATCTCAATGCCGCCAGCCAGTTGGCATCCCTGTTGCTTACGTTCGTTTTCGTACTGCTGTATTTGGAGCGCTACGGGCGCGGGAAGGCCCGATTCGACGACAGCGGCAGCATGCCGAATCTTCGCACCTACCGCCTGCACGGCCTCCGTGCGGTGGCGGCAAGCACGTACTGTGGCTTGATTCTGCTTCTGGCGTTCGCCATTCCGATGGTGCAGCTCCTGCTGTGGGCTTGGAACTGGATCGACGATCTGGATTTCGCTTATCTGTCGCTGTTAGGCAACACCTTGGCCTTGGGTGCCATGGCGGCTGTGGCAACTACGGCCGGGGGCCTGATTCTTGCTTACGCCTTGCGCCGCGACACAAGTTGGCTAACCCGGACGAGCGTGCGCATCGGTACTTTGGGTTATGCCATCCCCGGTTCAGTGCTGGCAGTGGCCGTGATGTGGTCGTTGAGTTGGGTCGACCACCGGGTCGCCGAAGGTTGGCTGTGGCTGACCGGAACCGAAACAACCTGGCTCTTGGTTGGCAGTGTGTTCAGTCTTATACTGGCTTATTTCGCCCGGTTTCTTGCACTGGCGTTTAATCCGATCGACAGTGCGTTGGAACGGGTTCGTCCCAGCGTTCGAGAGGCCGCACAATCGCTGGGCTTCACCGGCATGGCGCTGGTCTGGCGGATTTACATCCCGATTTTGCGCCCCGGCCTGCTGACGGCAGCATTGTTGGTTCTGGTTGACGTGATGAAGGAAATGCCAGCGACTTTGCTTCTGCGCCCATTCGGTTGGGATACGCTGGCAGTCCGGATTTACGGGCTGTCTTCGGAGGGCTTGTGGGAACGGGCTGCGCTTCCGTCGGTGGCGCTGGTGGCGGCGGGCCTGATTCCGGTGTTTCTTCTGGCTGTGCGCGGCCGACGCTGAGGGAAAGTTATGGCGCTTCTGGAAGTCGAGAGAATTTCCTGCACCTACGGTGATAGTTCAGCGTTGCACGATTTTTCGTTCGAAGTCATTCAGGGGGAGATTGCCGCCTTGCTGGGGCCATCCGGCTGCGGCAAGACGACCACGTTGCGCGCCATCTTGGGTTTCGAGCCGATCTTGGAAGGAGAGATCCGCATTGCGGGTGAGATCATGTCCCGACCGGGGCTCAACGTCCCGCCGGAGCGCCGGCCGGTTGGCATGGTATTTCAGGACCGCGCATTGTTTCCACACCTGACGGTGGAACAAAACATCGCCATTGGAATTCGCCGCGAACCAAAAGCCGATCAGGACCGGGTTGTTCGAAGTCTGCTGGAAATCATCGGCTTGGAACACTGCATTTCCCGCTTTCCGCACGAGCTGTCCGGCGGGCAGCAAGAGCGGGTGGCGTTGGCTCGGGCTCTGGCTCCGCAGCCGCGCCTGCTGCTGCTCGACGAACCATTTGCCAGCCTCGATATCGATCTGCGTGAACGGCTGAGTTTCGATGTCCGTAATATCCTCAAGGAAACCGGCTCCACGGCGGTCGTCGTAACGCACTACCAGGATGAGGCCTTTGCCATGGGTGATCAGGTCGGAATCATCAAGGACGGCGCCATTCTGCAATGGGACACGCCGTTCAACATCTACCACCGTCCGGCCTCCCGACAGGTCGCAAGCCTTGTCGGCCGAGGAGTCTTTATCGAGGGTATCTTGTGCGAGGCAGGCGCTTTCGACACCGAGATCGGCCGGGTCAGGGACGAGCATCACACCTATCCGCATCCCCTAGGAACCTCCATGGATATCCTACTGCGCCCGGACGATGTGCTGATCGATCCGGAAGGAGAGATTTCCGCCACAGTGATCGAAAAAGCCTTCAAGGGCGACGACACCCTGTACACGTTGCGGCTACCATCCGGCACCCGACTGCTGGCGCTGGCTTCAAGCCACAGGGATTTGGAGGTCGGCGAAGAAACTCAATTAGGTCTTGATTTGGAGCATTTGGTGGCGTTTCCTCGACCCTCGGACAGCTAAAGCGTTACAATGTTACAGTCCAGTCACCAAGGGCAATCTTGCCCGCATGATGCCCGAAATGACCACCGTATCCTCGTCCCCAGCCTCCCCGCACGATCATCAATCCTGCATCTCGGACGCCTTGGCATATGCAGAGACAGTCTGCCAGAATCGCAATAAGCGGCTGACCGAAAATCGACGGGCAGTTTTGAAGCTGCTGCTCGACAGCCACTGCGCCCTTGGTGCCTATGAAATTCTTAGGCGTTTTGACTGGGGTGGCCGTGCCCGGGCTCCAGTCCAGGTATACCGGGCGCTTGATTTCCTGGAATCCATGGGTTTGGTGCACCGTGTCGCCAGCAGCAATGCCTATGTTGCTTGCTACCAGCTCGCCGAACGGCACGGTGCCGTACTTTTTGTGTGCAAGGCATGCGGCGTTGTCATGGAGCGCGAAGAGGTCAAGCTAGGATCCATGATGGACAAACTGGCCCAGCAATCCGGCTTCACAATCCATACCCGATTGCTGGAAGCCGTCGGGCATTGTCCCAATTGTGCCGAGGGGGCAGAAAATGCCGCCGCATGATCCGGGTGGATCCTTGGTTCGCGCGAGTTCGGTGGGAGTGCATCGGGGCGGGCGCTGGATCATTCATGACGTAAACCTTGAGATTCGCCCTGGTGAGGTGGTGACCGTGGTTGGCCCAAACGGGGCTGGCAAGAGCACCCTGCTCAAGGCCCTGCTCGGGCTGTACCGTCCGGATGCAGGCGACGTGGTTCGTGCGCCCGGACTTCAGATTGGGTACGTGCCGCCCACCGACCCGGTTCAGTTCGACCTGCCACTGACAGTACGGCGTCTGATGACGCTGACTTCTTCATGTTCGGCTGACACGATCGTGAATGCCTTGCGGGAAGCCGGCGCCGACCATCTATCTGGCTCTCAGGTCAATGAACTCTCGCACGGCGAATTCCAGCGGGTGATGCTGGCTCGGGCGCTGTCACGAAATCCCGATCTTCTGGTAATGGACGAGCCGTTGCGGGGCATCGATTTTTCCAGCGAAGCGGAGATATACCAGTTGATCTCGGAGGTCGTCGAACACCGGGGATGCGCAGCGTTGATGACCAGCCATGACCTGCATTACGTGATGAGTCGGACCGATCAGGTCGTCTGCCTGAATGGGACGATCCGTTGCATGGGGGCACCGGAGGACACGGTGGATCACCCGGAGTTCCATCAGTTGTTTGGCACCCGCGCTGAAGCCTACCGACATGTCCGCCACCAGTGCCAAGGCGAGTCACTGGACACCTGACTCTCCTGCTTGTGCTGGACGACTTCTTCTTTCGCGCCTTGCTCGCAACCTTGGCTGTTGCAGCAGTGGCCGGGCCGACCGGCTGCGTGATTCTTTGGCAGCGCAAGGCCTATTTTGGCGACACCATGGCGCATTCTGCATTGCTCGGCGTGGTGCTCGGCATAATTCTCGGACTCAACCCGGAGGCCGGAGTATTTGGAGTCGCGTTTCTCGTGGCGGCGGCAGTGGTGGTGTTGCAGCGGGTGTCGCGCCTGCCAGGCGATACGATTCTCGGGGTGCTGGCACACTCGACTCTTGCCATTGGCCTCGTTGCCATGGCCTTGACGGATAACTACCGGCAGTATGAATTGACCGCCTACCTGTTTGGAGATGTGCTGGCGGTTGGTCGGGAAGACTTGGTGCTGATCGGACTGGGCGGCCTGTTTGGTCTTGTGGTGCTGGCGGCGATCTGGCGCCCGTTGGTGGCGGCAACCCTGCACGAGGGTTTGGCGGCAGCCGAAGGCGCGAAACCCTTGCGTAATCAACTGCTTTACATGGCCCTGGTGGCCGCCGTGGTGGCCGTGGGCATGCAGGTGGTGGGCGCCTTGCTGGTCGTCGCTCTGATGATCGTTCCGGCTGCGGCGGCGCGGACCTTGGCGCACACCCCGGAACAAATGGCACTGATCGCGGTACTGATCGCAACACTTTCCGGCGTGCTGGGTCTTTACGGTTCGCTTTGGTTCGACACTCCGACCGGGCCGACCATCGTCACGGTGGCCGCGTTTCTCTTTTTGGGATGCCTTGCGTTCGATGGAGGGACTCAGCGACTGGGCCGGAGCCGGGGCGTCAGGCGTGGCGCTGCTCGTGCTCCAGAAGACGACGCTTGATTTCTAAAAGTTCCGCCCCTTTCTCGGGAATCAACGGTCCGCCGTAACCTCCGAGGCCATTTTTCGCGACCACGCGGTGGCAGGGCACGACGACGCAGAGTGGGTTGCGGCCGTTGGCGGTACCAACCGAACGCGGACTGCCTCCGGCCTTTTTGGCGATGTCGGTATAAGTCCGGGTTTGCCCGTAAGGAATTTCCAGAAGCGTACTCCACACTTTGCGCCGGTACTCGGTAATCGGGTTATCCAAGGCGAGGGATGAAAGCGGAAGATCGAACGTCTGACGCTTTCCTTCGAAGTATTCCCGGAGCTGCTGTTCAGCAGTGCGGGTCAAGGCGTTCGGACGATCCGAACGTCGTTTCTGGCGAGCCAGGTTGAAGAAGATCGCCGACACGCCGTGTCGGTCGGCATAGATTTCGATCGGTGCGTCGAGAGGCGTGTCGAAACTCTGGAAGCCGGTGGCGTCCGACACAGCCACGGGATCACCCGCCGAGTTTTTCTTGGATGCGGGCGGCTTTGCCGGTACGACCGCGGAGGTAATATAACTTCGCGCGACGCACTTTTCCGCGGCGCTTGACGTTGATCGAGTCGATCAGCGGGCTGTGCATTTGGAACACGCGCTCCACGCCTTCGCCGTGCGAGATTTTCCGTACCGTGAACGAAGAATTCAGACCGCGGTTGCGGCGGGCGATCACCACGCCCTCGAATATCTGCAAGCGCTCGCGTTCACCTTCCCGAACCTTAACCGAGACTGCGACCGTGTCACCCGGGGCGAATTCAACATCCGCCAAATCTTGGCGCATTTGGGCGCTTTCCAGTTTCTCAATCGTCGCGCTCACGGTTCTTGTCCTCAGAGGTTGCGTTCAGGTATTCGTCCAACAATGCCTGGTCTTCCGCCGACAGTGCGGTACGTCCAAGCAAGTCTGGGCGGCGTCGATAGGTGCGTCCGAGCATTTCCCGCCGTCGCCAGCGTTCTATTTTGCCATGATCGCCGGTTAAAAGCACCTCCGGCACGCTCAGGCCGTCGATTTCTTCCGGCCGAGTGTAGTGCGGGCAGTCCAGAAGTCCCTCGCTGAACGAGTCCTGCCCGGCCGATTCCGCGCAGCCGAGAACACCTGGCAGCAAACGGGCGATAGCATCGATCACCACGGCTGCGGCCAGTTCGCCGCCGGACAGCACGTAGTCGCCGACCGACCACTCGGCATCTGTCCGCTGCTGCAGAAAGCGTTCGTCGATTCCTTCATAGCGTCCGGCGATCAGGATCAAGCCGTTTTCTTCCGCTGTCTCTTGCGCCAGCGCTTGGGTAAAGGGGATTCCCTGCGGAGTCAACGCGATCGTGCGGGCTTCCGGGTTCGTTTGGCGTGCCGCTTCGTGCGCCCGTGCCAGCGGTTCGTACTGCATGACCATGCCGGGTCCGCCGCCATAGGGGCGATCATCAACGGTGCGATGCGGGTCTTCGGTGAAATCACGGGGGTTGATGCAATGGATCTCCAGTTTTCCTTGGTCGCATGCCCGGCCGATCACCCCTTCGGAGACAACGGCCTCGACAATTCCCGGAAACAGTGCGACGACATCGAAGCGCATGATGTCACTCCCGCACGCCGTCCCATCGCAGGTCGATCCGGCCTTGAGACAGGTCGATCTTGAGTACGGTTTCGCCGGGAGCGTAGGGGATTAGATATTCCTGCTCTCCGCGAATGAGCAAAACATCATGGGCGCCGGTCTCCAGGATCTGGTCGACGGTTCCAAGTGTTTCGCCTTGCTGATCGAATGCGGCCAGCCCCAGCAGTTGGCGATGGTAGTACTCGCCTTTCGGCAGGGTCGGGAATTGAGCCGCATCAATCCAGATTTTCTGGCCGCGCAACGCTTCTGCCTGGTCGCGATCGTCCACACCGTGAAGCTTCGCGATCAGCCCCCGCTGAGTGCGTCGGCTCGATTCCAGGTTGTAAATGTCGCTGTTTCCATCGTCACGCAGTTGCCACGGGCGATAGCGGAGAAGGTTGTCAATGGGACGGGTATACGAAAATATCTTGACCCAGCCCCGCACGCCGTATACGCCGCTGATGTAACCGCACAGCACATAGGCGGGGGCCGCGGAGCCGGACGGGTCCGTGGCGGAGGGGGTGTTCAGGGGGATGGCCTCAGGCGGCCTGCAGCTTGGCGTGTTTGCGGACCAGCTGCGCCGCACGGTCGGATAATTTCGCACCCTGCTGCAGCCAGTGCTGTACGCGCTCCTGGTCGATGCGCAACTCTTCTTCTTTGCCGGTGGCGATGGGATTGAAGAAGCCCAGACGCTCAATGTAACCACTGTCACGGGGTTTACGCGAATCGGTAACTACCAGATGGTAGAACGGGCGCTTCTTCGCGCCGGCTCGAGACAGACGTATGGTAACCAAAAGTTGCTCCAGAAAGTCGTCCACAGGTTGCGGGGTGCGCATTCTAACAGAATCCGGGCTTCGAACCGAGCCTGCGCACGATTCGGGTATCTGTTGACAGTACAAACGGGCTTTTTCCTAGGAGTTTTCTCCTGTTCGGCTGAAACGACGGCCTTCCCACAGACGGTAAAGTACCGGAACCGCGATAAGAGTCAGAATCAGGGTCGAAGACATGCCGCCCAGCATGGGCAGGGCGATCCGGCGCATCACATCCGAGCCCAAGCCCTCGGTGATGAATATCGGGATCAATCCTGCGATGATGATTAGCGCTGTCATCAAAATGGGCCGAACCCGCAATGTCGCGCCCTGCAGGATGGCTTCAGTCAGTTCCTTGAGGTTTTCGGGGGCGCGTTGTCGTACCTGATGGTCGAGATAAAGCAGCATCACCACTGCGATTTCGGCGGCAACCCCGCCCAACGCGATGAATCCAACTCCCACTGCGACGGAGAAGTGGTACCCAGCTAGGTAAAGTGCCCAGAATCCGCCAATCAAGCCGAACGGCAAGGACAACATCACCATGAGCGTGCGGTCCAGCCTGCCGAAATGCAGCATGAGCAGCATGAAGATAATGAGAATGGCTGACGGGATGGCGATTTGCATCCGCGCCTTGGCTTCCAGCATCTGTTCAAACTGCCCCGACCATTCGATTGCGTATCCCGGGGGCAATTTCACCTTCTTCGCCACTGCGGATTGAGCCTCATCCACGTACGATCCGATGTCCCGGTCCGCGATATCCACGAACACCCAACCCGAGAGCCGGGCGTTTTCGGATTTGATCATTGGCGGGCCCTCGACAAACTCGATGCTGGCCAATTCACCCAGCGGGATATGCTGCCCCTGCGGGGTCGGCACCAGGATATCGGCCAGGTCTTCCGGGTATTCCCGGAAAGGTCGTTCGTAGCGCAGCATGATGTTGTAGCGTTCGCGGCCCTGTACCGACTCGGAAATTCTCATTCCGCCCAGAGCAGTCTGGATAATGCGCTGGAACATGCCCAAGTCTATATTCTGCCGCGCCAGTTCGTCCCGATTGGGATTGATTTCCAGGTATTTCCCGCCGACGACACGGTCGGCAAAAGCAGAACGCGTGCCCTCGATATCCTTGACGGCAGCCTCCACATCCAGCGCGACCCGGTTGATTTCGTTCAAGTCCGCTCCAGAGATTTTGATTCCGACCGGCGTACGGATACCGGTGGAGATCATGTCGGTGCGGATTTTGATTGGATAGCCCCAGCTGTTGACCAAGCCGGGCAATTTCACCCGTTGGTCAAGATCCGCGATCAGTTCTTCGACGGTAAGCCCGTTGCGCCATTCATCTTTCGGCTTGAGTCGTATCCAGCTCTCGATCATCGAAATCGGGGCCGGGTCGGTCGCGGTATCTGCGCGTCCGACCTTGCCGAACACCATTTCCACTTCCGGGGTCGTCTTGATCAGGCGGTTGGTCTGGGCCAGGATCTCCTTGGCCTTGGTGATCGACACGCCGGGCAGGGTGGTCGGCATGTAGAGCAACTCGCCTTCGTACAGGGCGGGCATGAATTCCGAGCCCATGCGTGTAAGGGGCAGGGCCGCACTTGCCAGCAGCGTGCCGACGACGGCCATCGTAAGCCACTTGTGACGCAGTGCTGCCGCGAGCAGGGGAGTGTAAGACCAGGCGAGCCCGCGGTTGATCGGATTGCTTGCCTCTCGTCGGATCTTGCCACGCAGCAGCCACATCATCAGCACCGGGACGACCGTAATCGAGAGAATCGCCGCGAAAGCCATGGCATAGGTCTTGGTAAATGCCAGAGGCGAGAACAAGCGGAAAGACTCCCCGGTCAAGGCAAAGACCGGCAGGAACGACACGGTAATAATCAGGAGCGAAAAAAACAGTCCCGGACCCACTTCTTTGGCCGCCAGCAGTATGGCTGCACGCCTTTCCCTTGTGTCGGCATCCGGCGCCATCCGGGAGAGTTTTCGGTGGGCGTTCTCGACCATTACGACAGAAGCATCGACCATGGCACCGATGGCGATCGCGATACCGCCCAGGGACATGATGTTGGCGGTGATCCCTTGAGCCGACATCACAAGGAAGGCTGCCAGTATGCCGAGCGGCAAGGTGACGATGGCTACGAACGCGGAGCGGAAATGAAGCAGGAAAAGCAGACAGACCAAGGCAACTGCGAGCCCTTCCTCGATCAGTTTCGTGGTCAGGTAGTCAATTGCACCCTTGATCAGCGGAGCGCGGTCGTAGACGGCCTGAATCTCGACCCCTTGAGGGAGGCCGAGTTTTAATTCTTCCAGTTTCTCTTTGATTCTTTCAATGACCGCCAAGGCATTCTCTCCAGAACGCATGACGATCACGCCTCCCACGACTTCGCCCTCGCCGTCAAGCTCGACCACGCCACGGCGCAATTCCGGGCCCTCGACAATATGTGCCACGTCGGAAAGGGCCACTGGTGTGCCGCCCTTGGCATAGACCACGACCTTTTCAAGCTCTTCCAGGTTCGTGATGTAGCCCTTGGAGCGGATCATCAGTTCCGTTTCGCCCTGCTCGATCACGCGCCCTCCCACCTCCTTGCTGGCTGCACTGACGGCATCCACAATGCGAAGCAACGGAACGTCGTAGGCGCGCAGGCGGTTGGGGTCGACCAACACTTGGTACTCTTTGACGAAACCACCGACCGAGGCCACCTCGGATACACCCTCGACCGTGGCTAGTTCAAGCTTCAGGAACCAGTCCTGCAAAGATCGGAGATAGGCTAGATCGTACTTGCCGGTTTTGTCCACCAGGGCATATTGGTAGACCCAGCCCATGCCGGTGGCATCCGGGCCAATTTGCGGCGTGGCATTCTGCGGCAGGTCTCCCTGGATTTTCGAAAGCACTTCGGCGACTCGGCTGCGGGCCCAATACAGATCCACATCGTCTTCGAAAATGATGTAGACGAAGGAAGTACCGAACATGGAAAACCCCCGCACGTCCTCGGTTTTGGGCAGGCCCAGCATGGTGGTGGACAGGGGGTAGGTCACCAGGTCTTCGACGATCTGCGGAGATTGACCGGGGAAGTCCGTGCGGATAATCACCTGCGTGTCCGACAAGTCCGGGATGGCATCGAGCGGCGTGTTCTTTATTGCGAGCCAACCGGATACCAGCAGGACCGCTACCGCCGCCATAATCAGCAGCGGGTTGTTCGCCGACCATTCGATGATTTTGGCGGTGACCGATCGGGTCGGATCGTCACTGAGATGGTCGCTAGTGATGGGCATGGCCGCCTCCCGCTGGCACTGTTTGCAGTTTGCGGAAAGATTCCCGGAGCGCGCTCTCGGAATCAATCAAAAACTGGCTGCTGACCACGATGGTTTCGCCTTCCTTCAAGCCGTGCACGACTTCCGTCCGGCCTTTACTGCGAATACCCGTCTGTATTTTTTGCGGACGGAATCGTCCTTCACCCAAGGCAACAATGACAAAGTCTCCCTCTGAACTCTTCAGGATGGCTTCCGACGGCACGCTCAGGCGCTGCTCGACGTTGGTTTCAAACAACACGTCGGTATAAGCACCGGGCTTGAGGGTGCCACCTTGGTTGTTCAGCACCAACCGTACCCGACCCGTGCGGCTGTCCATGTCGATGGTCGGGTAGATGTAGTCAATTCGAGCAGCGCGTTCGACGTTCCCCAGGTTAGGGAAAATCACGGTGGCTTTTCCGTCTTTTTCCAGAAACTGCAGATCCTTTTCCGCCACGCTGACCTCGACCCAGACGGAGCGGTAGTCTTGGATGCTGGCAATTTGCATACCGGGGGTGACGTAGCTTCCCTTGCTCACCATCAAGTGGCTGACGATGCCTGCCGCTTCCGCATAAAACGGCAACCGCTCCAGTTTCCGACGTTCGGCTCCGATCTGCTCCAGTGCTTTGTCGCCTACGCCCAATGACTGCAGACGTTTTGCACTGGAATTGATTCTCCCTTTATTCCCAGTGACAAGGGCAGCGATGTAGTCCTGCTGAGCGGAAATCAGATCAGGGCTGTACAGGGTGAAGAGCAGGTCGCCTTTCCGAACTTCGTCCCCCACCGCAGTGATTTTCAGGTCTTCGATCCATCCCGCCACGCGACTTGAGATGGCATAGGCGTTCCTCACGTTCTCCGTGACTAGGCCATAGCTCCTGATATGGATGCCGAAACTGGCCAAGGCTGCGTCTTCAGTGCGGACCCCGATGTTCTGAATTGTTTCCGGCGGGATGACGACGGTCGCCCGTGTGGCGTCATGCGCATGTTCCGATCCCGTGTTGTCGGTCGGGTTGCTTTCGGCCCATGCCGGATTTATGGCAAGGGCCAGCGCGGCCCACAAAATATTAATTGCTTTCATGGCGTCCTCCCACGATATGGCTATTGAACTGGGCGGACAGCCGGACGTGCCGGCTCTGCTGTTCCGCCAGTTGTGCGGCAATGGTCAGCGCATCGATCTGCGTCTCGAGCACGGACTCCAGCGAGGTATTGCCGGACTCGTAATCACGTTCCGCCGCTTCTGTCTTTTCCTGAAGGGCGGACGCCTTCTCCTGAAGCAGCGCGATGTTGTCCAGGGTAACGTTGCGTTCGGCCTTGAGGGCGGCCATGCGTCCCACCCATTCGCGCCGGACATCCTCATAGGCGTATTTGGCGCTGCGTTTGCCTGCTTGTGCTGCCCGCAATTTTGGCTTTTGGCTAGAAGTGGCCCATAAAGGGATGGAGACGGTCGCCTGCACGCTGAGCCAGTCGTCTCCGGAGAATCCTGCACCGGATTCACGCTGCTTGTAGAGTGCCTGCACTCCATAGGTGGGACCGAAGGCTGCATCTGCCACGTCCACGTCCTTGGCGGCCACTTGCACATCTTCTGCGGCAATGCGTACCGGATAGAGTGCTGTTCCATCACGATTCCATGCGACTTCCGGAACTGAGGGGAGAGGGATAGATGGCACCTCGCCGACCAAACGGACGAGTTCCTCCTCAATGATCACGCGCTCGACTTTCAGGTCGTTCAAGCGCTGTTCCACCCCGGCGCGGTCAACGTCAATTTCTGAGAATCTCCCGTAAACAGGACTGCCTGCCTCCAGCCGGCCCTGCATGTCTTCTTCCATTGCGCGGTAAAGTTCCAACTGTTCTCCAGCCAGCCTCTCCAGGGTTTTGACCTTGTCCAGTTCGGCCAACTGGCCAATGAGGATGGATTCCAGCCGCTTCCGCGTATAGTCGGCGACCAGATTTTGTCGCTTGGCGAGGCTTTCCTGTTTGTTGGATCGGGCTTTGCGCAGGGAATAGCTAGGAATCTGCTGCCGGATTCCTAAAACTTTCGAAGTAGGCAGGAACCGGTCGAATGCCGGGCTATTGATTGGCACGTTTTCCGCACCAAAAATGATCTGCGGGTCCGGAAGACCCATTTCACCGTCGGACAGTTCCTCGAAACGGGTACTCTGCTCCAGGATTCTCGTAACCTGGGGATGTTCGGCCAATCGCTGGGCGTAGCTTTCCAGCGTTTCGGCGTTTGCTTGTACCATCCCCAGGGAGATGGCCAGTCCTGCTATGGCCCAAAGGCGTTTTGTAACCACAATAACCTCCTAATCGGTTGTTTCCCGGTACACGCACGGCATACCGGTCCTTTATGGAGACACCTGCCGGTGTCGAGATTAGGAGGTGTGTTTAGGAGGGTAGTCTATGCCGTAGGAAAGAGGGGGTTTTGGCACTTTGGCGGAAAAGTTGCGCCACCCGTCTTCAGAAACCAGGTCTATTCCCGAGCTATTGAACAAAGGAGTCTGGGGAGACACCTGACAGTGCCCGTATGCGCAATGGTTGCAGTCGGGCAGGCTCCCTTGATGGGATCCGTCAATGTGGGATGCCGAATCCGGTTCGTCCGTATCGTGGCACTGCATGTCCACCTTCACGGTCTCGACCGGAATCGTATTGACGCAATCGCACGAAGCTGCAAAAGCCGTGGCATAGGCATTCGCCGCGAATGCCATCGCGATCAACGCAATCCAGACAACTTTGAAATTTCGCATGAAAACACTATAGCATTGTTTCTACAACTTTTTAAGTGTGGTGGGCCCGGCAGGATTCGAACCTGCGACCAAAGGATTATGAGTCCTCTGCTCTAACCAACTGAGCTACAGGCCCACGGATGGCGTCGGGATCCAGGGCCCCGGTCATTCCCGGTCGAGGAAACTGCGAAGCAGTTCGGAACGGCTGGGATGACGCAGTTTGCGTAGGGCCTTGGACTCGATCTGCCGTATTCGTTCGCGCGTCACCTCGAATTGTTTGCCGACTTCCTCCAAGGTGTGATCCTGGTTCAAGTCGATCCCGAAGCGCATGCGCAACACCTTCGATTCGCGCGGCGACAGCGTGCTCAATGCCTCACGGATTGCCTTCGCCACCGCCGCCCGGGTGGTGGCATCTTCCGGCAGTTCCTGCGAGGTGTCTTCCAGTCGATCCCCGATATGTAGGTCATCATCGTCACCGACTGGAGTCTCAATGGAAATCGGGTCGCGGGCGATGCTCTGCACGCGGCGGACCTTGTTTTCGGCCAGTTCCATCCGGTCTGCCAATTCCGCCGCCGTCGGCTCCCGTCCCTGTTCCTGCATGATCTGCCGGGAAATGCGATTGACCTTGTTGATGGTTTCCGTCATGTGGACCGGCACCCGGATCGTGCGCGCTTGGTCGGCGATGGAACGGGTGATGGCCTGACGGATCCACCAGGTCGCGTAGGTGGAGAACTTAAAACCGCGCCGGTATTCGAACTTGTCGACCGCTTTCATCAGGCCGATATTGCCTTCCTCGATCAAGTCTAGGAAGTGCAGGCCGCGGTTGGTGTACTTCTTGGCAATCGAGATGACCAGCCGGAGGTTGGCCTCGACCATTTCATCCTTGGCTTTCTGAGCCTGCACATCGGCGGTGCGCAAGTCGCTGACGATGGACTTGATTACCGGTGATTTCAGGTAGTGCGCGTCTTCCAGTGCAGCCAGTTTCTTCTGGTGGGTCTCGATCTGTTTGCGCACCTTGCGCAGGTTGTCCTTGTACGAGATCTGGCGGCGCAGACAGTTGCCGATCCAAGCCGGTTTAGAGGCATTCTTCAGGAAATCCCTTTCAAAATCCTCCGCAGGCATGCCCGCATCAAGACAAAGCTTGCGGATGTTGGCTTCTTCCTGGCTGGCGACGTGACCCATCCGCTGCACGATTTCGCGCAATTCGGCAATGATGTTGGGAGGCAGGTGGAAAAGGACGAAGTAGTCGGCCACTTCCTGGCGGCGGCGCTGATAGGCGTTCGGGTTGCGTCGGACATTGCTGTTCATGGCCCGCTTGTGGCGGTTGGCCAGTTCGCGGAAGCGGGTCTGCACCTGGCGCTTGGTAGGGGAACGGTCCTTTTTGCTGTCCTTGTTGATTTCGACCTTCTCCGGCTGGATGCGGGGATCCTCGAAACCGAGCACAAGGTCGGCGATCTTGAGTTTCTTCTGCTTGAATTCTTCGTATTTTTCCAGCATCTTTTCGATTACAAGCGGACACTGCGCCATGGCGAAGATGGCATTGCACTCGCTGAGTTCGATTCGCTTTGCGATCTCGATTTCCTCGGCCCGGCTCAGAAGGCTGACTGCTCCCATCGCACGCATGTACATGCGGATGGGATCCGAGGTGTGCGAGTCGTCTGGTTCGGGCGTCGTATTTTCCGGCGAGTCCGAGTCTTTTCCGTCGATCTCTTCGTCATCCCCCATGAGGTCGCTTTCCTCATCGGGATCCTGCTCCATGATTTCGATCCCCATGTCGGAGAGGCTCTCGACCATCAGGGCGATCGATTCGTCATCGTGCTCGTCGGACAACTGCTTGTGGATCTCGTCCAGCGTCAGGTGCCCCTTTTCGCGCCCGTGCGCGATCAACTCTTCAAGAGTGCTGTCTTGGTCGTTCGAGGAAGTTGAGTTTTTACTCATGGGATAGGGAGAAAAGCGTAACCTTATATTTTACCCGTACTTTGCCAAAAAGTTTCCTTTGCGAGTTCACTGGCTCTTCGAGCTTTTGTGTGGAATGAAGAGTAGGATGGTCATTTCCGTGCGATCTGGAGGGGCCGATGGAAGAGTCCAGGAAGTTGCTTGAACAACTGATGTTTTTGTATGCGCCGTGGGAGGTCGTGTCGGTGTCGTG
>CAZGIH010000022.1:0-103684 GCA_964526195.1 uncultured Chromatiales bacterium | reverse complement strand
GAACAACTGGTCGCATGGCGACTTTGATCTGGCTGGAGGAGCGTTAATTTTCGCGCGAGACCATGTCCGAGGTCTAAAAAAAGAAGAAATGGGCAGGCCCAAGCTGACGCAGCCGGAAATTCCTACCATAAGTATTTGATTCCCAGTAAAAATGGTCTAAAAAATCCGACCATTTTTTGCCCCTTTCTCAAGGATTTTGAGGTAGAACCGAATTCTTTGTAATCCTTTTGAGGAAAGACAATGAATTCCCAAAAAACATCCGGGATGCGTCGGCGGGCATGGCTGGCTGGTGGGCTACTTTTGCTGCTATCGACGGCATCCATCTACGGCGTGGTACGAAGCCCCGACGAGACTCTTCCATTTTCCGGTCTGGGCATTCGCTCGTCGCATCCGGAAGAGCTTGTTCCCACGGTGAATGTTGTCCCTAAAATTGATGTGGAGCAGTTATCGGAATCTCTGGTGCAGGTCTTGAGCCAACGCCTTGATCAGCGGGCGTACCGTAACTTTGAGGAACTGAAGGAAAACCGACTAATGCAGACACAATCGATTGAAGAATGGAAAGAAGAACTGGGCGACAAGATCGAAATGCAATCCTCGCGGTTGGCGGATCTGAACCAAAGACTGCATTCGATCGAGCGTGGGATCAGCCAATTGCTGAAAACTCTCGAAGATAAAACACCTGACTCTACTATGGAGCCAACATTTGTTTTTCGTGGAATTGAGGTATGGCATGGCCAGATCTATGCATTGCTTGAGTATGAAGGGCGGATTGTGCCGGTACGGGAAGGAGAATCGCGGCTGGGATGGAGAGTCCATGTCATTGATCGCGACAGCCTGGAATTGCACGTCGGCGACGGCATACAGGAACACGTCATGGAGATGCAGTGACATGAACGGAGTGTGGCATTGGAGAGTCGCCTGGCTGGTCGTGCCCGCAGTTTTGACCGGAGCAATAGCCCCTCTGGTCTATGACGTTCAGGCGTCACGAGAAGAGTCAAGCCGGTGGCAGGAGACCGACCTGCATGTGTACCGTTGGCTGGAATTAAGCGAGGAGGAATGGCGACAGTATCAGATGTGGCGTACCTTGATTGGCAAACCGTTAGCCGAAATGACTCCTTACGAAGTTTTGGGTATTTACACGGACGATCCGGAGCAACGGCGAAGGTTTGCAAGAGAAAATGCTCGCTTCATGCTTGACTTCTATCGGCGGACGATGGAGTTCGAAAAACTCTATCGCGAAGAATTGGCAGGGTTTTCGGATAAAAGAATTCCTTAAACTTTACATAATTAAAAAAACTTTACATTTCGCTATTTTTTATAAATAAATATATTTATTATCAATACTTTAATTGGTTAAAAAAATGGTCTAAAAAAACCGACCATTTTTCCTTGCTTTTTGGAAATAGGTATTGGAGACTGCGTGGGCGGTGTCACCCAGGGATGGGGGCCGTAGGGTCGTCCGGCCTTAGGACGGCCCTCTCCTGCCCAAGAGGTGGCAAATGAAACATGCTGAATGGCTGATTGGTACGACTGTCGCACTGCTGGTGACGGGGTGTGAGATGTTGCATCACGCGGTTCCGGTTTCGCAGTTTCGGGAATCAGAGGGCACTTCACGTTCGAGACTGATTGACCATTCGGCATTTTCGATGCCAACCCCCGATTACTTGGTTCGTCCAGATGCCGGTGAGCGACAAGTACTCGGACAACTGCTGCACGAATTGCAACTGGTACGGCACTTAATTGATGACGCCTATGCCCGCCGTGATGAGCGTGCCAGGGTACGGGTGGACTACGCGCGCTTGGCTGACGAATTCGACCGGATCGTAATAGGTCTGCGGCGCACCCTGACAGTCACGGAGACGGCTCCGCGCGATCGCCTCGACATCACCGGAGACTACCAGCTTTATGAGTGATTCCATGCTGGGCCAGTTCGAGGTTACTTCCGGCATTTCAGGCGAAACGCTGGCGGAAGTGACGGCTGCTGCCTGTCTGCTGGTCGTGACCCTCTGGGTTTCTTGGGTGGCTCTTTCCAGTCTGCGGCAACTGCGCGACGAAACCCTAGCGGTCGGGGATGTCGCGTCCCGAATTCTTTGGGGGAGCTTGGTGTTCTGCATGGTCGTCGCCCTGATCGCTTTTGTGGAGTGAACTCATGAAAAAAATCGGCTTTCTCCTGATCTGCGCCCTAGCGTCCTATCCGAATCTGGGTACGGCTGTCAACACACTGGACCTGCCCGTTTTCGATGGTGTTGCCGCCGATGCGACCGACCCTTTCTCATTCATCAAGTCCGTTGCAATTACGGGCATGGCCCTAGTATTCGGCTTTCTGGTTGTCGGTGCGTTTCTCGGTTACGGAGGCGGGCTGATTGCGAAGCTCAACCAAGCGCGCGTCAAGGGAGACTGGGGCAGTCTCGGGATTTATCTGGGAACCGGTCTGCTGGTGGTGATCATCATCGCCCTGATGGGCTATATGGGCGGACAGATCTTGTCCGATTTCGAGTGATGCGACCCGCCTCGCCCCTTGGTTTTGAGCCGCCCATGTTCCGGGGGCTTAGCGGCACCGAACTGACCGCAACGATCGGGTTGTCGATGATTCCGGGCATGGCGGTGGCAGGCCTGCTCTGCCTGTGGGTCGGGTCCCTGCTATGGGTTCTTCCGGTACTGGTGCTGAATGCCTTTGCCACGGTTCTGCTTGCTGGCACGGTGTTACGACACCTTAAGCGAAATCGCCCGGCCAACTGGTACTTGCAACGCTTGGCCCGCCATTTTGGACGACATGCAGACATCATTTGGCGGGGAGGACCCTGGAGGATCGAACGGTGACAGCCCGGGGCTTCCGTGATGAGGAACTGAACCGCCGTCGGTATGTCCGGGCATTGCAAGCCGGACTCGCATTTCTGGCCGTGTCCCAACTGGTGGCGTATGCCGGATGGTGGCATGCTTCCGGGACGCAACGCTTGAGCTTGCCGCCCCAGTTGCGCTATGGCGCGACCCTCCACAGCGGAGAGATCCAGCCGTGGGAAGTGTACGTATTCGCCGGATACATTCACCAGCAAATCAATAACTGGACCGACAACGGCGCCCTTGACAATCTGGACAACATCCGGCGTTTGTCGGTGTTTCTCAGCCCAGATTATCGCTATTGGCTGATGCGGGAACACCAGCATCACGAAGCCCAATTTCGAAACCGGCAGCGCAGCGTCAGTCCGGTGCCGGGAAGTTACGGCAATGCATCCGTGCAGCCGATTGGCAAAGACACCTGGCAGGTTGTTCTCGATATTCGCTTGAGGGACTATCTGGAGAATCAACTCTACAAGGACATCGACGTCCGCTATTTCTTGGAAGTCGTATTACTGGATTCCGATCCTGAAACCAACGAATGGGGTCTGGCCCTCAACCGGCAGCACCGTCCTCCCGAGCGTTTGCGCTCCCACTTGTCTACCCTCGAATGAAACGACTTCTTGCACTCTCGCTGTGCTTGGTGTCGCTGCCAGCCTTGGGGGCACCTTCCCTGGTCTACGTTGGCGACCCGCTTCCGGTACTGCTGCCGGTCGGGAAAGAACGGCGGATTGAGATTGAGGGCGCACGGGAAGTTCGTGTCGGGTTGTCCGAGTCGCTGAGAAAGCACCTGGCTGTTGAAAGCGCGGGCTCCCATGTCTGGTTGACCGCTCAGAACACCCTGTTTCCGCAGCGCGTGTACTTCGAGACGGAAACTGAATTGTTGGTGTTGGTCGTCAGGACCGACCCACGGGCATCGACGGAACCGTTGAACATTGCGGTTGAGTTGGGCGACTCCAAAAATTCACCTGTGCCGTCGCCCGAAAAGCCGCCCAATTACGTGGCTCTGGCGCGTTACGTCATTCAGGCGCTGTACGCGCCGGATCACCGCGAGGAGCCGGTTCGTGGAATCAGGCAGACCCCGGTCGATGACCAGCCCGTCGCCTTGTTCCGCTGCCGGGATGCCTATCCCCCCGCATGCGGGGACGCGGTCGAGTCCGTTCCCCATGCCGCATGGGAAGTGCGGCCCTACTACGTAACTGCGGTCACGGTCCGGAATCGCCTGCCCGAACCTTTAGAACTTGACCCTCGCGACATCCGCGGTCGGTTTGTGGCGTCCACTATCGTGCATCCCTACCTTGAAGCGACTGGAAGTATCCGGGATACCACCACGGTTGTATTGATTTCCCGTATTCCATTCGAGCAGGCTCAATGAATACACGCCGGTCGCTATTCGCATTACTGGCAGGAGTGGCTTTGTTGCTGCTGTTGTCGGTGACATTCTTATCCACTTCCCCGCCTCCCGCCGAATCGCAGATCTCGATCTCTGCCAGCCGGGAATTGGATGAGGCCGCTGAGGAAGTCCGTGCTGTGGCGACCGGCATGCGCCGCTTGGAGCAGAAGATATCGGATCAGGCGATGAAGATTCGTGAACTTGGCGAATCGTTTGCCCAGATGGGGCATCGCGTCGAGCAGTTGACGCAGCACCAGCGGAGGCAGGAGGAAAACTTGGCGGCCACGCCACCCCGCTTCCCGCCAGAAGATTCAGTTCAGGGTGGTGAGGCGTTTGATCTGGACACCCTGACCCAGGATCTTCCGATCGACCCAACGACCGATTTCGTAGAAATCCCGTTCACCCGATCCCTGGTTTGGGTGGAGCCGATCGATGGCGGTGGAGCATTTCGCCAGAACTTGGAAGCAGTGTCGGCTGATTTGGCCGCAAGTGCCGGGGTCGGCGGATCTCCAAGATTCTACATTCCGCCCGCCATCCTCTCCGGGGTGTCACTGACGGCCCTGGTGGGGCGCATTCCGCGCGGGGGGGCTGTGCAGGATCCATGGCCATTCGTGGCAGTCAGCAAAAACGACAACCTGACGGCGAATGGCATGCGCCTCCCCGGATTGCAAGGCATCCTGTGGCGGGGAATTGTGCGCGGTGACGCAGTGCTGTCCTGCGCGAGCGCGTCTGTCCGCAGCCTAGTGTATGTGTTCGACGACGGCACATTTCATGTGGCGAAAGCGCCGGAGCAGGAAGGTTTCGGTTATCTGGCCGACAAGTTTGGCAATCCCTGCCTGCAGGGAGAGATTCACACCACCGCTCCCGAGAGCATGGGGACGCATCTGCTGGCCAGCGTCCTGGCCGGTATGGGGGGAGCCTTCGCCGAGTCGCAGGTGCGGCGCAGCACTTCCGCAGGGACCGAGACGGCCCATGTAGAAGGAGATGCGTTCAGCTACTTGCTTGGCGAGACGGTCCAGGGCGCAGCCTCTACCTACGGGGATTACCTGCTGCGATTTGCCAACGACACTTGGGATGCGGTCGTCGTGCCAGCAGGGCGCGAAGTGGACATCCATGTCACAGATGCGATTCCAATTATTCACTCTCCCATCCAGAGGATCTATGACGACCCGGTTCCCTTTTCAGCCGTGGCTTTTGGCGGTTTGGATTAGTGCTTGCGCCTCTCCGGTCGAACTCCCGGAGGCCGATGGCACGGTGCGCGAATGGTACCGGCAAGCCCTGCTGTCCGGAGTACCGGCCCCCGTGGCCCGCCCGGTGTCTGCCGGTTCGGCGAGACGCAATTCCTTTACGACGGAGATGGACCGGCAGTTGCGCCGTGACTTCAAGGTGCTGGCCAACCCGAGGCTGGTCCTTTATGTCTATCCGCACCTCACGGCCACCGGGACACCGATCCCCGGCTATGCCACCTGGTTTCACGTATTCGAACGCGGTCCCGTCTTGGAAGTCGTGCGCTGAACCTTTTCCGAAATATAACGAATCCAAAACATGAACTACCACACTTTCCCTTGTACAAAAGGTCGCGAATTCGCCGGTCTGGATGGTGGCCTCAACCGCCTGCAGCAAATCCGATTTGCTGTGTGCACGGTGGGGAGGGTTCCGTGCTGAGCATTCGCATGTTCCATCTTTTGGCTCTCGGGTTCTGCCTGATCCTGATCGCGAAATACATGCAGCTTATGCGGGTATCGGTCCGTGGTCTCGATCGCCTGCTTGCGCGCCGCTTCTTCGATGTGGATGGCCTGACGACTGAGATCCGATCCAGGGTGGAATGCTCTCATGACGCCGCGCTGGGCCGGCATCCTTTGAAAGGGTGTGTGGGCCGCAACGTGTATTTGTGGCTCTGCCACCGCTTGCGCCAAGTCGCCGGACTGGATCCTGGAGCAGATTGATGCGTCTCCCGGTTCTGGCTTGCGTGCTCTTGTCCGGCTTTTCCTCAGCCATGGCGGAAAACTTCACCACGGCGGATGTGGCGCGGCGTTCGCTGCAATCCAACTGCCTGGATTGGAAGATCGTCGGGGTGTGCCTGTGGTTACATTGCAAATACGGACGTTGCCGGATTAACACGACGCCGCGGGTTCGTCACTATTTGCCGGACTTGGTCTTTACCGCATACAACCACACCGGTTCTCCTCCTTGGACGGAACTTCGCGCCTTGTTGCCCTTGGGTCCCGGCGTGGGGGATTTGTTGCAGGGCGGGTCGTTCCCATCGACAGAGACAGTGGATAACCACCATCTACGTTTCAAGGAAGTCGATGCGGTGGGGCATCCATCCCCGCTGCGACAGAAGATTTTCAATGTGGCCTACCTCTGCCGTTCGCAAGCCAAGCCGATGTTTCCGTATTTCATTTCCGTGCTGGATCATGCGGAATGGCGGGGCGGGCTGGAATCCGCACGTCCGGAAAGCCTGACGCCCGGTCTGCGCGAGATCGGCGACTGGCCCCGGCATTCATGGGGGTCGGTCTTTCCGCGTTCTGGTTTCGTGCTGCAGGCTGAAGATGCAAAGGCGGCCGCTGTCGTCGTGCAGCGGGCCGCCGACATCGTGACTCAGCCGAACCAGGCTCGGGTCTACGTGCCATTCGGCTACGGTGGTCATCGCCGGGTGATACACGGCGATCTCAATGCCACCAACCGTGAGTCCTGCGAGCGGTCGGGTGGGTCGTGGGACTCCGGCCAGCCAGCCCCGAAGCCCGTCCATTGCCCACCCAAAGCCCCGCTGTCGAAATGCGTCATTCCCGGTCCGCGCCCATTGCATACGGAACGCGGACGCTGCCGCCGACAGGAGCAGTGGGCTTGGCTACCCCCGATTAACGAGCGCAATGCACGTTGGCAGATGATCAGCCCGCGTACCCAATCGCATTGTGAGACCTTCGGATCTCCCCAAGACTGGTCATTCGACAAGACCAGTGAAGACGGGAGCTACGCCTGGAACCTGTGGCGCCCCTACGAATGCTGCGCCCCAGGCAAAGGGAAATTCATTGGCCACAAAACTTTCTGAGGAGGAACCATCGTGGGCAAAAACAAAAAAAAGAAAAAGTCAAAAGAGAAAATCACTTTAGAACGGATCATGGAGCAGCCGATTGCTAAGCGCCTGTATGTATCGCTGATACCAATCGACAACTTGCTGGGTGATATGAGGATGGAGATTGATGAAGGAGAACGTGAGGAAGACGATTCCTACTACGTTCGAATTCAGGAACTGCGGGAAGGTTTGGTTCGGACCTTGGATGATGTGTTGCAGGACTGCGGTGAGTGAGCGCAGACGCAATGTGTTCGACCGCTGGCTCGCCGGGTTCCGCCCGGCGTTGCCAGCGGATCTGGCACATGCGCCAGATTCGGAAGCCCGTTGTTGGAACGGGGAGGGCTGCCGTCCGCTGACCCGGAAGCAGTTCGAGCGGCCGCTCGCGGGCAACCGGTCGGGGCGACAGGAGATCCGGACTTCGACATCCTTTGCAGATCTACTGTTTCCAAAGGCCGAGCTCGGGCCGGGAGTGATCCTGATGAAGGATCTCTGCAGCGTCGGACGTTTGTTCGATGTGTCCCCCGCACAAACCGAAGGAAAACCGGATCGCGTCATCGAGGACTTGCATCAACGCCTCGTGCCCTTGTTACGCGATGTTTTCCCACAGAACCAGAATCGGCCTTGGATTGCGCAATTCTTCGTATATGACCGCCACCATTTAGGCGATGAGATCCAAACGCTTGAGGAATACCTCAACCCGGAAGTCCGGGATTCGGTTTATTCAAAGCACTGGATGGAAGTATTGCGCGAGCACTACAGAGACGCCTGCGAAGAAGATGGTTTTTTCTTTGATCCCGCCAGTCAAATGTCGTGGAAAGGGAAAGTGCGCCACATCCGGTTATGTGTCTGGCGCATTGAAGAGCCGGGGAGTACCCCGGATGGACAGCATCTGGACGATCTGTGTGAGCGCTTGGGTCATTCACTGGCCCAGGTGGGCATTCGTTTGGCCCCCTTGGACGGCGACAGTCTCTGTCGTTGGCTTGGTGACTGGTTCGGACCGGCTCGGGAATTTTCAGATTCCCTCAAGGCGCCGCTGGTGGCCACACCACTCGCCCTCCTCAAGGGGACGGCCTTGGGAGACTTGGCGCATCGGGCCCTGCGTCATGGCGCCCCGTGGTCCTCGACCAAGAATGGTTGCTGGTATTTCCATGGCCGACCGCACCGCTTCCTGACAGTCAACGCGATCCTGGGAGAACCCCGAGTTGGCCACTTGACTGCGGAGCGGGTGATTGGCGACCGCCAGCAGACGCTGTGGGACCAGATGCCGGAAGGAACCGTCTGGATGATGGCCGTGGTGTTTGCCACGCAGGACGAAATCCTGGAGCATGTCGCGCGTGTCAAGCGCAATGCGGTCGGCGGTGATCCGCAGGCGATGGCGATCCGGACCTTGGCGGAGGAGGCTGTGCGCCAGGTGTCCGACGGCAACCCGATCTTGCCGGTGTTCAGTGGCGTATTTATCTCGGCTTCGGACGATTCTGCTTTGGAGCAACGGGTTCGTGAACTGTCTGCCGCCTTGATGGCTCACGGCATTGCACTGGTTCCTCCCCGAGACGATCCCCTGGCACAGGATTCCTATGTCCGTGCGTTACCGTTCAACTTCAATCCGGTTCAGGACCGGCGCTTCTATGTACGCCGTTCCCGCTTGTGGTTCATGGATCACGTGGTGAGATGCCTCCCGGTGTACGGGCGCACGACCGGGACGCGGCATCCGGGCCTACTGGCTTGGAACCGCGGTGCGGAACCTCTGTCGTTTGACCCACTCAATCCGGTGGATCGAGCCAAGAATGCGCACTTGTTCGTATTCGGGCCAACCGGATCTGGAAAAACTGCCTTTCTCGTCAATACCTTGCTGCATACGGTTGCTGCGCATCGCCCCCGGCTGTATCTGGTTACGGCATTGCCGACGTTTGGCCTCCTCGCACAACACTTTCAGTCGAAAGGTCTGTCAGTCAACCACGTCAACGGGGACCAAACTTCCATTCCACCGTTTGCCGATGCACGGTTGCTTTTGGAGACAGGGAAAGAATCCGAAAGTGACGAAATAAGCCCCAAAACCGGACGTGATCTTCTGGGGGAGATGGAGATACAGGCGAGGCTGATGATTACGGGAGGAGACCCTAAAGAAGAACAACGCTTGGCACGCGAGGATCTGAACTTGATCCGGAAGTCTCTGCTGGCGGTCGCTCAGGCAGCGACGAATCATCCGGACGAGCCGGTACTGACCGAAGACCTGTCCACCTTGATGCATCAAGCGGCCGAAACCGGCCGTTTGCGAGACGATCGATTGAGCGAGGATCAACGACGCAGTTTGAGCCGTATGGCCAATGCCATCGAACTATTCTGTACTGGGCGGGCGGGGCAGATATTCAACCGCCCGGGCGAGACTTGGGTTGAATCCGATGTGACGGTGGTGGAACTGGGTACATTAGCGCATCGCCGCAACGAGGCATGGCTAGCCGTGGCGATGAGCGGGTTGCTGTCGCGCATCAACGACCAGGTGCAGGATCAGCAGTACTCGGCCCGGCAGACCGTGGTGGTCTTGGACGAGGCGCACCTGTTCCTGAAGAATCCCTTGATCTCTCCCTACATCCTGTCGATTTCCGCGATGTGGCGCACATACGGTGCCTGGCTGTGGATTGCCACTCAAAGCCTGCGGCAGGTTCCGGAAACCGCGCGCGAGTTGCTGAACCAGCCGGAATGGTGGATCTGCATGGCCATGGAGCGGGACGAGGTGGAAATGATAGGGCGTTTCCGCCGGCTCGACGAAGAGCAGAAGGAGATGATCCTCTCTGCTCGAAAGGAGTCCGGAAAGTACACGGAGGGTGTGGTGCTTTCCAGCAAGTTGGTTGCGCCCTTTCGCAATGTCGTGCCCGCTCTTTCGCTGGCTCTGAGCCAGACGGAAAAAAACGAAAAGGCCCACCGATCAAGCCTCATGCGACAGCATGATTGCTCGGAACTTGAGGCGGTTCACCGGGTTAGCGAATCGATCCGAAATCAACGCCGGGGGCGGGAGCGGTGACCTTCTGGATCCGCGCTTGTGCCTGGTGCTTGACGCTGTCGGCATTGCCGGCGGTGTCCAACGCGCAGATCAAACTGCCGAGCAGCGAGGAGTTGGGCTTGTATTACACGCTCGGGGGGTCGCGTGCGGTTCCGACGACTCCGGGCGAGACGTTGCGAATCAAGCTGCTCCCGGATATTCAGGTCGGCGCCACGTACAGTTGCGGGAAATTCGATTTCCGTTTCCAGGTTCAGGACATTCTGAAACGGCTGGAAGACCAGCTGATTACCCTGAAGTCGCTTCCGGAGCAGATTCTATTGGCACTGCCAGGCGGCTTATTCTGCCGGGCATTCCCAGGCGCTTGCCAATTGATGCAGTACTACACCATTCGTGCGGGCGAAGCCTACAAGTTGGCGTTGGGTTCCTGTCAGGAGATCGAGAAAAGCATTGCCGACCGGGGGCCGGCCGGCGCATGGACGAAGATTGCCAAGTCGCTGGAATGGGGGCATCAGGCACACGAGGAAGGCAATGTTCTGGAAACACAAGAAGAAGCGGAGAGTGCCCCTGAGAAAGGGCTGATCTGGGTAGGCGGTCGGCGTGCGGGCGGCATCGGGCAGGACATGATCCGCCCGGTATACGACAGTGCCCGCGCGGGATGGTGCCTGCTCAACGGCGAGCCGGCCGTGTGCCAGAAAACAGAACGTGCGACCGAAATCGCGACATTGTTCAAGACCCCGGAGGAGGTAGCAAACTGGCTGGTCGATATTGCCGGAGAACAGGCCATCAGTCTGGTGGATGGCACGCCAAGCCCGACCGTTCCCGGACATGGTCTTTTGCCCCTGATTGAACCCGAGCGAAAACGCATCGAAGAAGTGTTAAAGCGGCTGGTCAGAACGGATCCGGTGGAATTGCTAGAAGAAGATCTGACTGGCATCTCCAGCCGGAATCTTGTCGTGCGCCGCGAAGTGATCGACGGTCTGCAGGCTCGTCCGGACGCAGATTGGCGTATCCAGCGTCTGGCTTCGGAACTGGCGACCGCGCGTGTTGTGGAAAAGACATTTCTGGCCCGTGCGGCGTTGATAGCAGGGCGTCAGGAACCCAATGTTGCGGCATTGGATCCGGCTCGCAAGGCTCTGAACACGGCATTCGAGCGCGTCAACCACGAGGTGGATTTCGTGTTGAACGAAGTTCGGGCCTCGCACCGCTTGGCATCCGAGACGATCCGAACCTTTATTGAATATGAAATGCTCGGAGACGCCCTAAAGCCGATCCGGCTGACCCCGTCCGAGGATACTGATTCGCGGCTGATTGATGGTGGATTTCCATTGTCTGGAGATTCTCCCCGATGACCGGTTCCTGGCCGCGCCGAATATTCGGAGTGTTGATAGCCATCCTCCTGTTAGGTATCGCACTCATCTATGCCGTGCAGCAGCTGGCTATCGCAACGCCTGAGCACCTGAATCGCACAGCAGCGCATGTGGCACGGTGGCGGGAATTTCTTGAACGCTATGGCTTCTGGCTTCATCTCGGCTTGCATGGTGCCACCTATCTGTACCTGATTCTGCGTTGGCGGCAGTTGATCAGCTGGGTCGACCGGAAACGAACCGAGCGCGGGCATACGCCGCTGTCCCTTCTTGAGCAACGCCGGTTGATGTTCGCTGTCATTGCGGTATGCGTGACTTACGAAATTCTGTTGATGTTGCGTAATTTGGATTGACGGGCATGTACGCGACAATCCCGACATTCAGCTACATCGAGGTCTACCTGACCATGTTCGGGTGGAGCATGTACGAATTGTTATTCGAGTTGGCTGATGATTTGAACTTGCTACTGATTCCGTTCCTGGTCATCATCGTTCGCAATTTCATCGTTCCGCTTAGCACCGAAAACATTTTTCCCAACAGCGGAGGGTCTGTCAGCCAGATGCGGGTAGATCTTCCGATTGCATTAGTGGTCTTCGTTTTCATGGTGGTGCCTTACGTCAAGGTTGAACCAAATTCCATCGAATACACTCCGGTCTGCCAACTTGGGAATGCTACCCATACGTATGGGGACACCGACACCACATACGACACCACCCGATTGGCACGTTTCCACGAAGAACACCCTAGGATCCCGATGTTCTGGGCCGTCGTGCTGTCGATTAGTGGCGGCATCACTCAAGCCGTGCTAAGGCATCTACCGTGTTTTCAGGACTACTCCGGTCTCGCGTTCCGTACTCGTCACGCTTTCATCAAGGATCCCGGAGTCCGGCAGGAGTTCGACCATTTTGCCAGCCAATGCTTCGTGCCAGCTTGGCGGAAATACGAAATTTTCCAACCTGCGGAAGAAATCGTGCCGCGCAAAGACGCTGAGTATCCGGGGAATCGCTATTTCCTGGAAAAGCCCGGCTATTACGCGTTGTGCAGCACAGTCACAGAACAAGGCCCCTGTTCATTCGATCCTTACCCTCGGCCTAGGACCAAAGTCAAACGCTGGGAAGGAGACCGCCAGTTGCCGGTCTGCCGGGACTGGTGGCTTGGCAATAACCGAAATGGAGGATTGATGAAACTTCTCGTGCGTTTTGTGCCGGACATGGACGGGATTGCAAATTTTACGAAAGGAACCTACAGCCGGGACTTCATCGAAGAGCAAATGGTCCGCAACACCATTCTCAACGGTCCGCGGCGTTATGGTATCGGCGGGCCGGATAATGAAATATTAGCCGGTTTGGCCGCATTCGCGGCGGGTTCCGGAATCGCCAGTGGCCTCGCCGCTTGGGCGGCAAGTGGAAGTCTGGCGGCATTCACATTATCAACCGCAGTCGGTGCGACGGCTTTCGTTGGCTCAGAGGCCTTGGGGCTGTACGCCCGGCTGCACATCATGCGGCGCATCGCACCAATGGCGCAAAGCCTGATACTGATGGTGCTGTATATGTTGCTGGGGGCGTACTTGTTCCTGACGTTCTACAGCCTGACGGCGGCTCTTCGGATCATGGTCATGGTTGTGGCGGTCCGGCTATTCTCAATGATGTTCGGGATATCCAATTTCCTCGACGACGCGCTGATTGATGCGATGTATCCTGGCATGAAACTTGGGGACGCCGGACGCTGGGAGATAGACCGGATCGCACTTGGTTACGGCACGATGGCGCTGCATATGCTTCTGCCTTTGGGAATGCTGTGGGTAATTTATGCGGCGGGTAATGCCGCCATGCGTGGGCTGGATGCGCTAGGACCCTCTTCGGATCCAACCGGAATCGGAAATGCCGGTCGGATCAGTGCCTTGGGAATGGCGCGGAACATGAAACGCTGACATGGGTTCGGACAACATGAAAGACGCGTGCGATCTGTTTTCGAGACCCCAAAGAGGAAACACGGTTGCGGGGAGCCGGGTGCCTTTCGGATCAGAAACGCGAATTTGATCTCTGGTCGAAAGGCTGGTTTCGGACCGCAATCGTTTTTTTTGAAATGAGGAGGAATTCATGAAGGAATCCCATGCCAAGGCGGCTTCGGCTGCAGTGAAGAAGCCGACACCGCCGCCTGGATTTGATACGATGGCTGCCGTGAATACGCTGACGAAAGCAGGCATCGAACAAAGGCCGGCAAGCGCCATTGTCGAGGTCGTGCGCGATGCGCAGCGCGAATTGGCCACGGAGGAAAGCCTGCTCTCCACCAAGCTTGTGCTGGAATCGGATATGACCACATTGAAGGCGGATCTAAGGGCGGACATGGCCGAATTGAAAACCGTGC
This sequence comes from uncultured Chromatiales bacterium, assembly GCA_964526195.1. Taxonomy (GTDB): domain Bacteria; phylum Pseudomonadota; class Gammaproteobacteria; order Poriferisulfidales; family Poriferisulfidaceae; genus Poriferisulfidus. The sequence goes on along the minus strand of CAZGIH010000022.1, from coordinate 89,651 downwards.
TGAAGTCGGACATGGCCGAGTTGAGGGTCGAGTTGCGATCGGAGATGGCTGACCTGAAGGCCGAGTTGAAGTCGGACATGGCTGAGTTGAGGGGAGAGTTGAAATCGGACATGGCTGAGTTGAAGATCGAGTTGAAATCGGAAATGAAGAACCTGGAAGCAAATATGGAGAGACAGTTTGCCCAGCTTTACCGATATATCTTGGTAGGAGGTGGGGCATGCGTTACTGCGATCGTAGGGCTATTGGGCATCATGATATTGACGGGAGGCGACGGCTTCTAGATTTCGGAGATGGAGGGCGCCGTGGCCGAGGCTGTAGGTTGCGATTGGTTTGAGGTTCCGGGAGTCGATCTCTTTGCGGGCGCTTTCACGCAAGTCCGCATCTTCTCGGGTGTACAATTCCGGCCATACTCTGATGTAGGAGGCGTATGGTGGAAGTTCGGGAAATCAAGGCAAGCGAAGCCCGACGCTGGCTGGATGAAGGCCGTGCCGAGTTGATTGATATTCGAGACCCTGGAGAGCGTGGTCAGATGAGAATTCCGGAGGCGCGGTGGATTCCCTTGACCGGACTGGAAGCGGGCCTGAAAGCCGAGCCGCATCAGAAGATCGGGATTTTCCATTGCCGCAGCGGCCGGCGCACGCTGGTTCATGCGGACAAGCTTGCAACCGTCGGCTATCCCGAGACGTATGTCTTGGAAGGGGGCATCATGGCTTGGAAGAAAGCGGGTTATCCGGTTGCTTCAGATTCCGGGGCCCCGATCGAAATCATGCGCCAGGTTCAGATTGTGGCGGGCGGCCTGGTTCTACTGGGCGTTATCTTGGGAGTATGGGCTCATCCTGGGTTTTTCGGACTGTCTGCTTTCATCGGAGCGGGCCTCCTGTTTTCCGGTGCCACCGGTTCCTGCGGGATGGCCATGATGCTGGCCAAGTTGCCGTTTAATCGGTAAGGGATTTCGAGGCTATCCAGCGATGGGCGCATCTGCCCTGAATGGTCTTTAGGGATTACGCGCCACCGGCGAGATTAGTGTCGGAAATGACGCATTCCTGTGAACATCATTGCCATGCCGTGTTCATCGGCCGCGGCAATGACTTCGTCGTCTCTCATGCTACCGCCTGGCTGGATAACTGCTGTAATGCCGGCTTCGTGAGCGGCATCAACCCCATCTCGAAACGGGAAGAACGCATCTGAAGCCATCACGGCACTGTCTAGCGAAAGGTTCTCGTCGGTAGCCTTGATAGTAGCGATTCGCGCAGAATAGATTCGGCTCATCTGTCCCGCACCAACTCCGACAGTACATCGGTCGCGCGCATAGACGATAGCGTTGGACTTGACAAACTTGGCAACTTTCCAGGCAAATAGAAGGTCTTGGTGCTCATTTTCAGTTGGAGAGCGTCTGGTCACCACGCGTAACGCCTTAGAGTCCAAAAGCGCGTGATCCGGAGTTTGTCCAAGTAGTCCACCACTGATGCTGCGCACGGTTGCGCACTGCTTGCTCGCTTGGGGGATACCTGCGGAAAGTACCCGAACTTTAGGTTTCTTGGCCAAGACCTGCAATGCATTTTTTCGGAAACTTGGCGCAATCAGCACTTCCACGAATTGCCGTTCGATGATGGTCTGGGCGAGGGAACCGGATACGATCCGGTTAAAAGCGATAATCCCGCCAAATGCCGAAGTCGGATCAGTACGATAAGCGCCTTCGTAGGCGGCCTCAATATTGCGCGCTTCCGCCACGCCACAGGGGTTGGCGTGCTTGACGATGACACAGGCAGGTTTTTCGAATGCCTGAACGCATTCCCAAGCTGCATCCGTGTCAAGAAGATTGTTATACGAGAGTTCTTGCCCTTGGTGAAGTGTGGCGGCGGTCAGGGAACCTGGTGGAGGGTTCTCGAAACTGTAGAGCGCTGCTTGTTGATGCGGATTTTCGCCATATCGCAGCATGGATTGGCGTTTCAGAGATAGATGCATGCCTTGTTTGAAAAAACTGTCCGGCTCAAGTTGATGTCCGAGGTAATACGCAATGTCGGAATCGTAGGCTGCGACATGCGAAAAGGCCTTGGCGGCAAGCTCAAATCGGATCTTTTCGCTAATACCCTCTCCGGTGCTGACGATCTCGGCAATGCTGGCATAGTCGGAAGGGTCAATCACGACACAACAATGCGCATGGTTTTTGGCTGCGCCGCGTAACATGGCAGGACCGCCGATATCAATATTTTCGATCGCTTCTTGGAAGCTGCAATCCGGCTTGGCGACTGTTTGTGCGAATGGGTAAAGGTTGATCACTAGGAGATCGATGGGCTCAATGCCATGCAGGGCGCAGACATCAAGGTCCTGTTCACCCCGTGCCAGCAAGGCTCCGTGTACTTTGGGATGGAGAGTCTTAATCCGTCCGCCCATGATCTCCGGGAAGCCGGTCAATTCGGAAACTTCGCGGACCATCAGGCCCGACTCCCGGAGCACCGCAGCCGTGCCACCGGTAGAGATCAACTCAACACCATTCTCGGCTAACGTCCGGGCAAAGTCGACGATGCCGGTCTTGTCCGAGACGCTCAGGAGCACTCGTTGGATGGGCATATAATCATGCATAAGTGTGGGTGGGCAGATATATTGTAACGGGCATATCTCTTGTATATAATTGCTTGCTCCCCATATATAGGGATGGCAGAGGCGGGAAAGAGCAGGTTCTCATCACCGCCTTAGTCTACTTAAATAATTGATTAATTGAATGATTAGGAGTTTTCGATGAAACTTCGACCCTTACATGACCGTGTCGTGATCAAGCGACTTGAAGAAGAGCGCACCAGTCCCGGAGGTATTGTCATCCCGGATAGTGCTGCGGAAAAACCAGTTCGCGGCGAGGTGCTCGCGGTAGGTCCCGGGAAGGTCCTTGATAATGGAGAGACCCAAGCGATGGGCGTGAAGGTTGGCGACAGTGTCCTGTTCGGCAAGTACTCCGGAACCGAATGCAAGTTGGATGGCGATGAACTGGTGGTGATGCGTGAAGACGACATCATGGCTGTGATTGAGAACTGATTCGTCCGTCCGGTGATTGAATCCTAATTTCTAAATTTTTTAACAGAGAAATCCTCAAGAGGAATTAAAAATGGCAGCAAAAGAGGTTAATTTCGGCGAAGACGCCCGGCAGAGAATGCTCAAGGGCGTCAATCTGCTGGCCAACGCCGTGAAATCGACCCTAGGACCGAAAGGACGCAATGTCGTGCTGGACAAATCGTTCGGCGCGCCTACCGTCACCAAGGACGGCGTCTCGGTCGCCAAGGAGATCGAGTTGCAGGACAAGTTCGAAAACATGGGCGCCCAGATGGTCAAGGAAGTTGCATCGCAGACTTCGGATGTTGCGGGCGACGGAACGACCACGGCGACCGTGTTGGCCCAGGCGATCGTGCGCGAAGGCGCCAAGGCAGTGGCCGCTGGCATGAATCCGATGGATCTCAAGCGTGGCATTGATAAGGCGGTGACAGCGGTGGTAGAAGCACTGAATGCACTGTCGCGCCCCTGCACGGACAGCAAGGAAATCGCTCAGGTCGGCAGTATTTCAGCCAATTCGGACCCGGCGGTCGGCGAAATCATTGCCGATGCAATGGACAAAGTTGGCAAAGAGGGTGTTATCACCGTCGAAGAAGGCAACTCGCTGGATAACGAGCTGGAAGTAGTCGAGGGAATGCAGTTTGATCGAGGCTATCTCTCGCCGTATTTCATTAACAACCAGGACAGCATGACGGCGGATCTTGAAAATCCGTTCATTCTGCTGCACGACAAGAAAATTTCCAACATCCGAGAGCTTCTCCCGCTGCTGGAATCGGTGGCCAAGTCGGGCAATTCGCTGCTCGTGATCGCCGAAGACGTGGAAGGCGAAGCTCTGGCGACCTTAGTGGTCAACACCATCCGTGGCATCGTCAAGGTGGCTGCGGTTAAGGCTCCTGGTTTCGGTGACCGGCGCAAGGCCATGCTTCAGGATATTGCCGTTCTGACTGGCGGCACCGTGATTTCCGAAGAGGTGGGCTTGTCCTTGGAAAAAGCGACTCTCGACGATCTGGGCACAGCCAAACGTGTGTCCCTGTCCAAGGAGAACACAACCGTCATTGACGGGGCGGGCCAAGCGGCCGACATCAAGGCGCGCGTGGATCAGATTCGCCAGCAGATCGAGGAGACGACCTCCGACTACGACAAGGAGAAACTGCAGGAGCGCATGGCCAAGTTGGCCGGCGGTGTGGCTGTAATCAAGGTCGGGGCCGCGACGGAAGTCGAGATGAAAGAAAAGAAAGCACGCGTCGAAGACGCCCTGCATTCGACTCGGGCCGCGGTGGAGGAAGGTATCGTGCCAGGTGGCGGTGTGGCGTTACTTCGGACCCGTGCTGTGCTTGATAAACTCAAGGGCGACAATAACGACCAGCAACGGGGTGTCGAGATTCTGGATCACGCATTGGCTGAACCCCTGCGCCAGATCGTCGCCAATGCCGGGGATCGCGAGCCGTCGGTGGTTATCTCGGAGGTGCTCAAAGCCGAAGGCAACTACGGTTACAACGCGGCTACAGCTGAGTACGGCGACATGCTAGAGATGGGCATACTGGATCCGGCCAAGGTGACCCGATCGGCATTGCAGAATGCCGCGTCGGTGGCAAGCCTGATGATCACCACAGAGGCCATGGTGGCGGAACTCCCCAAGGAAGAGGAACCCCACTCGCATGCCGCACCTGACATGGGTGGCATGGGCGGCATGATGTAATCGCACGGTTGTGCTGTTGTTTTCGAGGGGCCCCGTTTTTCGGGGCCCTTCTTTTTGCCGGATTTCAACACAGGGTGGAAGCTGATCCTGTCGAACACACTGTGAAGCCAACACGAATTCGTTACAATAATCTGTTCAATAATCTGCTCACAAACTCAAGCTAATCACGATTCCGGGCATCCCGGGTCAAGGAAGGATCATGGCCGTAGAACAGACCCTCTCTATCGTCAAGCCGGACGCGGTCGGCAACAACTGCATCGGCTCTATCTATCAGCGTTTCGAAGCGGCGGGACTACGTATCGTTGCTGCCCGCATGATGCATCTTTCCCGGGAACAAGCCGAGGCGTTCTATGGGGTGCACCGGGAGCGCCCGTTTTATGCGGATTTGGTCGAATTCATGACTTCCGGCCCCGTCGTGGTGCAGGTGTTGGAAGGTGAAAATGCGATTGCGCGTAACCGGGAGGTGATGGGGGCTACCGATCCAGCTCAGGCTGCGCCCGGGACAATCCGGGCCGATTTTGCGACCCGGGTCGATGAAAATGCCGTACACGGCTCGGACGGTCCGGACACCGCACGTACGGAAATCGACTTTTTCTTCAATCCCGAGGAGATTTGTCCTCGAACACGATGAACTTCGCGCCCGGTCAAATTCCCCTACTCGGGTGGAGTCGGAAGCAGTGGGAGGACTGGCTGACGGACCGGGGTTGTTCGCCGGTTCACGCGGGATCCCTGATTCGCGGGATTCATCGCCACGGGGAAGTGAATCCAGAACGAATAGATTCGATCCCCCAGACTGTGCGTTCCGCCTTGCGCGGGCGGACCGGATGCACATTGCCGGATGTCGTTGAGTCCAGCCGTGCCCAGGACGGGACCCGCAAATGGTTGTTACGCCTGACCTGCGGCAACGTCATCGAAATGGTACTGATTCCTGCACGGGGGCGTGCCACCCTGTGCCTATCCTCGCAGGCCGGCTGTGCACTCGGTTGCACGTTTTGCCGTACTGCGCGCAGCGGGTTTGAGCGCAATCTTTCGGCACACGAAATCGTCTCCCAATTGTGGTTAGTCCGGCATCGCCTGCAGCCGGATATTCCGGTCACACACGTCGTGTTCATGGGTATGGGGGAACCGCTGGCGAATCTTGATGCGGTTGCTGGTGCGGCAGACTTGTTTCGAGATAGCCATGCCTATTCTTTGGGCCGCCGCCAGGTCACGGTCAGCACTGCCGGGCTGGTTCCAGGTATCGACCGCCTTCGGAAGGTCGCCGACGTCAACCTCGCGGTATCACTGCATGCTCCGGATGATGCACTGCGTACGCAACTGATGCCGATCAATGCCCGTTACCCGATCGACGACCTGTTGGCGGCTTGTCGACGTTACGCCGCGGGACGCGCACGCAAGCACAAGATCATTATCGAATACGTACTGCTGGATGGCGTCAATGATCATCCTGAATGTGCGCGGGCTTTGGAAAAAAGGCTCCGCGGCCTTCCCTGCAAGGTTAACCTGATTCCATTCAATGCCTTTCCGGGTAGCGGTTACGCTGCATCGCCCGAACCTGTACGCAGCCGATTCCGCGAGATCCTTTGTGAAGAAGGCATCGTGGCTACCACCCGCCGTCCCCGGGGCGATGACATTGCGGCGGCCTGCGGCCAATTGGCGGGCGACATTCAAAGGTCCCGTGGACACAGGCCGTGGATTGGTCAAGCCATTCCGGTGCATGGGCCGCAGCCAGCGGCTTCAGGAGCGATGGCATGAGTCGTCTGCAATCGGTGCGCGGGATGCACGATGTCCTACCGGACGAGGCTCAAATCCGGCGTCGGATCGAGCAAGTGTGGATCGACGCGGCATGTGGATTCGGATATGAGGAAATCCGCTTTCCATTGGTGGAGTCTACCGCGCTGTTCCAGCGATCCATCGGGGAGACGACCGATATTGTCGAAAAAGAGATGTATACCTTTGAAGACCGCAATGGAGAGTCTTTGAGTCTGCGACCGGAAGGGACGGCGGGTTGCGTGCGCGCGGCGATTCAACATGGGTTGACCCCCAACCGGCAACAGCGCCTGTGGTACTTGGGTTCGTTTTTCCGGCATGAGCGTCCACAGAAAGGCCGCCTGCGCCAATTCGATCAGTTCGGGGTGGAAACCTTCGGCATGTACGGGCCGGACATTGATGCAGAGATTCTCCTGTTGGGCTGGCAGGGTTGGCAACGACTCGGCCTGTCTCCCCAGCTGATGCTGAATACCTTGGGAAATCCGGATGAGCGTGCGGTTTGGCGAAAGCAATTGGTGGACTATTTTTCTCGGTTCGAACCGCAACTGGAGGACGATGACCGCAGGCGGCTCAAGACCAACCCGTTGCGGCTGCTCGACAGCAAATCGAAGTCCATCAAGGATCTTCTAGAAGAGGCTCCCCGGCTGGAGGACCTGCTGGGAGCAGAATCTCAGGCTCATTTCGAGGGTTTGAGGGAGATATTGGATGCCCATGGAATCGATTACACCCTCAGTCCGAGACTGGTCCGAGGGCTGGACTACTATGATTTCACTGTATTCGAATGGGTGGAGGAAAGTCTGGGTGCCCAATCCGCGTTGGGCGGAGGCGGACGCTATGACCGTCTGGTCGAGCAATTGGGAGGGCGGGCCACTCCAGCGGCTGGATTCGCACTCGGATTGGAGCGAATCCGCGAATGCCTGGAAGCGGAAGCGGAAGCGGCAGCAGCAGTGGACATTTATCTGGTTGCCTTGGGAAAGGGCGAAACGGCGTTCATGCGCACTCTGGCCATGCGGTTGAGACAGGAAATTCCGGGTCTTCGAGTCCGGATGAACATGGAAGGGGGAAGCATGAAGTCCCAGATGCGCCGTGCCGACAAAAGTGGCGCGCAAGCGGTACTGATCATGGGTGCAGAAGAGTTGGATCAGCAAAGCGTTACCCTTAAATTCATGCGCGGGTCGGAAGAGCAGCAAACGGTTTTGTTGGATAATATCGTCGCGGTTCTCGCAGAACACTTCGCCCCGACCGGATAACAATCATGGCTTTAAGCCCTGAAGAACAGCAACAATTGGAAGAATTTCGGGATTGGTGGAAGGCCAATCTCGCATGGGTATTGCTGGGCGCGGGACTGGCGCTGGCGGGAGTTGGAGGCTATAAGGGCTGGAACTACTGGCAGGAGCGGGAAGCGACAGGAGCGGCTGTTTTATACCAGCAGTACCGGGTCCATCTGGAGGGCGAGCAAGCACAGCAGGCCCACGAAATGGGAGCGCGGTTGCGGCAAGAATATGGCGGGACCGTGTACGCTTCGATGGCCAGCCTGATTTCTGCCCGACTGTACCAGGAAGACCAACAGCCGGAAGAGGCGACCCGCCTGTTGCGATGGGCATACGAAAATTCGGACGATCTGCTGATTGCGCCAGTGGCGGCATTGCGCCTCGCGAGGCTGCATGCGGCGCAGCAGCAATGGGAAGAGGGACTGGCGGTTTTGTCGAACGTATCGCTGGAAGGCTACGAAGGATTGGTGCATGAGATCCGCGGTGACCTGTACCGGCAATCCGGCCGGGTCCAGGAAGCCCGCCACGAGTATGTTCAGGCACTTGAGAAGGGGAACAGCGGCAAGTTCCTCGAATTGAAACTTGCCGAACTCGGAGAGCAGAGTGAAGCCAATTGATTCGACGGTCCTGCTGCTCGCCTGTGCAGTGGGATTGTCGGCCTGCGCCGATATGTCTAACCCGCTTGTCGGTCTTCAAGAACTTTGGGAGAAAGACCCCACGCGCATTGCCGAGCTGCAGCCGGTAATCAACCGAATTGCGCTGACCCCGCTGTGGGATTATTCGGTCGGTTCCGAGTACAGCGACCCGGACAGCCACGTAGCACCGTGGATTGATCGCGATCATGTGCTATTGGCCGCCAATGACGGGGAAGTCGTTGCACTGAATGCTTCGACGGGTGCGAGGATCTGGGAAGCCAGTGTCGAAGGAACAATTTTGGCGGGTGTTGCGGCCGACGACCATCGGATCTACGTGGGGACTTGGGAACAGGAAGTGTTCGCCTTGAATCGAGAGACCGGCGCCCAGGCCTGGAAGCAGACCGTCCCCAGCGAAGTGTTGAGCCTGAAGGCCCTGCCGGACGGTTATTTGGCTGTTCGCAGCAACGATGGCCGCCTGAGCGTGCTGAATGCCGGGGATGGGACTTTGCTGTGGAGCCATGTCCACAGCAGCCCCAGCCTGACTCTGCGCGGTGCAGGTGAACCGGCAGCGCAGGAGGACCGGCTGATAACCGGATTTGACGACGGGCGGCTGATTGCATTTGATTCCGAGAGCGGGTTGCAGCATTGGGAAGTGCGGTTAGCGATTCCAACCGGCCGAACCGAACTGGAACGGGTCGTAGACGTAGACGGCCCGGTGCAACTAGTGGAAGGAGTGGCCTATGCTGCCGCACTGAGCAACCAGGTTGGTGCGGTGGAGACAGTGGAAGGCAACCTGCTGTGGGCGAAAGAAATAAAAGCTCTTCACGCCCCGGGAGTCGATGAAGTGGCCGTATACGTGACCGACCTCCAAAGCACTCTGTGGTCGCTGAATCGGGAGAATGGCGGCGTGTACTGGGAACAGGATGAACTCGCATACCGGGGTCTCAGTGCACCGGCACCGACTGGCCTGCATGTCATTGCCGTGGATTTCGAAGGCTATCTGCACTGGTTCCAGATTACCGATGGTGAAATCGTCGCACGCCACAAGGTAGACGGTCCCCTGCAGGCTCCCCCGCAAGTGCGGCTGGATCGAATTTACCTGTTGCACCTCAATGGCCGATTTGCGGCCTATCAATTTGTACCGTTGCTGGGGACAGCCGCGGGCGAATCATGATTCGGGTATTCGGCCATGATTCCCGTCGTCGCCTTGCTCGGCCGGCCCAATGTCGGCAAGTCCACTCTTTTTAACTGCCTGACCGGCAGTCGGGACGCTTTAGTTGCGGACGTTCCCGGGGTGACCCGGGATCGGCGCTACCGGTTGGCGGATCACGATGGTCGCGCGTTCGTAGTGGTCGACACCGGCGGCATGACCGAAGCCCACACCGAAATAGAGCGGGAACTGATGCGGCAGACCGAACAGGCAATCGCAGAGGCAGATGTTCTGGTATTGGTGGTCGATGCGCAAGAGGGCTGCGTTGCCAGCGATCAGGAATTTCATGCACGTCTGCGGACCTGCGGCAAACCGCTTTTGGTGGCGGTCAATAAAGTCGATGGGCGCGACCCGCATGCGGCAGTGGCAGAATTCGCCGAACTTGGCGCAAGCGCGTTGTTTGGAATCAGCGCGAAACGGGGTTCGGGAGTTGCGGTGCTGCTAGATTCCGCGGTCCCGGCTGAGGCGGCATCGACAGATTCGGATGCAGATCCAAATCAAATCCGGGTCTCTGTAATCGGGCGACCCAACGCGGGCAAGTCCACTCTGATCAACCGCCTGTTGCAAAGCGATCGACTGGTCGTATCGCCCGAACCCGGCACGACCCGGGACAGCATCGACGTGCAACTCACTTTCCGGGATCGGGAAATGACGCTGGTCGATACGGCAGGAATCCGCCGCAAGAGCCGAATTGAGCCCGATTCGCTTGAGAAATTTAGCGTAGCGCAGGCACTCCGCTCGGTACAGCGCGCACAGGTGGCGATCGTGGTGATTGATGCTGCGCAGGGAGCGGCGGAGCAGGATGCGGCGTTGGCCGCGCTGGCGCTGGATACCGGCCGTGCCGTCGTGATAGCTTTGAACAAGTGCGACCTGCTAGGCTCGGAGCAGCAGGCGTGGGCCGTGCAGCGTTTGGGGCGCCGGCTTCAATTTGCTTCCTACCTTCCGGTCGTGCGCACATCCGGAGTCAAGGGCTCGGGACTCGGCCGCTTGCTGCAAGAGGCGGTTAAATTGCATGATGCCGCGGAGCGGAGTTTCTCTACGCCCGAAGTCAACAATTTCCTGCGGCGGGCCGTGCAGCAGAATCCTCCGCCACGGGTTCGCGGGGGACAAATCCATATCCGGTACGGCCACCAGGGAGGGAACCACCCACTGCGGCTCGTCCTGCATGGATCGCGCGTCGAATTGATGCCGCGCGCTTACCAACGCTATCTGGCCAACCGGTTTCGTAAGGCGTATCGCTTGCCGGGGGTTCCGGTCGCGTTGACTTGCCGCCGGACGCAGGATCGAACTTGATGCTTGAGTCCCTGGTCAGCCCGACGCTGTAGAGTTGAGGGGGTTTTGCTGGCACAGCCGGGTAGCGGCAACAACCCCAGCCGGGACAGACATCAGGTTGAACACCGGGGTCAAGGACAGCAAGAGTTGGCCTGCCCCAAACCCGAGGGTCAGGAATCTCTGTTCGCGCAGCCGGGTTCGGATCTGCCGCATCGGGGTTCCTGCCTCGCTGAGCGGATAGTCCAGATATTCCAGAGCACACCAGTAAATTCCGTAGTACAGGAGCACGATCTGGGCAAGGAAACCGATAAAAGGGATGAAAGACATGGCAAGCAAGGGGAGGAACCACGCAAGGTAGACGGCGAGTTTCAGGACCTCGTGGCCAACTAAGCGGAAATCATTGCGCCACGTCTGTTTCTCTGCGGCCTGCGTCAGCGGATCGTCCGGCTTCATCCGCATGAGTGCCCGGCAGAGCCGGGCATTGAACGGCACGGCGATCAAATTGGCAATACGGGCAAAGCTGAACAGCGTGGCGGCCAGCGCGATCAGCATGAACAGAGGCCATAGAAGCCATTCCAACCACGTCAGCCATCCGGGCAAGAGATCGGAAATCCAATTGTTGACTTCTATGACCAGAAAATAGAAAGCGACGGAGAAAAGTACGGCATTGATGACGATCGGCCACCATGCCAGTGCCCGCAGGTGTGGCTGGAACAGGACGCCCAGTCCCCGCCAGGGATACCCGAAGCCGATCAGGAAGTCTTTCAACGCGCCGGGGGTAGGGCGACGGATTCGGGCGATGCCCAGCCATCTCTGCGGTGTTCGACCGTAACCGTGGTGGCAATGCCGCCCCGTACCCGGAATGCTGCGGTCAGCCGCATGAAGCGGGGAGCCAGAAGTTTCACGAGATCATTGAGAATCTGGTTGCTGACGGCCTCGTGGAACGCTCCCTCATCCCGGAAAGACCAGATATACAGCTTGAGGGACTTGAGTTCGACACACAGGACGTCTGGAACATATTCGAGAGTTAATGCCGCAAAATCGGGCTGTCCGGTCAACGGACACAGGCAAGTGAACTCCGGAATTTCCAAGCGAATGGTATAATCCCGACTGGGTTCAGGATTATCAAAAGTCTCAAGTGCTTTGGATGGCTGGGCAGTCATGGGGTAACCGCTCTCAGGTCAGTTTTCTGCCCCGAATAATCACGCGGCCATTCTAATACAGAGCTAAGTCTGAGATGCGTCTTACCAGCATCCAGATGTCCGGGTTCAAGTCTTTTGTGGAGCCGACCCGGGTCATCTTCGATTTGCCGTTGACCGGCGTGGTCGGCCCCAACGGCTGCGGCAAGTCCAACATCATCGATGCCATTCGCTGGGTTCTCGGCGAAAGCGCCCGCAACATCCGGGGCGAGACTCTCGACGACATCATCTTCGACGGCTCGGATTCCAGGAAGCGTTTGGATCAGGCTTCGATCGAAGTCGTCATCGACAACAGTCTCGGGCGGATCGGAGGCGAATACGCGAATTTCAGCGAAATCAGGATCCGCCGCGAAGTCTCCCGTGAGGCGGAGCACCAGTCCCGCTACTACATCAACGGCACTCATGTCCGCCGCAAGGATGTCTCCGACCTGTTCCAGGGCACCGGACTCGGCCGGGGCAATTACGCCATCATTGCCCAGGGCATGGTGCAGGGACTGATCGAGGCGAAACCTGATGAGATGCGCAAGTACATCGAGGAAGCCGCCGGAATTTCCCTGTACCGAGAACGTCGCCGGGACACCGAGAACCGGATTCGCCGCACCGAAGAGAACCTCAGCCGGTTGCAGGACATTCTGCAAGAGCACGAGCAACGTTTGCGCCATCTGAAACAGCAAAAAGGGCAGGCGAGCAAGCTTGAATCCCTGCAGAAAGAACATCGCGCGCGTGAAAACGAATGGGTCAGCCTGCAACTTCAGGAGCAACGCAAGATCTTGGAAGACCGGGAGAAGGAATACGCAGGCGTCGAGAAAAAACGTGTCCAGGAAGATAACAAACTTAAGGTCCTGAACGAGGATTTCGAGAAGAAACGCAGCGAATGCGATCTGAACCGACGGTCAATGGATGAAGCGGTGGCACTTCACCAGCAACTCTTGGCTGATGCGGGCTCCATAGATCAGCGGATCCGCCTGCAACGCGAGCGGAAAGAACAGGCAATCCAGGAAATCGAGCGGCTGGATGTGGAGATCGGGGAGTTGGAGGAGAGCGGAGAGAGAGTTGAGGAAGATTTGAAGCGCCTCGGGCAGCAACATGAGAAAAATAGCGAGGAATTGGCCAGAATTCAGGCGGAACAAGAAAAGACGGAAACCTTGAGAACGGAGCAGGCTGAGGCTCTCCGCCAGTGCCAGGAAAAAATCGATACGATCCGCGAACAGATCGGCTCCATTCGCGAAGAACGAACCCGGGAGCAGACGCAATTACAGCAATACAAGAACGAATTGCAGCATCTGCGGGAAACAGGGGGAGCAGTGGAAGCAAGTGGAGACCCGCGGACCGCGTTGAAAGAGAAATGCGATGCCGCGAGGATTTCCTGGCAGCAGTGCAAAGAGCAGCTAGAGCAGAACTGGGATCAGATTCAGCAGGCTCGTCTGAATCTGAAGCAGCACGAGGAAGCATTGTCAGCAGCGCAAGAGCAGAAGACCCAGGCGCAGGGGCGCCTAGCTTCGCTGGAAGCCCTGCAACAAGCAGGCCTGACGAGTGATTCGGAAGCGCATGCGAAGGCCCTACAGGAGATGCGCCTGCAGGGGGAACGCTTGATGAACCATATCGAAGTGGAAAGTGGCTGGGAATTTGCAGTGGAAACCGTGTTGGCGGAAAACTTGGAGGCGTTTTGCGTGGAAGGGTTGCCAGAGACGGTCGATGAAACGCGGGTGCCGGGAACCAGCCCGCTGATGTTGCTGGATCGCCGGTCGTCCGGGGCGCGCGAACCTGATCGCATGTCGCTGGCGAGCCGGGTCAAGAGCCCGTTCTCGCTGGAGTCCCAACTGGGTGGCGTGCTGGCTGCGGAGACCCTAGAGCAGGCCTACGCCGTGCGTGATTCATTGTTGCCGCATCAGTCGATCATCACTCAGAGCGGGGTTTGGCTGGGCTCGGATTGGATTCGTCTACCTGCCGCGGAAGGTCAGGCGGAAGGGGCGCTGGAACGGCGGCGTGAAATCGAGGCGCTGGGAGAAAAGCTGAAGCAGTTGGAATCCGAATCCGGGGAAATTGGGCAACGCAAACAGGCCGCGGAACAGGAATTGAAGCAGCGGGAAGAGAGTCGTTCCGCCCTGCAGGCCGAATACGATCAGGCATTCGAGGAGTTCGCTGCCAGCAAGGCTCAACTGCAGGGGCTCGAAAATCAGGCTCAGCGGCTGGAAAAGCTGCAACAGAGTATCCGGCAATCCCAAAACAGGCTGCAGCAGTGCGAGCGGCAGATCAAGGACTTGGATCAGGACAGCGTCCGCGCGGATGCGGCCCATGCCGACGCGCAGGAAATCTTGCGCAAAAGCGACGAGGAGGTCCGGCGGCAGTCTGAAGAACTGAACCGGTTTCAATTAGAGGTCAATACGGCGCAGATGGGGATCGAAACCCGGCAGCAGCAACTATCCCGGGAACAGGGCACTTTGCAGCGGCATCGCATACGCCGGGATCAGCTGTCGCAGGGTCTGGCTGCGGTTCAGGAGGACGAAGACTTGGATCAGCAGTTGAAGGAAAAGCGGGGAAAGGAGCAGGAGGCGAAAGAACATTTGAGCCGGGAACGGGTCGCATCCGAGCAGTTGAACTCGGAGCTGAGCGAGCTGGATCGCAAGCGCTGGGAGTCCAGCCAAAGGTCTACGGAGCTGGGGAAGGATTTGCACGACAAAGACTTGAAGCGGCAGGAGATTCAGAACGCCTGCGAGCAGCTGCTTAGCCAGCTACGCGAACAGGAATGTGAACCTGAACAGATTCTGCAGACCCTACCGGAGGACGCCGATGTGGACCAGTGGGAAGAGAAGGTGTTCCGGATTGTGCGCCGTCTGGAGAGAATGCCGCCGGTCAACATGGCGGCAGCACGGGAATACGATGAGTTGCTGGAACAGAAGAACAAGGAAGAAGAGCGGATGAACGACATCCAAGCGGCACTTGAAAAATTGAATCATGCCATGGAGAGAATTGATCGCGAGACACGCGAGCGTTTTCGCCGGACGTTCAGCCAGGTCAATGAAAACCTGAAGCAGATGTTCCCGCGCATCATTGGTGAAGGTGGAGAGGCCAACCTGGTGATGACCGAGCAGAATCTCCTCAGCACCGGCATCGAAGTTCGGGCACGCCCTCCCGGGAAACGCTACCGCAACATGCACATGCTGTCTGGCGGGGAGCAGGCGATGGTTGCTGTGGCGCTGGTGCTATCGCTATTCATGTTGAACCCGGCGCCATTCTGCATCTTGGACGAGGTGGACGCCCCCTTGTCCGATGACAACCTGCTGCGCTTCTGCCAGATTCTGAACGAGATGAGCGAACAGGTTCAGTTCATCATCGTCACGCATAACAAGATCACCATGGAACATGTCGACCAGTTAGTCGGAGTGACGATGAACGAGCCCGGCGTGTCCCGGCTGGTTACCGTGAACGTGGCCCAGGCGATGGAAATGGTCGAGCAGGTAGAGGTGGGCCATGCTTGAGTCTTACGGTGTGCTCGTTCTGGTGGGCCTTTGCATCCTCTTGGTGATCTGGATTCACGGTCAGCAGGGACGTCGACCCTCCCGGCCGGTCTCGGGAGGAAGGGAAAGCGTGGCACCGGTGAAGTCCCTGTACGCGAACCGCACCGGAGACGAGCTGGATTACGTGGAATTGGAACAGATAAGTCGCGAGACCGGGCTGCAGACTTACCGGATCGAAGACGTTGATCTGCCGTGTGAGTCACTGACGTTCAGCCAGCCCCAGCAAATGGAGATCTTGTTGCGGAAGCCGGGCGAAAGCCTGCTGCTGGTCCTGCATGCCGCATTTTCCGAACCCTGCTCGGGGGAGGCGTTGCATGGTCTTCTGAGCCAGGCTGGGCTGCAGATTGCCGAGGATGGGTTGTACAGAAAGACGCAGGAACGCCAGGGCCGCTCCGTTCCCATTTATTTTGTGGCGAGTCACAGCCAGACAGGGAGTTTCACTCAACAGGGGCGACTGGTCGAAGCCCTGCACCGCATCACGTTCTTCACACAGTTGCCGCTGCCCGTGAATGGCCTGCACGTGTTCAACGGCATGCTGAGGGTTGCGCGGGAGGTCTGCGACAAGTTCGGAGGCATTCTTCAGGATGAGGAAGAGGTTCCCTTGACCAGCGAAGCCGCCGAGGCCATGACACGAAAAGTGGAAGTTTTCGTGGCGAGCCACTCGGACCTGGACCCGGTGCTTGCGCATTGATGGGCATGACACCGGCGGAAGCGGCAGAGCGAGTTGAGGACCTGCGCCATCAATTGCGCCACCATGCGCATCGCTACTATGTTCTGGATGCCCCTGAGATCGAAGACGAAGAATACGATCGCCTGTTCCGGAAGCTGCAGGAACTGGAGGCAGAATACGGCCTGACTACTCGGGATTCTCCGACCCAACGGGTTGGGGCTCCTGTGGAAGGCGGTTTCCCGCCGTCCCGGCATGAACAGGCGATGCTGTCTCTGGCCAACATCATGCCGCCGGAGGAATCGCTGGAAAGCCTTCCATCTGAACTGGAAAAGTTTCACGAACGTCTGCTGAAGCGAGTGGGCTTGGAGGAGGATCCGCCGCTGGATTTTCTGGCTGAGCCGAAATTCGACGGATTGGCCGTCAATTTACGTTACGAAGAGGGCTGCCTGGTGCGGGCGGCAACTCGAGGAGATGGGACCGTGGGCGATGACGTAACCGAGAACGTCCGCACGATCCGTTCCGTCCCCTTGCGGATTCTCGACGAAAACCCGCCCCGCCTCTTGGAGGTGCGGGGCGAAGTCTACATTTCGCGAGCAGGGTTTCACCGGCTCAATGAGCAGGCAGAGAAGGCGTTGGCATCGGAGGGACCATCTTCGGGTTATCGACGGTTCGTCAACCCGCGCAATGCGGCAGCCGGAAGCCTGCGGCAAAAGGATCCACGCATCACCGCCGAACGAGAACTGGACATCTATTGCTATGCCCTCGGTGCTATGGAAGCAGGCCCGAACTTGGAGTCGCAGAACGATCTCCTCGCACGCTTGCGGGGTTGGGGCTTCAGGGTCTGCGATCGGGCACGGGTGGTGACCGGGATCGGGGGCTGCTGGGATTACTATCGCGAGATCCATGCTGAACGGGCCGATCTCGCATACGAGACCGATGGGGTTGTCTACAAGGTTAACGATCTGGAATTGCAGGGGCGCTTGGGCCAGGATGCGCGGACACCACATTGGGCGGTCGCGCACAAGTTCCCGGCCGAAACGGCACTGGCTGTCCTGGAGGCTGTCAGTTTCCAAGTCGGCCGCACCGGGGTCGTAACCCCGGTGGCCCATCTGTCTCCCGTACGGGTGGGAGGAGTGACGGTGCGGCGGGCTACCCTGCATAACCTCGGGTTCATCCGGGATAAGGGACTGAACGTCGGGGATACCATCGAGGTGCGCCGTGCTGGGGACGTCATTCCAGAGATTGTCTCCGTTCGCGAGCCTGCTACTGCCGAGGAATCACAAGCCGTGGCACCGCCTTCCGCCTGCCCGGTTTGCGGCTCGGAAGTTATCCGCGAGGAAGACATTCTGTACTGCACTGGCGGGTTGGAATGCCCGGCGCAAATCCGGTCCACGCTGATGCATTTCGTCTCCCGCGATGCCATGGACATAGAAGACTTGGGAGAAGAGCACATCGCGATGTTCGTTGAGGAGGGGAAGTTGCGACATGTGGATGATTTCTACCAACTGAAAGAATCCGACATTGAAAGTCTTTTCCGGAAAAAGGCGAGAAAACAACGCAGGAATCTGAGCCGAAAGAAAATCAATGCTTGGCTCAATGCCCGGGAGACCCTGCAACGCGGTGAAATCCCGGTGCTGTCCGTGCTCTTGGCGGCTTTGGAGATTCCTCACGTTTCAGGTGCGCAAGTCAGCAGGTTGGCGGCCAGGTTTGCTTCGCTCGAGGCTTTGCAAAAGGCGACTTCCGAGGAACTGAATGCGGCAGGCCTGAACAAGGCGGCCCGGAAGGCGATCAGTGGATTTCTGAAAGATTCCCTTAGCGTGAAGCACTTCCAGCAGACTCTCCTTGGGAACTTGGTCAAACGTATTCCGGGAGTCGGGCCGAAAGCGGCAACGGCATTGGCAGAGAACTTTCCATCTCTCGAAGTGCTACGGGATGCAGATCAGGCAGGCTTGTCCGCGCCCCCTTCCTGCAGTTTGAAAACTGCCGATGCGGTGCAAAAGTTCTTTGCCCAGGTGCCCGTGCCTCGAGCCCAAATCAGGATCCTGTTCGCGGGCTTAGCTGAAGGACAGGAAACGGAACTGGAGTTGCCGCGGAAGATTATCGGCAACATCGACCGCAGTCGAAGCGTGGCATTAGACCGCCTGATCCACGCTTTGGGCATCCGGGGGGTGGGACGCGTCACAGCGGTGGGCCTGGCACGGGCATTCGGCAACATGAAGCAACTCCTGCAAGCAGATACCGAGCAGCTTCTCGAGATTCCGGATATCGGGCCGGTTATCGCGGAAAACATCGTGGAGTTTTTTGCCCAGCCTGCCAACCGCCGGGTCATCGACCGCCTGCTGGAAGAATTGGAGGTGCGGGCACCAGATACCGGCGCGGCGACCTTGGAGGGGCGGGTCTACGTGCTGACCGGGACTTTTTCTGGAATCGAACGGGCCCAAGCCAGAAAGGAACTGGAAGCACGTGGCGCGAAAGTCAGCACTACCGTCAGCGCCAACACAAGCGCCGTGATTGCAGGGGAGAAGCCGGGCGGTGCGAAGATCGATCGGGCAAATGCCCTGAATATCCGGATTCTCGGGGAAGCCGAACTTGGAGAACTACTGAATGAGTAGATGCTTACATGCCTGGTACGCCATTCAAGCCGAAAGGCAAAATGGGTCAAGGTTTGGCTATGGTATGATTTGGGAGTCCGTGAGTGAGGGACGGTACTCATTCGGGCCGGAGGCGCTCCGGTGGCGGGACGGGGAGAGGACAACGAAGCGGGGTCTTTTCGTATGAGGAGGCTAGTGGATACCGCCGATGATCCGTCAATTATGCTCTGATACCGGCAACGGTATGCTTTGTATATAAGCGCCAATGAGTGACATTCATCCCACGGCGGTCGTGCACTCGGCCGCCGAATTGGGTGCCGACGTTCAGATCGGCCCCTACGCGGTGATTCACGAGCGCACCCGCATCGGGGACGGTTGCCGGATCGGTGCATTCAGCACGGTACACCCGGGCGTTTCGATGGGCGAAGGCAACCAGGTTTCCGAAAATGTCGTGCTGGGTGGGCCGCCTCAGGATCTGGCATTCGATCCGGATTGCCCGAGCGGTGTCGAGATCGGGGCAAACAACCGGTTCCGCGAGTGCTTTACGGTGCACCGGTCCACCCAAGAAGACGAACCCACCCGAATTGGCTCTGATTGCCTTTTCATGATCAGTTCACATGTTGCACATGATTGCGTGGTGGAAGACCGGGCAATCATGGCCAACTTCACAGCATTGGGTGGCCACGTGCATATCGGGGCACGGGCCTTTATCAGCGGGCATGCCTTGATTCATCAGTTCACTCGCGTTGGGAGGCTTAGCATGATTGCGGGTTTGGCGGCGGTGACAAAGGATGTCCTGCCATTTCATTTATTGGGGCGTGATCCGGCCGCGCACTACGGCCTGAATCGGATCGGCTTGAAACGAGCGGGGATCGAGGGAGAACGCTACCGCGAACTGGAGGCAGCTTGGCGCGTGCTGCGCAGCGGGGGCAAGGCAGAGGCGCTGGAAGGGACCAGCGAAGAACTGGCCTACCTCAAGGCTTGGTTGTCGGCACCGAGCACGCGAGGATATTGTGCATTCCTGCGTCCCGGAATGCGCCGCGGGTCGGTATAATCGGAGTTTCGGGACTGCCCATCATTCG
Organism: uncultured Chromatiales bacterium; assembly: GCA_964526195.1. Classification (GTDB taxonomy): domain Bacteria; phylum Pseudomonadota; class Gammaproteobacteria; order Poriferisulfidales; family Poriferisulfidaceae; genus Poriferisulfidus. The sequence continues at coordinate 69,692 of CAZGIH010000022.1, read as the reverse complement.
ATCATGTTAGTCGTCCTTTCCCCCTCCAAGACGCTGGATCCAGAGGCATGCGCGGATGCCGCGATCTGCACGCAACCGGATTACCTGAAGGAATCTCGCCAGTTGATCCGCTGCCTTCGCGAGTTGTCTCCGGACGACATCGCGGAGCTAATGCGCGTGAGCATGAAAATTGCCAATCTGAACTTCGATCGCTACCATCAGTGGAAGACCCCGTTTACCTCGGATAACGCCCGTCCAGCTGCATTGACGTTCAAGGGAGACGTCTACACGGGATTGGGCGCGGGGGACTTCACCCGGCAGGACCTGAACTTCGCGCAGAAGCACTTGCGCATCCTGTCCGGTCTTTATGGCCTGTTGCGCCCGCTTGATCTGATTCAGCCGTATCGGCTGGAAATGGGAATCCGGCTGGGGACTTCGCGCGGCGACAACCTGTATCAATTCTGGGGCAACCGGATTACCGAGGGTCTCTGCGAGGCACTGTCCGACCAGAAGGGTTCAGTGCTAGTCAATCTGGCTTCCCAAGAATACTTCAAGGCAGTTCGTCCGGAAGGGCTCGATGTGCCGGTCATCACTCCGGTGTTCAAGGAGCGAAAGGGCCGCCAGTACCGAGTCATCGGATTATTTGCCAAGAAGGCGCGGGGCATGATGACCCGCTATATCATCAAGAACCGCCTGACCAAGGTGGATGCGATTACCGGATTCACCGACGGGGGCTACCGGTATTCTCCGGAGATGTCGACAGAAACGGAGTGGGTGTTCGCCAGATAGGCGGCGCAATCCAGCCGGCGTGCACCTCCATATCTTGGGCGTAGCCGGAAGTTTCATGGCCGGTATTGCCCGGATCGCTTCCGAGTGCGGGCATCGGGTCACCGGGTCTGATGCTGCGCTTTACCCTCCCATGAGCACCCAACTGGAACAGGCCGGGGTGGAGTGCCGCGTCGGTTACGAGTGGTCGCACCTGGAACCGCCTCCGGATTGCGTGGTCGTGGGCAACGTGATGAGCCGGGGTCATGCGATCGTCGAGCAGTTGCTGAACAGTTCGATCCCGTATGTCTCAGGCCCCCAATGGCTTCGGGACCACCTGCTGCGTGAGCGCTGGGTATTGGCGGTCGCAGGCACGCACGGCAAGACCACGACCAGCGCGATGTTGGCGCACATCCTGATAGAAGCAGGCGGATCTCCGGGATATTTGATCGGAGGAGTGGCTGCACGGACGCAGAAAAGTGCCCAGGCCGGGCAACCGCCACATTTTGTGATCGAGGCCGATGAATACGACACGGCATTTTTCGACAAGCGGTCGAAATTTGTCCATTACCGTCCGCGGACGCTGATCCTGACCAACCTGGAATACGACCATGCGGACATTTTTGACGACCTTGAGGCCATTCAGCGCCAGTTTCATCATCTGCTGCGCACGGTTCCGAGCGAAGGTCGCATTCTGTGCCGGGCGGGCGACCCGAACTTGCAGAAAGTCTTGGACATGGGGTGCTGGACTCCGGTGGAGACGTTCGGTTTCGAGGAAGACAGTGACTGGTGCTGCCAGTGGCAAGCCGGGCACGAGTTAATGATCCAGTATGACGGAGCGGCCTACGTGGCGCGAGGCCATCAACCTTTGGGGATGCACAATGCATTGAATGCTACGGCTGCTGTGGCGGCGGCAGTGCATGCCGGCATCCCGGCGCAGACGGCAGCCGATGCGCTGGCATCTTTCGAAGGCGTTCTGCGTCGACTGACACAGCGTCCCACCCGGAACGGGGGGGTCTACCTGTATGATGATTTTGCCCATCATCCGACCGAAATACGTGCGAGCATCGAAGCCGTGAGAGAACGACACCCGGATCAGCCAATTCTTGCGGTAGTCGAGCCATCTTCGAACAGTATGCGGCTGGGCGTACACCGGGATTCCCTTGCCGAAGCCTTGAAGGAGGCGGACCGGAACTGGTTGCACGTGTCGCAGGAGATGCAGTGGGATGCCGCGGAATGGGGGCGGGCTCACGAGCGAGTCAGCGTCACCACCGATCTGGCTGCCCTGGAAGCACAGATTCGCGAGCAACTCGCATCCGGCGGTGTCGTCTTGGTCATGAGCAATCGTGCAGGGTCGGACATTTGTCAACATCTGGAATCGCGTCTGTGATGGCGCTTGGAGCATAGGAGACTCAAATGAGCGTCATTGAACTGACCAAGGAGAATTTCAACGAGACCGTTGACAACAACGACATCGTGGTGGTGGATTTCTGGGCCGAATGGTGCGGGCCGTGCAAGAGTTTCGCGCCAGTGTTCGAGACAGTGGCGGGGAACCATCCAGACGCTGTTTTCGGCAAGATCGATACCGAAGAACAGACGGAATTGGCCCAAGCGTTTCAGATCCGCTCGATTCCCACCCTGATGCTGTTCCGCGAGCAGATTCAACTGTTTGCGCAGCCGGGAGCGCTGTCCATCGCTCAACTGGAAGACTTGGTGCAGAAGGCGAAGGCACTGGACATGAAGCCGATTCACGATCAAATCAGAGAACGCTCCGCTTCATGACCGCAACGGCGCAGGTTGTCGAAGGCAAGCCACCCAAGGAATACACCCTTCGCTATCTGGTCTACCTGATCCGGCACCATCGCCGGCAGCTGATTGATGCGCACTTGGTGGCGATCGCCGCGACGGCCGCAAGTGTCCCGCTGCCGTTGCTTATGCCCCTGCTGGTGGACGAGGTTCTGCTGGAGCAGCCAGCATTCCTGGTTCCCTTGATACAGGCGTGGTCGCCCGAGTCGTGGCACGGCCCGATCCTGTACGTCGGCGTGATCCTGCTCGTGGCAATCCTGTTGCGGGTCACATCGACCCTGTTGTATGCGTTCCAAGTGCGGGAACTGGCCACCATCTCCAAAGACATGGTGTACCGGTTGCGCTGCCAGTTGCTGCAACGACTCGAGCGAACCAGCCTGTCCGAATACGAAACCCTGGGCAGCGGCACGGTCTCGGCTCACTTGGTCACGGACCTGCAGACCATTGACGATTTCGTGGCCATCACCGTGGGCAAGTTCGTGGTGGCCGGCCTCACCATTATCGGGACGGCGGCTGTGCTGCTTTGGTTGCACTGGGGTCTGGCGCTGTTCATTCTGTGCATGAATCCGTTGGTGATCTATTTCACGATTGTGCTGGGGCGGCGAGTCAAGGAGTTGAAAAGGCGAGAGAATTCTGCGATCGAACACTTTCAGCAGTCTCTGGCTGAAACTCTGGATGGGATTCACCAGATCCGGGCGCACAACCGGGAACGCCATTACATTCTTCGCGTGATGGACGAGGCGCAGGGCGTCCGCGACTGGTCCACGGCCTATTTCTGGAAGAGCGAGATGGCGAATCGGGCCTCGGGCACCGTGTTCCTGCTTGGTTTCGACATCTTCCGTGCGGTCAGCATGTTGATGGTGGTGTTTTCCGACCTCAGCATCGGGGAGATGATGGCGGTGTTCGGTTACCTGTGGTTCATGATTGCGCCCGTGCAGGAGTTGCTCGGCGTGCAATACGCCTATTACGCGGCATCTGCCGCGTTGGACCGGGTCAACCGGATTCTGAAATTCCAGGAAGAGCCTCGGTATCCTCACATTCACGATCCGTTCGACGCTGTTCCCACCACATCCTTGGAACTTGAAGACGTGCATTTTTCTTTCATTCCCGAGCGGCCGGTACTGAATGGCATCACCTTGCGGGTGGCGGCGGGAGAGAAAGTGGCGTTCGTAGGGGCCAGCGGAGCCGGGAAATCGACCCTGATGCAGGTCCTGCTCGGCTTGTACCCAGCCGATTCGGGCGAGATCCGGTTCGGGGGACGATCCGTACGGGAGATTGGCTTCGAGACGGTGCGGGAAAATGTCGCGATCGTGCTCCAGCACCCAACCCTGTTCAATGATACGCTTCGATCGAATCTAACGCTGGGGCAATCCCTGTCCGACGATGCGCTGTGGGAAGCCTTGCAGGTTTCCCAGCTTCGGGAATGGGCGCAAGCGTTGCCGCAGAAACTGGAAACTCAGCTCGGAGTGGACGGGGTTCGGCTCTCGGGAGGCCAGAGACAACGCCTCTCAATTGCCCGGACCGTGCTGATGGATCCGGAGATCCTGATCTTGGACGAGGCCACATCCATGCTGGACACTGAGATTGAAGACCGTCTGCATCGCGAATTGTTTGCCCGTTTCGAGGGACGCACGATGCTGATCGTGGCGCACCGATTAAGCGCCGTGCGGCATGCCGACCACGTTTACGTGATGGAGGACGGGAAGATCATCGAGCAAGGCGGTCCGCAGCAGTTGATGGATCAGGATGGCCTGTATTCCAAACTGTACTCAGGGCAGCGTCACTGATTCTCCTGGCGCATCGCGTCGAATGCGATGCCCGCAGCCTCGACGGTCCGGTCGAGGTCTTCATGAGTATGCGCGCTGGACAAAAATCCTGCTTCGTAACTGGAGGGTGCGAGATAGATGCCCTGTTTCAGCATGTGGTGGAAAAAGCGTCGATAGTTTTCGGTTTGGCAAGATTGGACGTCGGCATAGCATCGGACCGGGCCACCGGACGTGAAGAAAATGCCAAACATGCCAGTCGCTTCGACCGCCTCGAACGAAATTCCGCATGTGTTCGCCTGTTCGCGCAGACCTTGCACCAGACGTGCCGCGCAATCGCCGAGTGCTTCGTAGAAGCCTTCTTGCTCTGTCAGTTCCAGTGTCGCCAAGCCTGCCGCCATGGTGACCGGATTTCCGGATAAGGTTCCGGCCTGGTACACCGGCCCAAGCGGGGCCAGTTGATCCATCAGTTCAGTGCGGCCCCCGAAAGCCCCGACCGGCAGGCCACCACCGATGACTTTACCCAGCACGGTCAGGTCAGGCTGGATGCCGAGGCATTGCTGAGCGCCGCCGGGTCCGACCCGGAACCCGGTCATGACCTCGTCGAAGATCAGCAGGCTGCCGTAGCGGTCGCAACAATCTCGCAAGGCTTCGAGGAAGCCCGGTTCCGGCAGCACGCAACCCATATTTCCGGCGATGGGTTCGACGATGATTGCGGCAATCTGGTCGCCGCGGTCGGTGAAGATCGCCCGCACTTCCTTGGCATCGTTGTACTGCGCGATCTCGGTGTGTTCGACGGTGCTGGCGGGAACGCCGGGCGAGGAAGGAATGCCATGGGTCAAGGCCCCGGAACCGGCCTGTACCAGCAGGGCATCGGCGTGGCCGTGGTAGCAGCCCGCGAACTTGATGATCCGGTCACGGGCAGTGACGCCGCGTGCAAGCCGGATGGCGCTCATGGCCGCTTCCGTCCCGGAGTTGACCAGACGCACTTTTTCGAGCGAAGGAACCCGTTGGCACAATTTTTCCGCCATCTCGGTCTCCAGTGGATGCGGCGTGCCGAAGCAGATGCCTTGATCCACCGTGTTTTTGACCCTTTCGAGCACGGCAGGGTGGGCATGTCCGACGATCATCGGCCCCCAGGCACCGACATAGTCGATATAGGAGCCCCCCTCCACATCGTAGAGGTAGGCTCCTTCGCCGCGCTGCATGAATACCGGGATTCCGCCGACCGCACCGAAGGCGCGGACCGGAGAGTTGACGCCCCCGGGAATCTTGCGGCAGGCCGCGTCAAACCAACTGGAATCAGCCATTTTCCTGGAACTGGCGAGCGATTGCCTGGGTGGCGGAAGTGATATCCGGTTGCGCGAAGATTCCGCTGCAGACCGCGAGTAGGTCAGTGCCAGATTGGATCAGGGGGGCCGCATTATCCGCGTTGATTCCACCGATGGCACAGACCGGGGCAGACAGTTCGCGGCATGCGCGCATCAGGAGGTCGGGTTGGGCGGTGACGGCGTCGGGCCGGGTGGGACTGGCGTAGAAACTTCCGAAAGCCACGTAGGAGGCGCCTGTGCGAATGGCGGCTTGGGCGCGTGCAAAATCATTGTAGCAAGAGGCACCAATCAATCCGCTTGGAAACCGTTCCCGGGCCTCGGCGATGGAGCAGTCGTCTTTGCCCAGGTGCACGCCGTCGGCGCCGAGAGCCAACGCCAAGTCAAGATCGTCGTTGATGATCAGTGGGATGCCCTGTGGTCGGCACAGCGCGAGCAGAGCTTTTGCACGCGCTTCGCGTTCCGTCATGCTGGCAGCCTTGTCCCGGTACTGGATCATGCGGGCGCCGCCCGCGATGGTCGCCTCCACGGCATCCGCCAGGGAAGAGCAATCGTCCGGGGTCAGCGCGTACAATCCGTGCAGATGGAAAGCCATAAATTCAACGAATTTAGGGGGACAGGTCGGGGGAGGGGTTCCGACAAACACATGCACCGTATTGTAGAAGCAGGCGCATCACTCTAGAACCATGAATTTGCTGGCATCGCTTCGAAGCCGCCTGCCAACGCGGGAAGATCACCTGCACCTGTGGCGGATCGCCGGACCGATGACGCTGACCGGCTTGGCCACTCCCTTGCTGGGAATGGTCGATACGTTCGTGATGGGGCATCTGGAAGCGGCGTACTACCTGGGAGCGGTGGCAGTTGGATCGACGTTAATCCAATTGTTGTTCTGGGGTGTCGGGTTCCTGCGCATGAGTACGACCGCGCTGGCTGCGCAGGCATCCCATGATTTCAACAAGACTCGGCTGGTTTTGCTGCGTAGCTTGGTGTCTGCCGTATTAATTTCGGCGGTGGTGGTGCTTCTGAGAGAACCGCTGCAGCACATCAGCTACACGCTCTTGGCCTTGGAGCAGGAAATCAACCTGCACTCCCAGTTGTATTTCGAGATCTGCATCTGGAGCATGCCGGCCGTACTGCTGAACATGGTGATCTGGGGCTGGTGCTTGGGAATGCAAAACGCCCGGGCCCCCCTGTATCTGGCGCTTTGGATCAACGTGGTCAACATGGTGCTGGACGTAGTGCTGGTGTTCTACTTCGGCTTGCAGACACGGGGGGTGGCGTATGCCTTCTTGGTGGCGAACTACAGCGGCCTTCTGCTGGGAGTCTGGATTCTGCGGCGCATGCTTCAACCCATGCCGAAGGTAACGATGCACGGATTATGGGACGCACTGGCGTGGAAGAACTTGTTCGTGGTTAACCACCATCTGTTCGTGCGCACGATCCTGCTGCTGTTTTCGTTTGCCTTCTTCATGGCGCAGGGCGCGGACTTTGGGGCGGTCGTGCTGGCCGCCAATGCCGTGTTGATCAATTTCTTCTACATCACGGCCTATGGCATGGATGGTTTTGCCCACGGTTTGGAGGTGTTGTGCGGTCGGGCGGTTGGAGTGCGGGACCGGCAACTGTTCGAGCGCGTCATCGCATCCGCACTGTTCTGGTGCGTGCTGATCGGGATCTTACTGATCGCCTTTTTCGCGGGGGCTGGGACTTTCATCATCGGCTGGCTGACCTCGCTGCCCGAGGTTCAGGGCGCGGCATCGGTCTACCTGCCCTGGCTCATCGCGTTGCCCGTGTTCTGCCTGCTGCCTTTCCTGATGGACGGGTTGTTCATCGGCACGACTCGCACTCGCGAGATGCGCAACAGCATGGTCTTGTCGATCGGGGCTTACCTGGCAATTTGGTTTGTCACGGGGAGCTTAGGAAACCATGGGCTGTGGCTCGCGCTGACCGGTTTTATGATCGCGCGTAGCCTGACGCTCGGGTATTACAGCTGGCGGATCGAGCGTGGCGGAGGGTTTGTTCCGAGAAGCTTACTGAGTTCCTAAAATCAGGTGTTCGAAGCAAAAAACCACGTAGGCAGGGGTCGGGATATAATGGCTACTACCACTCTGAGTGGTTTCTAATCTCAAGGAGTGCTCAAAATCTGTTACTGGCACAAGCTTGTACGTTGTTTTGCCAGATTTTCTGAATCTACCGATTAAGATTCTACGGCGAGGCAGAATGGGCGCAGGAAAAATTCCAGATGACTAGAAAACAGGCACAGGTGCGCGATGTGCCCCGAATCGTTGTTAACGGTACGGCTGGATTAAAGACTAATGGTGCCTGCCAACATTTCTTTTCATACGATGCTAAAGCACATGAAGAATCTCCCCATGTAGTGAAATTCTCAGGAGGGCGAACTAGTGGCATGCTCCTGTTCATGCTTTTGGACAATGGCATGTTAAAACCTGAACGGGGTGATGTCGTCGTGTTCAATAACACGTCAGCGGAGCATCCAGAAACATACGATTTCGTTGCAAAATGCAAACAGTTGGTGGAGGGAAAGTACGAAATACCGTTTTTCTGGGTTGAGTTTCAGACATATGAAGATGCACGAGGCGGAGAGTGGACGCGGCTTCCCTCATACCGCATGGTTCAACCCAAGCCATATTCCGATGAGGAACCCTTCGGTTACCGCTGGAAAGGAGAGGCGTTCGAAGAAATGCTGTCATGGTCTGGATATGTTCCAAACCAGTTTCAACGAACCTGTACCAAGAATCTAAAATTGGAAACCACAAGACGATTTTTGCAAGACTGGTTTTCTGGACAAAGCGGTATAGAGCATTTGGGACACTACAGTGAAACAAGCCGCTTAAAGGACGATGAAATGTACGCGCGCCACAAAAAGCATGGTGGAGGGGTTCCAAAAGATATTTTCTTACAAAAAAAGGCTTATGTGCGTTCTTGTCCAACCTTCCGTCCCGAGCAGGATTTTGCGGATTATTCACTAGTAGTTTCAGCGAATGCCAATCGGCATCCGAGTAACGTTGACCCTAATACGGGTATGTTATCTGAATACATTTCTTTCATTGGTTTGCGTAAGGACGAGATGCAGCGCGTCGCGAGAGTCCGCCAGCGCAATCATGAAGATGCTGGATCTGAGGAGCACACAGGGGAATATATATATATGCCTCTATCTAGTATAGGGATTGAAAAGAAAGATGTGGATGCATTCTGGGCCAAACAAGAATGGGGGCTCCAGTTGCCAGAGGATACGGGATTATCTAATTGTGTTTATTGTTTTCTGAAAGGAGCAGGAGGGCTCCAAAAAGTCCATGCCGAGTTGAACAATGGCCATTCGGGTTCTATGGGGAATGGGGGTCTATCGAATTCTCCTAGCGACCTCAAATGGTGGGTACAAATGGAGTCCGTCTATGGTCGGAACATCATCATGGAAGGCCGCAAGATACGCAATAAGGAGAAAGTGAACATCATTGGCTTTTTTGGTAACAGGAACAATTTTTCATATCAACTCTTAGCGAAAAATGGTGCTGGACAAGCAGATATTTCCCCTTATCTCGATACAGTTCTTCCGTGTGATTGCACGGACTGACTTTAGCTAGCGAAAGCCAACGAAGTACTAATTAGGTTTCTGAATTTTCTTCAGCTGGATTATTAAAAATAACGTTGGCAGAAAGATTAGGCTTAGCCCTAGGAAGTATTATGCGCACGAAAAACGTCGATTCGTCACAGACGGATGAGCAGTTAACAACACAGGCAGCAACCGAACCTTGGGAGCGCGCTAGGGATTCATTGAATTTGTTGCTGGTTACAGCCTCGGAATTATATGGAACCAAAACGCTTGCTGACGCATTGGATCTGGATCTGATAAGGCTCGCAACGAGAATGGGAGTATCGACCACCATTAATGAAATCACGATTGATTACGTGACTAAAGGCTCTCCCGGTTTGGTGGCGGACGTTATTAGCCGCTTGGCGGCAATGTTAGGAACAGCATCGCGTACCGAGCGCATAATAATTGAGAATCGACTGATAAGAGCGCAACCAGAAACCCTTGCTGAAGTTGGATCACTACTGGGAGTAACGCGAGAACGTGTCCGGCAGATTCAGGCAAAAATTGAAAGAAAAATACGGGGGGAACTAGGGGACAAACTACAAATCATCGCTTTGACCCTGAAGGAACACTACGGACATATGGCTGAACAATGCGCGGTTGAGAATCGGATAGAAGATTTGCTTTTGCCGAATCAGCCAATCGCAAACAAGCTATTTCGTCAGATCTTGATTGCCCAGATGGGCTTCACTTTGGAGGATCAAATTTATATTGATGAGAAAGCAAATGAAGTGCTTAGCGAGGTCAGGACCAATGCTTATGAGCTCGCCGATGATGCCGGTCTTGTCTCAGAAGAAAACTTGATCGCAGGGCTACCAAGCGAAGACTGGTGGCAGTTCTGGCCGTACTTTCGGAAACTCTGTGGGTTCCACGACCTCTATGGATCACTTGGAATTCGTGATAGCGCCAAGGCTCGGGCAAAGGCGGCGATTTTATTGATAGGACGCCCAGCAACACGGAAAGAGATCGCGGCTGTCTGCGGATTGAACGAAGATCGAATCGGGGGGCACTTGTCGAACCTTCCAAGTGTGGTCAGAGCTGACAAGGAACGATGGGGAATTAGGGAGTGGATTGACGATGAGTACGAAGGGATTCCTGCCGAAATCATCCAACGCATCAACGAAGATGGCGGTGCCACGACTACAGAAAGATTATTGCGGGAAATTCCGAATAAATTCAATGTCAGCCCAAGTAGCGTACGTGCGTACATGCAGGCGCCAAAGTTTGTAATCCGTGACGGCTGGATTAGCATGGCTACCCCGTCATCACTCCGACTTAGACTTCTTGATGATGTTATAGATGGTCGAGACCAAGACGGTTGTCCGTATTGGATATTCGTAGTCGAGTCGCGATTTTTTAGTGGGTATAGCTTGACAGGCGTTCCGCCTGAATTCGCAAAGGCACTCGGATGCGCGCCGGACTCGGCTCAGTCTCTTAAAATCGTGAACTTGCCCGATTGTCGTGAGCTATCTATGCAGTGGCGACTTTCTTCAATAACAGGCGCTTCAATTGGGTATTTAAACGAGCCACTCCAACAGTTGAACTTGCAACCTGGCCAACACGCTAGAGTGACGATCAAGGAGCCTGGTGCAGTATGTTTGAGTGCAGAAGACGGAAGCAATGAAAAATCGTTGGTGAGCGAGGCAGATGCAGTTCTAGAACGCATGATGAAGCGGCGTAGAGCGCTGTGATTATGCTTGTAAATGAACAAACTTTGCGACCGGGAATGTTTAGACTTCCTGATGATCCCGTTGCCACAAAAATTTTGATACCAGCATTTCGTGCCTCCAAGCGTGTTCGTGGTGCTTTTGGCTGGTTTACAGCTGGATGGATAGGGCGACTAGCTCCAGGTCTTGCTGAGTACCTAAATCGAGAGGAGACAGAGCCAATTGATTTTACTGTTGCTCCAATGTTGTATTCAGGAGAGCGTGCGGCTGTAGAGAAAGGCATCCAAATGACGGCTCAAGAAGCAGCCGAACTGGTTGCTAATGTTTTTATTGGAGGGCGCGTCGATGCCTCAGCGTTGGAGTGTCATGCATTGGATTGTCTCGCATGGATGATTGCTACAAAAGCCTTACGTTTGCGGATTGCTGTCCCTACTCCAGACTCAAACTACCATCCAAAGATATGGTTTTTCGATGACGGTGTAAATCAAGTTTTAGCTCGAGGGTCTGGCAATGCAACTGGCCGAGGAGTGGCAGCGGGAGTTGAGCATCTTGATGTCGATGTCTCATGGCTACCAGAGAGCCAGTCGCGCGTGAGGGCTGGTATTGCTATGCTGGATGATTGGTCGCGAGGTACTAGCCTTGGACTTGCAGAAGTTATCGAACTGCCAGCTGCTTTGACAAGAGATATTATCCGAACGGCGCCCCAAAACCCTCCCAGCCCCACGGACTACGCAGTAGCGGCTCACGCAAGTGATGGTTTGTGGCAGCCAGAGCTAAATGTTAAGCGACGGCTTCGGATTCCTACACATCTAGAGTGGTTGACAGGTCAGTATGCCCACCAAGGCGAGGCTGTTCAGCGTTGGGAAGAAGGGGATGTTCCTGAAACAGGCGTGATCGAAATGGCGACAGGGGCAGGAAAGACTTTCACGGCGCTTATTTGTGCCACTCGTTGCCAAAATAGGCTCGACGGGGGTCCTTTTCTTGTCGTCATTTCAGCACCGTCCGTTCCTCTGATTATGCAGTGGCGCGAGCAAGTGAAAGAATTCGGCGTGACGCCCGTTGTCCCCAGTTTGGAAAGTAATACGGATAAAGCACTTACTCGCCTCTTTCGCTCTCTTCAAGGAGGCGGAACTCATGTTGCGATAGTCACCAACAACTTGCTGTGTACACCAAATTTCCAGTCGACAGTCTCGGAGAAAATCCAAAACCAAAAAAGAGTAATTCCAACAATGCTCATAGCAGACGAAGCTCATACGCTGGGTGCCGATTCTTTCATTAAAAATAAACCTGAATTTTTTACAAAACGACTTGCGCTATCGGCGACTCCAGTACGCCAATATGACCCGGATGGTACTGAGGAAATCTTTGAATTTTTCGGCTCGCCGGTTTATCAGTTCGGCTTAGACCAAGCTATTGGATTCTGTCTTGTTCCATACAAATACTATGTTCATGCATGTACGCTGAATAGCGATGAACTTGATGAATTTGAACAATTGTCGCGACAGATAGCTGCTGCAAGGGGGTCTGGGAGTACGGATGAGGATTCGGGTTTACAACGATTATTGATTGCCCGCAGGCGGATCGTGGAAACCGGGCATAGCAAAGTCGAACTTTTGAGGGAGGTACTCATTCGAAGAGGTCCACGAGACCTTGAACACGCTCTAATCTATGCGTCTGCAAAAAACCCAAAGCAGTTCAAAGCAATCGCGGACTTGTTGACAGACCTTGGGATAAAATGGGCTCCAGTCACCCAAACGACCACCAGTAGTCCAGGCCAATTGAAGCGCATTCTTGCGTCGTTTGAAAAAGGAACCAATCAAGTGCTTCTTGCTAAAAAAGTGCTTGATGAGGGAATCGACATCCCAAATATAAGAGAGGCATTCATTGTTGCTTCCTCGACTGTTGAGCGGGAGTGGATTCAACGCCGAGGGAGAGTATTGCGCGTCCATCGCGATAAGCCATGGGCAATGGTTCACGACTTTCTCGCTTTACCTCCCGCGGGTCTTGCAGGACGCGGTGGGGCAAAAACGTTTAGGAATATAATCAAAACCGAGTTAGATCGAGCCTATACATTTGGCAAACACGCGAGGAATGTAGCTGGTAATGATGGCGTACAAGCTAATCTAGAACTCCTTTCGACAGCATATTGGCCTGATGGGGGGAGTCGATCTGAAATTCTTTGCGCGGAGGGTCAATACGTTATTGCCAGCGCAACACCCAGTGGAAAACCATGGTAAATAATTTCAAACGAATTCTTGTTGAAATTAAGCGAGAAGCGGATTGCGTTGCGTCTGATCACAAACTTAGATCGGAATCTCTCGTTGAGGTCATCATGGAGATAGTGGATATTGAGGATCAGAATCGCATTAAAGCTGAGCCCCGAATCAATCAATGTATAAAAGTGATGATTCAGGATGCCTTAGAGACAGAATCCCAAGGAGATGCGTGATGCTGCGGATTCTGCGTATTGAGATCAGCAATTTTGTTTGCTTTGACGAGATTGTGATTGAGCCATCCGTGGAGAAAGAGAAACCGCTGACTATAATCCGAGCCGAGAATGGATCAGGCAAGACGACCCTATTAAGAGCGATCCGCTGGGGTATGTATGGTGAAAGGGGATTGCCGGGCAGTGCCAGCCAATTTTCTCTTCACCTAGCCGAATGGAAACCAGATGAACAAGGCATTGATACGAGAGTTTCAATTCTTTTCGAGACAGATGGGTCTAGCAGGGAACACCTTGAAGGGAATGAGACTAGAACCAAGTATGAACTTCGCCGATCAGTTAGAACCATAGCGAATAAGATGGATCAGTCTAGTGGACCAGATTTCCGGCGTATCAACGAAGAGGCTCGACTTCTAATTCAGCAATCGGATGGGTCCTGGCTACCACATGAAGCAGGTGTGGACAAGGTTATTGATGAACTATTGCCTTGGGATCTCCGCGATTTTTTTGTGATGGATGCTGATGAAGCAGCGGATTACGTTGGTGGGAGTGAAAATAAAGATATTCAGCGGCAAGAGGTTATCAGAAAAACCTCTTCATCGGTACGGGCTTTGCTTGGCCTAGACGTTTTTGAAAGCGCAACTGGCCGGGTGAAAAAAATTGGAGAAGAGTTTGGGCGATCGGCGACTAAAGCAGTTGACGATGAACAACTTAATCAGCAACAAGAAGAATTAGACCAATTGCGAGGTAAAGTAAACGAGAAGTCTAAAAGGGTAGATGAGAATCGGCATGAAAGGGTCGATATTCAGGGTCGACTCGAACGAGCAAGGGAGAAACTTGAGAAGTTGTTGGAGGCTATAGGCGCTTATGATGAACTCAAGGCGAGATTGAAAGAGAATCAAAATCGACGTGGACGAGCTGACAAGCAGAGAATTAAAGTGACAAATGATCTAGCGGGGCAAGTTACTTCTATCGCTTTGCTTGGATCTTTGGCTTCACGCGAAGTTTCACTTACGCGAGACATCCTGCAGCCACTGTATGAAGACGGATCAATTCCTATTCAACATTTAGGGTTTGTTCGGGGCGTTCTAGACAAAGGAATCTGCATTTGTGGTCAGGACATAAGCTCGAAAAACAAGTACAGAGAGAATGTTAAAGACATCATCACGAAATCAAGCCGGCAAGAAGACCAGGCGAATTATTTAGCCCAGGTTCTGCATGCTGCGGATGCGTTGCAGAAATACAGTGATGATGATGTCTGGCAAAGGCAGTGCGTTCAATACGAGAAAGCCATTGCGAATCTGGACGAAGAACTATCAGAACTCAAAACAGCAGAGAGCGATGCCCAAAAAAAACTTGGTGAAATTGATGATCAGGAAGTTCAAACTATACGGAATGAAATTAGCATGCTCGAACAACGGCTGCAAGAAATTGACCGTGATTTAGTTGTCGATCAGGAGGGATTAGAAGAAGGCAAAAAGAAAATTCGTGAATTAGTAGGGCTCATACAGTCCAAACAGAAACGCCAACAAGAGGCGCGGCGCTTTGAAGTCTGCGAAGAGAGGGCGATGCTTCTCGTACAAATACTAGAGCGGGCGTACATGGCTATTCGCGATGAGCAAGTCAGCGAACTAAGTAGCGAGATGAATACTCTCTTCGGGAAAATGGCCGCCAATGTAGTCGACGATGATGAGTTGGAAGGCAGTCGACATAAAACGGCAATCAGAATGATAGCTAAAGTCGGGTTGCGCTCCTTGGAAGAGCGGAGTGGAGAGTTTGAGATATTCGCAGAAAATAGCCGAGGCAGATCTATGCCACCGACCGAAATCAACGGTGCCTCAAGAAGAATTTTAGCCTTATCGTTTGTTCTCGCGCTATGCAAGGTAAGCCGCACTTTTGCACCACTGGTAGCAGATTCTTTATTGAATTTCATGTCAGGCTCCGTTCGGACGAATACTTTGCGTATAACTGCGGAAACAGCCAGTCAACCAATTCTCCTACTCACGGGGTCGGATCTTGAATCACAGAGCGAGGTTGACTTGATCACAGACTATGCGGGTGCAACGTATACGCTGACTGGGCAATGGCAACATACAGATTACGATGGAGATGTTGTGCATCTGAATGATGCGAGAAAAGTTTCCTTAGTATGCGAATGTGGCCCCCGGGAGTTTTGCGATATATGTGAGCGAAAGGGGCAGGCAGAAAACCCAGATTGGATAAGGTGCAAGCAAAGGGAGGGCCAACAATGAGCAGTTTCGCAGATCTCCTATCAGTTCGGAATTATGGCTTAGTACTGCCAAAAAATCACGACGAGGAAATTAATCGTTATGTTTCAATGCATTCGACAGAACGAAGTAGCGTCGAAAGACAGCCTTTCCGTAGAAAGGTAGATTTTTGGGTATTTAGCATTGCCATAGCGCTGGCAAAAGACATGGAGCCAATAGAAAGTTCCCCTGGTAGTTGGGGGAAAAAGTTTATAGAAACGTCACAAAAAATTTTGGACGAAGACCTTTGCGCTTGGCTTGCGGTAGTCGCAGTCGCCAAGATTGGCTACGATGACCCTGAAGTCGGAGACCCGAAGCGGATTGTCGATCTTGCGAACCGTCTTGCTGGTGCTGGTTGCCCAGTGGTATTAAAAAAGCTTTCAGAAGACGCGCTACGGACAACTCCGCTTGACCGAGTTATTGAGTTTGCGCGGTCGCTGCAGGACAGTAGAGTTTCGCCATAGGATTTTGACCTGTACTGTAACTGAATTATAGAAGAGGCAGTTGAATGGGGACTTATATACGTAAGTTGACAAGCCGAAAGCCACCCCCTCAAGGAGGGTGGCGCGTGCCCAAGGTTGCGGGCTTTCGGTGTGGACTTCCGAAACCGGAAGGCTGTCAGGCCCCGGTCGGAGCAGAACCTTATCTGCTATGCGGAAAGTCGGCGCGTTCATCGTGTCAACTTACGTATATAAGTCCCGTTGAATGAGGGCGCCTATTCCAGTTGCTGAAGCATAGTGAAGCATACTCACAATTCTGTTCCTGATGAAAAATAAGCAACCATCTTTACAGTTTGGTCCTGGAGACATCTCTGGATGGACGCCTGTGGGTATTAGTAGTTTCCACGGAATGAAACCGACGGCTGCGATACGTGAGCTCGTCCAGAATAGTTTGGACGCTGCGGTTGATGCAAAAGAAGAAATTGCACGCATGCGCTTTCATGTGGAGCCAGAATGTCGATTAAAGGAGATTCCAGGGATAAAAGAGTATCGACCAGCGTTTAAAAAAACGATTTCGAAAACCACTTTAGATAGCATACCTTTGACAGATAACGGTCAGGCCATTACCGAAGAAATTCAAGCATGTTTAAACCAGAAAACATGTGAGGTTCTACATGTTTTAGACAATGGCATTGGATTGAACAAAGAACGAATGCAAGGTCTCTTAAGCGATGGAATCAGTATAAAAGATTCTGATGCGACCGGCTCCTACGGGAATGGTCACATTGTTGCTTTTCCTGCGTCGGACCTTCGCTATGTCCTGTACGGTGGCTTGGCAGATGGAGAACGAATTGCTTCCGGACACGCCATACTGGCTTCTCGATTAAGCGATAAGAAAGGCGAATTGGCGCTAGGCAAAGATGGTTATTTTGTGAAGGGTCTGCACGGAGAAAATTTGTTGAAGGAACGCTATACATTTCCTGAGAATGATGAAGTTCCTGGCATGATTGGTAAACAGTTGGATTGGATAGAAGAAAACTGGGGACACGGTAGTGTTGTTCTGATACCTGGTTTTAACTGTTTTCGGGAAAAAGGTGAAAGTTTCAATTTAGCAGATTCAGTTTTTCGCGCCACTGCTTGCAATTTTTTTGAGGCCATCTACAGGGGCAAGCTGATTATTGAGGTTGATGAACGGGGAGTAATGCATCGTTTAGACCGAACTACCTTGTCTGGAGTTCTTGAAAAATATCGAGAAGTCAAACGTAGCACTGACTCATTCTTATCAGGCAACAAAGCTTACGAAGCGTACCGAACCATAAGAGAAGGACGGTCAATAGAAGCGCAAACAGGTATTGGTCCGGTAGAGGTGATTGTTCGCCACCCAGTCGATTCAGGTCGTACGCGACTCGATTTATGCAGAAATGGCATGTGGGTAACTGGAGATATTCCTGGATTGCGCGCACAACAATTTGGAACAGTTAAGCCCTTTCATGGCATTCTTCCTCTTCGCAGAAACAAGGAATTTAATCGTTTGATACGAAAATCCGAAGGTCCTTTACATAACGATTGCCGCATAAAAGAGAAGTTGAATCCAGACGAACAGGAGCGTTTAACCAATGTATTTAGTTCTATCCGGGAACACTTGCGCCAAGAGATTCCTGATTTGGAAGTTAGCACCTTTCGCCCGGATGATATTTTTGTCCTTCCCCGAGGGGGATTGCTCTCGGGTGGATCGCGCCCCGGTAGGTCAGGAGAGGCAACTCCTGTCCGGAGAGGCAAGCCCTCCGTCTCCTCAAATGGTGGGGATAGTGGGGGTGCTGGCGGTGGTACAGGCACTGGAAAGGGTTCTGGCTCTGGTGGCGATCGAGCTGGGGAATTTAAGCGAAGTGGAAACTACATTCCGACCCGAGCGCTAGTTATGCCTACGGGATCAAGATCGTGCGATATTGAAATTGTGCCAGAGACCAAGGCAAGAATGGGAGAAGTTCGGTTTGCCTTGGACGAAAATCTAGATGTCACATCAGACGGGTTGAGCCAGGAAGCATACGTTTCTATAGACGAAAGCAGTCTTTTGGTAAATGGCGATCAACTTTCGGAACAAGACCTAGTTAGAGATGTGGATGGACAAATCAAAGGAGTATTGCTCGGGAAAATCGAGACCGACAAAAAATACTCAATCAAGATGCGCTATGCCATACCGAACGATCTTCCGATTAATGAGAGTCAACAACCAGTCTTGGTTGTTGAATTGATGAGCCGACAGCCGCGAAAAAGCAACCAAGGTGATTGACGATGCCAGGGGCTTCTGACTCTGTTCGATCTTTTCCGTATCCCGCACTTACGGAAGGTAGCCTATCTTTTCCCAAGGGGGAATATGTGTCGCATATTCGTCCAGATGCAAACGGTCATGCCGCTTATATAGAACATAAGATTGAAAATGCATTTTTTATATCTAATGCTATTCGAGAAAAGAAGGCGGTGTGTTCATGCACTGTGTCAATTCCGATAACGGGGTATCGTAAAGCCTTCATGAATTCACTGGGGGGATACAGCCAGAAAATCGAATGGGATGAAGATGCCGTTGGACAATCACCGATTTTGCAGCCTTTGGTGGTGATGTGCGAGGAGGTGGAGCACAAATTCACCAAAGAAGATGGTGTGCATAAGATGTGGGTCGGTGAAACTGTAATTCTGCACAAGGGCGCAAAAATTGCGGTTGGCGAAACTTTCCGTTTGATGTCTGCCATGGAATCATTGCTGTCCATCGAAAAAAATGAAGACGCTGACGATTCCGCACAAATGCGAGTGACGGCCTGCACTGATAGCGGGTTTTATTTCAAGGTTCAGGTCAACTCCCAGTTGTACGAATTTTTGCAACGTCCCGGCGATGGTGAGCGGTATTTGCATCGGAACAGTATTTTGATTCACGCAGTCAGTTGCTGTTTTGCAATTTTGGCGAGTGACTACTCCAAAAACGAGGTGGATGAAGACAGTTGGGAGTCATTTCAGAATTTAAAGATTCTACATGCCGATATGGAAAATCGTGGAATCAAGACGTGGGACGATGATGACTTCTTCCCCGAGGAAGCCGCGACGGCAATGTGGCCGCATGTCCCTCCTACTCAGGAGTTGGAGGATGTATAAGCGATTGGATGATGAGGCGTACACAAGGTTGCGTAAAAGTCTTCTCAAGAAAGAAGCAGAAGACTGGCGAAGAGATTTTCTGACGGCCGCGTTGTCGAATGAGGACTTTCTCAACTTTATGCGGGACGTGCGTGTTACCGGAGTAGGTGGGGAAGAGGAATTGGACGTGCTAGGAAAGTTGACGGAATCCGAATACAACAATCCACCTGACGATACGGAACAGGACTTATACGAAAAGTGGAAAGACGTACCTCCAGAGACAGCATGCCGAGTTACATTTTGGGGAGAAGTCACCCTGAACCACATTGAAAAGGGAGCCATTCAAGCCTGTTATCTCGCGGCTGGAACGGATACCGCTCGCGGTGCTGATCGTATTCGCCAAGTACTATCCGGAAATGGAGAGATCGACTCTTGTGTACGAACAATATTAAGAAATCTGAGCGGCATTCCCGAAGCAAGAGGAAACATCAGCGTTTATGTGAATTGTCCATTTAGCCGAGCGTGGTGGCGAGTACGCTTGGCACACGAAGTGCACGAAGCTGTCAAGGAAATTTTTGGCCGAGAAGACCCGAGCGATTTTGAAAAAATTGTTCATCTTCTGCGCTGGAAAAACGAAGGCTGGGAAACAATCATGCGTTGGGTTATTTCGAGAAACTCGGTTCTCGGGGATACCAAAACACGTGACCTTCTCGTTTGGATCCTCGCGGAGAAATTAGCCGATACAGAACCCAAAACAAGTTTCACGTTGCTTCAATCGGCGAGCATAAAGAAAATATGCAGGGTGTTAGGGGTTAGGTGTGCATGGCAAGAATTAAGTATGCTTGATGTTGAAGAGCTGAGGGACGTGATTGAGAAAGACGTGTTGTTGGCCATCAATTGACCAGCAAATTTGGCATTAAATTTATCGGCCCTATGGTTGAAATTTGAGTCCATCACAATAATCGCCAGTTGTGCAAACTACTCTTTCCAACGAGACATGAGCCTGAAGCGGGAGACTGGGAACGGTAGAGTACTATAAAGTCGTCAAAATCCACTTCGTCGACCGAGTGATGACTGCGCTGAGATATGCGGCTACTAGTATTGCGACCGCTTTCGCCCTGGTCGCCTGCGCCCCGACTACGGATTTTCCGGATATCGACGACAAGGCCGCTGCGGAGGAAGCTCGAAAGCAACGCATCGCGGTCATACAGAATGCCCTTGGTACCGAAGCGCGCGTTGCCCGGGTCGCCTATCCTGTCCTGTTCCACAATGCCGCACTATGTGGCACCGATATCACTTACAGTCTCGGCATCAGCGGCTGGACGGCAGAACAGATGGATGAGGAGTACCGTGACATCGCGAAAGAGGAATTCGGAATTGGAAATGCCTTGACCGTCGTCAGCGTGACGCCGGGTTCCTCGGGTGAGCGTGCGGACATCCGAGTCGGAGACAAGATTGCCGCGGTGGACGAAGAGACCCTGGACGACGGCGAGGACGCCATGGAGGACCTGGCCGAAATACTGGATGAATCGGGCGGGAAGGAGGTTCGACTTGGCATTATTCGGGACGGTCGGGCACGCACGATGGCTGTGCAGCCGGACCGAGTCTGCGCATTCCCGGTTCACTGGGGGCTCAGCGACGAAGTCAACGCGTTCGCCGATGGCAGCAGTGTCTACGTGACTACAGGGTTCTTGCGTTTCGTCGAGGACGACGATGAACTGGCTGCCGTGATCGGGCACGAGTTGGCACACAACACCCGCGGACACATCGAATCCAAGCGAGGCAACGAATTCATCGGCATTCTTCTTGGAGCCCTCGTGGGGGCGGCTATCGGCATCGACATGACGGAGACGGGCCGCGCCATCGGCGCCCAGGCGTACAGCCAGGATTTTGAGGCCGAAGCGGACTATGTCGGGGTCTATCATGCCGCCCGTGCGGGCTACGATGTCCGGAACGCCATGAAGTTCTGGCGACGTATGGCCGCCGAGAATCCCCGTGCGATCAATCTGGAAGGGACGACCCACCCTTCGACGGCCAAACGCTTCCTCGCCATGGAGGAAGCCATCGAAGAAGTCGAAGAAAAACAGAAGGCCGGACTGCCGTTGCTGCCCAACGAAAGCCTGCCCGCCTCCAGCGCGGACGGGAACGAAACCGATAAACTATAGGGACACCCCCAAGTTCCTCGAAGCTCTTTCTTCCCATGTCGGTACTGATTTGCGGCTCCCTGGCCTACGATGTCATCATGCGGTTTGATGGGCGTTTCAGGGAGAACATCCTTCCGGAGGCAGCCGACCATCTGAACGTTTCGTTCCTGGCTTCGCACATGAGAAGGGAATTCGGGGGATGTGCCGGAAACATCGCCTACAACTTGGGCCTGCTGGGCGTGACCGGGTATCCGATGGCGACGGTCGGGCGCGATTTCCAGGATTATGCCGCGTGGATGGATGAAAAGGGGATTTCACGCAGCCGGGTCAAGGAACTGGGAGACCGATTCACATCCCAGGCATTCATTTCTACCGATCTCGACGACAATCAGATCACGCTCTTCCACCCAGGCGCAATGGACTTCTGCCATGAGCAGGCAGTGGATCCGACCGACGTCCGCCTGGGCCTGATTTCTCCTGAAGGCCGGACCGGCATGATCGAACACGCGCAACAGATGGCGGGGGCTGGGGTTCCGTTCCTGTTCGATCCGGGGCAGGGGATGCCGATGTTCCAGAAAGAGGACTTCCTGCGTTTCGTGGAGCAGGCGACCTGGGCGGCATTCAACGGTTTCGAAGCGGAGCTAATGCAGAAAAAGAGCGAATTGACGATCGAACAGTTGGCGGAACGACTCGAAGCCGTGGTCGTGACGCATTCCGAGCGGGGGTCCTGCATCTATCTGAAAGGTCGGCCAATGCTGGAGATCCCGGCGGTACCGGTGAAGGAGGATGTGGACCCGACCGGGTGCGGTGACGCCTACCGGGCCGGGCTTCTGTACGGCATCCTGAATGGTATGGACTGGGAGACCTGTGGACGTCTCGGCTCGCTGATGGGGTCCTGCAAAATCAAGCACCAGGGCGCGCAAAACCACACCACGACCTTGGCCGAACTAACGGAACGTTTTAGGGAAGAGTTTGGCTATTCCCCGGAATAATCCTCGCACAAGCTAATAATTTCCCAGCCTTGTTCTTGCGCGTGGGCGTGTAGGGTCGGGTCCGGATCTACCGCCACTGGGTGATCGACGAATTCCAGAAGCGGAATGTCGTTGAACGAATCGGAATATCCCCAGGTCTCACCGAGTTGTATTCCTTCCTGTTCTGCCCAGGCTTGGACTCGCTTCGGCTTATCGGCGGCGAAGCAGGAGGAATCCAGCAGTTTTCCGGTGTACCGCCCCGCCTGCATCTCGGGCCGGGGAGCAATCAACGTCGGAATCTCCAATGCCTGCACGATGGGTTCGGCAATGAAGGCATTGGTCGAGGTTACGACCACCTGCCGCAGCCCACGCTGTCGGTGTTCCAAGATCAATTGCCGGGCGCGGGGGCGCAGGACAGGGAGGACCTTGGTCTCCAAGAACTGTGCGCGAAGCTCTTCCAGCCTGTGCCCGTCGATTTGCCCGAGAGGGTTCAAAACGAACTCCAGGTATGCGACCGGGTCTAAGTTCCCACGATGGTAGTCGTCATAGAAAGTTTGGTTGCGGGCACGATAGGCGTCGCCGTCGATGTCCCCCGAGTCCGCCAGGAATTGGCCCCATTCGTAGTCGCTGTCACAGCCGATCAGCGTATGATCCAGATCGTAGAAAACGGTCGCGTTCATGCGGCAGGCGGCGAGGTGCGATAGTATGGGAACTGGGAGACTGCGAGAATGATGAAGAGACGATTTCGTATCCAGATAATGTCGGCATTATGCCTGATTGCGTCCGTCTTCTGGACGGGCGGCACGGCTTTGGCGCTGGATGGTGGAGGCGGAGCCGGAAAAGGCTATTTGGCGGGGGCTTTCTGGGGGACGGATCTGGATCGCAACGAGTTCATTTCCGAGGAGGAAGCGAAGGCGCCCACGGCAAAGGGGTTGCATAAAGTCTTTGATCGGGTCGATCAGAATGGCGACGGGAGGGTCGGATACTACGAATTTTCCCATTTCCTTCGGAATCACCCGTACTACATGAAGCTAGCTGGAAAAAGCGGGGAGTAGGCAGATTTAGAACACCTCTGGGCGCAACACGGCCAGGATGACAACAGCAATTAGGATAACGACGGGGACTTCGTTGAACCACCGGTACCAGACATGCCCGCGGCGATTGTCTCCGCGCGCGAACCGGCACTGCAAGACGATGCACCATGCGTGGTAGCCGACCAGGACACCAATCAAGGCCAGTTTGAGTTGCATCCAGCCGACGAAGAGTAGGTCGGGCCGATAGATCAGAAGCCAGAACCCGAACAAGAGGGTCAATATGCCGCCCGGGGTGGCGATGCTCCAAAGAAGTTTCCGTTCCATGACGCAAAAACGCTGGTGGCTGATCTCGTCGTCGCTCATCGCGTGATAGACGAACAGGCGGGGCAGATAGAACAGGCCGGCGAACCAGGTCACCATGAAAATCAGGTGCAGGGCCTTGAGCCAGAGCATGCTTCCCAGTATAGAACAGCACGTCAATCAGATATGATGGGCGCTCGCATCATAGAGGCGTACCAATGATTCAGGCAGGCATCGTAGGGGCGACCGGCTATACCGGCGTGGAATTGTTGCGCTTGCTCAGCGGCCATCCCGAAGTCGAGGTGGTCGCGGTCAGTTCGGATTCCGAGGCCGGCCGGCCCGTGGCCGACGTGCACCCGCACCTGCGGGTTGGGGTAGATCTTGCCTACATTCCCCACCAGCAACTGTACGAAACCGAGTGTGCAGTGGTGTTTTTCGCGGCGCCGAACGGCACCGCGATGCAGCAGGTTCCAGTGCTCTTGGAGCAGGGTCGGCGGGTGATTGATCTTGCAGCGGATTTCCGGCTGCGGGATCCTCAAGTTTGGGAGTCGTACTACCAGATGCCGCATGCTTGCCCGGAACTGCTGGAGGAAGCGGTCTACGGGTTGCCGGAACTGAATCGGGCGCAAGTGAGTCAAGCGCGGTTGGTGGCGAACCCAGGTTGTTACCCGACAGCGGTGATTCTGGGGCTCCTGCCGCTGTTGGAGTCGGCTGCCGTCGACTTGAATCATCTGGTTGCGGATGCCAAGTCCGGCATCAGCGGAGCCGGGCGCCAAGCCAGCACGCCCCTGCTGATGAGCGAGGCGATGGAAAACTTCCGGGCTTACGGCGTCCATCGGCACCGGCATGGACCGGAGATTGCCCAAGCCTTGGGCCAAGCGGCCGGGGAAGCGGTGCAGTTGACGTTCACACCGCACGTGGCACCAATGATTCGGGGGATCTTGGCGACCCTGTATGCTTGGACCGAACTGTCAGGGGAGGCGATTCAAGAACTGTATGAACAACGCTACGATGCCGAGCCCTTTGTGGACGTGATGCCGCCGGAAAGCTTGCCGCAGACCAAGAACGTGCGTGGCTCGAATGTTTGCCGGATCGCCCTGCATCTCGGCGAGGGGGAGCCGTTGATCGTTCTTTCCACCATCGACAACCTGATCAAGGGGGCAGCGGGGCAGGCGATCCAGAACATGAACCTGATGTTCGGTTTGTCGGAGCAAGTTGGCTTGCCGCAGATTGCGCTACCGGCATGAAGTTTTTTCGTTTGCCGCCGACTGACGCTTGGCCGCTGGTCGTTCTCCTGATGGCGGTGTCTGGCGCCTTGACCTATTTCGTTGGCGTCTACGCCTTGGGGACATCCGCACAAGAACTGGAAATCGTGAATGCACGGCAAGAAATAGAGATCAAGGAATTAATGCGGCGCAACGAGGCGCTGATGGTGGATCGGACCATGGCAGAGCGGCGTCTGAAAGTCAGCAACCAGACCCTGGACTATCTTCGGGATATGCTGCAGACCAGCGAGGCCGAGTTGAGGAAGACGGGCGAAGAACTTGAGTTGTTCCGCAAGATCACGGGGCCGAATCGGGAGGAAAAACTCTCCATCCATACGCTCAAGATGTTTGTTGTTGGTGAGGACGGGCGCTGGGGCTACCGGTTGGTTCTCTACCAGGGCGATTTTTCCAAAATCGCGGAAGGCCGCTACGACCTTGTCCTGCATGGCCACGTGGAGGGAAGCCCGGGGCAGTACCGACTCTCGGACCTTGGTGAAAACGGGGAACAGCAGTCTTTCTCGTTCCGCCACTTCGTGGCCCTGAACGGAGAATTCCGACTGCCCGAGAGGTTTGAAGTCGAACGGGTTGAGGTCAAAGTGTCTCCGAACGACAAAAAATTGGGTGCAATCAACAAAAGCTTTAGCTGGCGCGGGGCAATGTCGGATCCCGGCTGAAAAATGCGGAAAATTCCTAGTAAAGACAATTGGTTATCTTTATTTAGACTGGGTTGAACCCGAGTTTTATGCTATGATTAAAGGCTAACAACGGATTTCGAGGACAGTTGCATGAGCGAAGCAATGTCTGCCACCGAGATGGATTCGGCTGCACCCTTGATTTTTACCGATTCAGCTGCACAGAAAGTGAAGCAGTTGATCGAGGAAGAGAAAAACGAAGCGCTGAAACTGCGTGTCTTCGTCAGTGGGGGCGGTTGCTCCGGGTTTCAGTATGGATTTACGTTCGATGAGGAAATCCAGGAAGGCGACACCCAGGTCGAGAATGCTGGAGTCACTCTTCTGATTGATCCGATGAGCTTCCAGTACTTGGTCGGATCTGAGATCGACTATACCGAGGGTCTGGAAGGCGCGCAGTTCGTAATCCGGAACCCTAACGCCACGACCACCTGTGGTTGCGGCTCCTCGTTTTCCCCGTAAAACGGATCCTTAGGCCGGCCAGGCCGCACCCAGCACGGTAGCTTTTCGGCTACCCGTAATTGCCGTCAGGTCGACGGCCTCCTTGCGGTCGTACAGGCACGCGAGCAGCGCGAACAGAAAACATTCCACCCATTCAGCTTCCAGGCCGTATTCATCGGTGAGTTCGATGGGCACGGGCAATAGGGCCGTGAGGCGTTCCCTGAGATAGGTGTTCCGCGCACCGCCACCGCATAGCAGGACTCTCTGCGCCGCTGGCGAATTGGCCTGCAGCGCCATGGCAATACTGCGGGCGGTGAGTTCAGTCAGAGTGGCTTGGACATCTTCGGGGCTGGCCGGATGGTCCGTAATGAGACCCTCAAGCCAAGAACGGCAGAAATACTCGCGGCTCGTACTCTTGGGTGGAGGTTGCGCGAAGAAAGGGTCGCGCAACATTGTCTCCAGTAGTTCTTCCTGTACCGTCCCGGTTCTTCCCCACTGGCCGTCCTGGTCGTAGTCTTCGTTCAGGTGCAGTTGGCTCCATTCATCCATCAGGCCGCCTCCCGGTCCGCTGTCATGGCCCTGCGCCATCCCATCGGCGGGCAGCCAAGTGATGTTGGCGATGCCACCAATGTTGACGACAGCCCGGCTTTCGGTTGCGGAATGAAACAGGCGGTGATGGGCAAGTGGCGCAAGTGGGGCGCCTTCTCCGCCTTCGGCCTGGTCACGCCGGCGAAAGTCGCTGATGACCGGGATTCCACACTGTGCGCTGATCTGGTTTGGGTTGAGGAGTTGCAGGGTCAGCGGAGGTTCGCCGCCGGGTTGGTGGAGAAGGGTCTGACCATGGATGCCGGCTGCCGCGATTTGGTCTGGCGTTACGTTGCCGCTTTCGAGCAGGGTCTGGATGCATTGGGCGAAACTCTGGCTGAGCGCATATTCGGCCAACGCGTACTCCTGAAGGGAGTGCGGGTTGAGGATCAGATGTTGTAACTTTTCCCGGAGGAGGTCGGGGAAAGGTGCGGCGTGACGGACTAGAAGTTTTGGCTGTTTGGAGGCGAAGTCAAAGAGTGCGGCATCGATGGAATTCATGCTGGTGCCCGACAAGACACCCAGATACAGCGTACTCATCGGACATTGATTTCGGCCGTCTGGAGATCGTCAGGCATCCTCAGGGCGACCAGCATGGGCCATGTCTGCTGGCGAAAGTCAGCCTGTTCAACGTACCGCAAGGGTCTGAGAGGAGGGAGTTTGACCTTGACGGGGTTCCGGTGAATGCCGTCGACTCGGAATTCATAATGCAGGTGAGGACCGGTGGCCATGCCGGATATTCCCACCCGGCCGATAATCTGTCCTTGGGTGACCTTGCTGCCGACCCGGAGACCGCGGGCATGCCTTGAGAGGTGCGCATAGACGGTGGTGTAACGGGTGCCGTGCCGAATGAAGACTGCTCGGCCGTAGCCGCCTTTCCAGCCGCGGTGTATGACCGTTCCGTCGCTGGCCGCGTAAACGGGAGTCCCTGTGGGTGCGGCGTAGTCCACGCCGCGGTGTGGCCGGACTCGTTTAAGCACCGGGTGCAATCGGCGTGGATTGAAATGGGAGCTGATGCGGGTGAAGTCCACGGGAGTACGCAAAAACTGTTTGCGCAGGTATTCGCCGTCCGGCGTGTAGTAATCGGCGCGACCGTCCTTTCCGACGTAACGCAGTGCCTGATACGTTCGGCCTTGGTTGACGAATTCAGCGGCAAGGATCGGGCCGTCTTTGGCATGCTGGCCTTCGATCCAGTGCTCGTCCCAGATTAGCTTGAACCGGTCGCCTTTTCGAATTTCCAGGGCGAAATCGATATCCCAACCGAAAATGTGCGCAAGTTTCAGGATCATGGCGTGGCTGAGTCCTGCATCGTTTCCAGCCTCGAACAGGGTGCGGTCGATCATGCCGCTGACGGTTCGGCGCTCGAGCTTTATCGGTAGGCTGGTCTGACCCACGGTGTAGGTGCCGCCCGGCATGCGCCAGTAGTGAGTCTCTTTGCCGAGGGTTGGCTGGTACATCAGATGGCGCAGCCCCTGATCGTCCTGGTTGATATGCAGGGTTTGGCCGGGGCGCAGCCGATGCAGTGATTTTCCAGCGTCGCCAAGCTGCAGCAGGGCGGGGACAGAACGGCTTAGGCCCAATCGCTTGAAGATCTTGCTCAGGGTATCGCCGGAGCGGACCGTGATTTCCGCATCCCACTTACGCAAAGCAGGGAGAGGGTCTATAGCTTTTGTATCTTGTTGCAGGGGAGTGGAGGAGAGGGCGGTTTGTCCGGCAAGTGAGGCGGGTTGGGCAACCACGTGAAGCGGCGGTTGCTGCGGCGCAGTCGTGACAGAGGCTTGGGTTGCGTTGGGTTTCGGAACGAAAGATAGAACGACCGCCAGCAGGCCCAGAGAAATGAAGATCGCCCACGCATGCAGCCAACTCGGCCTCGGCGAAAGACTGGCCCAGAAAAATGATAGTGAAAACATGCTGAAACAGGCAAGTATTGGGAAGATTAGCAGGAACTCTACTGAATTAATTGTAATTCGTCAACCTTACAAAATCCGAAATTTCGTGTTCGAGCTTGACCTGGAGGCGTTGACATGAAGGCATGGGCATATCGGTATGGACATTTATAATGTGTAAAGTTCGTTTGCCGCACGCAAAACTTTATTTTGGAAGGTTTTGGAGGCGGCATTCAGGCTGGGCCAGCCGTTCCATTTCACAAATTATCCACCTGTTTTCTCCGCTTTTGAACACTGAACTCACCGCACTTCTCCGTGGAACTGAACAGGTTTTCCACAAGGAAGATTTGGCCGAACGCCTGGAGGGCGGACAACTGCTCCGGGTCAAGGTGGGGTTCGATCCCACTACACCAGACCTGCATCTGGGTCACACGGTGCTGATGCATAAAATGCGGCAATTCCAGGATCTTGGACATCAGGTGATTTTTCTGGTCGGGGACTTCACGGGGCGCATCGGAGATCCATCCGGCCGCAATGCCACTCGCCCGATTCTGACCGCGCAGGAGTTACAGGACAACCAGAAGACCTATCTGGAGCAGGCGTTCAAGGTGCTGGATCGCGAGAAGACCGAGGTGCGTTTCAATTCGGAGTGGATGGACCAGATGACGCCGGACGACCTGATCCGTCTGGCTTCCGAGCAGACGGTAGCGCGCATGTTGGAGCGGGACGATTTCTCCAAGCGCTACGGCGAGAACCAGCCGATTTCGATCCACGAGTTCCTGTATCCCCTGATCCAGGGCTACGACTCGGTCATGTTGGAAGCGGATGTGGAGCTGGGCGGGACAGACCAGACGTTCAACCTGCTGGTCGGCAGAGAATTACAGAAACGGCGCGGCCAACCGCCGCAGATCGTGATGACCCTGCCGCTTTTGGAAGGGACCGATGGGGTGAAGAAAATGTCCAAGACCTACGATAATGCCATCGGGATTCAGGAAGAACCCGAACAGATGTTCGGCAAGTTGATGTCGCTGTCGGACCCGATGATGTGGCGGTATTTCGATCTGCTGAGTTTGCGGCCGGATTCGGAACTCGAAGACTTGCGGCAACGGGTCGAGGATGGCGCAAACCCACGCGACGCAAAACTGGAACTGGCACGGGAACTCGTTGCCCGATTCCATGATGAAGTGGCGGCCGAACGGGCGCAGGAGGATTTCACGGCCCGCTTCCGCGACCACCAGTTGCCGAATGACATGGAAGAGATCGAGTTGACGGCGGAAGAGGCATTGCCGTTGCCGAACGCTCTTCAACAGGCAGGGTTGTGTCCGTCGACTTCGGATGCGCGGCGGATGATGGAGGCAGGTGCCGTCCGGGTGGACGGAGAAAAAATCAACGATCCCAAAAGTGAGCTGTCTTTCGACAACCCGGTCGTATTGCAGGTCGGGCGCCGTCGCGTGGCGCGGGTGCGTTTGACTAAATGCTAGCTGAAGTTTCTGTAGTTTTCGCACAATATAACTTGACATTTCATGAAATAAGAAGATAATCAAGGTTCCGCACCGGATTTCTGGAACAGAGCATGTCATCTTCCCGCGTCAAGTTTGCAACCCAAATTGATAGCACCTTGCTTGACGAGGTGCGTGTTTTGGCAAAAGAAGAAGGGCGCCAGATTCAGGCAATTACTGAAGAAGCCCTAGAGAATCTCCTTGAAGACCGGCGTCAAGGGAAAGTGCGGTCTCGCGTGATGCGTGCCTACCGAACGAGTCACGCCCGCTTTGGCTCGCTCTACGAGAAACTTGCATCTTGAGCCGAGAATACCTCACGTTGCCTGAGGTTTTAGCCATACACGAAGATCAAATCGATGTGTATGGTGGGTCTGAAGGTGTACGCGACCTAGGGCAACTCGAAGCAGCCCTATTCCGGCCCCAATCCGGATACTACCCGGATATCATTGCGGAGGCTGCAGCGCTTTGGGAAAGTCTGTCACAAAACCACCCATTTGTGGATGGCAACAAGCGTACGGCTTTTGCTTCGGTGTACACCTTCTTACTGCTCAACAGAATCGAGCTAACAGCAGATTCGGATTCAGCGTGGAATTTCCTATTTGAACTTTACAGGAAAGGGGAGTTTCGATACGAACCTCTAGATGGGTGGCTTCGAGAGAATACTCGATCGGTTTGACAAACTCTCAGGCTTTTTTTGCCTGCTACGTTAGCAATCCGGCTCTGACGAGAAACCGCTTATCCACCCGATCTGAATCCAGTCGAACAACGCCTGGACTGTCGCTTGCGAATCACCGGCAGGCAAGGCTTCGAGACATTGACCTTCGCCCAGAGCTTCCAGCAACTTATGCTCGCTGTCGGATAGCCGGGTGACGGTTACATCGAACGATTTTTTCCTGTGCACGCAGCAGGTGACCGGAGATCGAGGGGGAAGGACCAAGCCGTTCTCCTGATGGGAATGCCAGAGCGCGTCGACGGGCTGGGAGAGTCGCATCAGATGCAACGCATGGCTCAGAGTGAACCGAACCTGCATCTGCTGGTCCGATTCCAGGGCTTGAAAGGCGACCCAGTCAAAATCCGGGTCCGGTGCCTTGAATCGTGCCAGGTGGACTTGCCATTCGAGTTGCGCGAGTTCACTGAGATAACCAAAATCAGCCAGCTCCTTGCGATTTTTCTTTACCCGGCCAAGCAGTTCTGGCAGGAAATCTCCGTATTCATGAAGATCGGGGGACCGGGATCCGAATGCCGGAATCTCCTGTGTCAGAAGTTGTCGCCAATACCGGGACCCCAGGACTTCCCGAGTGACCGGGTAAGCGGCATCAAGCGCTTCCAGATGCGTTCCCCTGATGTTGGTCCGGTAGGCATCCAGCCGCATTTCCGGGCGGATGCCGCGAGCCGGAGGGATCAGAGAGTCGAGTCTGGGGTCTGCGCCTCCCGTTTGGGTCACCGCTTCCAGCATCTTGGTCTGGAGTTCTGCAAGATTCATGCGCACGCGGCCTGATAGGCCTTGTCAAGCCGCTGGGTTTCCTGCCAGACGACGGGCCATGGAGGCAGCGAAGTGTCCCATTCGAACAGGATTGGAACCTCCGGGATATGTGGCACCACGTCCAGGAAAAGATTCAGAACCTCATCACAGACGCATCCCCCGTGCGTATCGATCAAAAGCCCGCCGCGTTCCTCGTGGCCTGCCAGATGAACCTCGCGCACATGTGCCCAGGGCATGGCGCCCAACAGGCCGTGTGGATCATGGTTGTGGTTGACCGAGTTGACGTAGACGTTGTTGATGTCCAGGAGAAGTTTGCAATCGGTTCGCGTGCAAAGCTCCAGCATGAAATCGCCTTCGCTCAGAGTGGAATGTTCGTATTCCAGGTAAGTGGAAATATTCTCGACCAGGATGTTCTGGCCGAGAAAATCCTGGACCTCGGAGATCCGGTTTGCCATGTGTTGCAGGGCTTCCTCGGTCCACGGCAACGGAAGGAGGTCATGGCTGTGGATGCCGTTGCGGGCCGTGAAAGCAAGATGCTCCGAGACATGGCGGGCTCCGGTATTTTTTGCGAGGGCCCGAACCCGGCCAAGGTATTCACGATCCAGTGGATCGATGCCGCCGAGGGAAAGGCTGA
This sequence comes from uncultured Chromatiales bacterium, assembly GCA_964526195.1. GTDB lineage: Bacteria > Pseudomonadota > Gammaproteobacteria > Poriferisulfidales > Poriferisulfidaceae > Poriferisulfidus. Next base: position 37,570 of record CAZGIH010000022.1, on the reverse strand, counting down.
CGCCGTGCAGGGCTACCGGATAGCGTTCGGCAATGGCCTCGGCCTGAAACCTCAGGGCGCCTCCAGCACACAGGTGGTTGTCGGTCAGAAGCTCAAACCAGGGAACCGCGGGACTCTGCTGCAGGATGTCCGGGACGTGGGGGCCGCGTAAACCGACCCCCATTCCCGTGAGTGGGATCGCCGTATCTACGGCAGGCATCAATGGATGTTACTTAGCAGGTTTGATTGCGTACACGGCACCGCCCACGATTTTCTCGCAGGTGCCTTCCGGAACATAGACCCATTCGGTTTCCATGCCGTCTTCCGGAGCGGCGCCGGCACACCGGTGTGCGCCATCCGTCGCGCCACAGTCGTTCATGCCGGCCTTGGAGATACCCGTGCATTTTTCCCAGTTCTTGGGGGCATCAGGAACCGCCAGCGCGGAAGTGGAAGCCAGACCGGAGCCGAGAGCCAGCACGATCAGGCTGGATGCTAGAGAGTGTGATTTTTTCATGTTCGCCTTAGGTTGGTTGATAGAGGGGGGGACAGATCCCTTGAGCTATTGACAGCATTGTCACCCTTTTGTTCCCTCGTGTCCAGATAATACTGATTTCAGGTAAGAGCGAAGGTGTTGGCGGCGCAGATTGCAGTTGTTTGAGTGCCATGCGTATAATCCTCCCGCACCCTATGCTGGGTTCAGTATCGAATTTCACGGGAGGAAATCGCAAACGGTGACCGATAGAAGTCACGTGTGAAGCGGGCACAGCCATGCCAAAAAAAATTGCGATTATCGGTGGAGGAGTTTCGGGGTTAGGGGCAGCCTGGGCGTTGCATCGACACCCCGATCGATTCGATTTTCGATTGTTCGAAGCGCAGTCTCAACTCGGCGGCAACGCCGTTACGGTCGAGATGCCGCAAGACGACGGAACCTCGATCCCGTTCGATATTTCCGTCACCGCATGCATTCCCACGGTATATCACCATATTCTCCTGATTCTGAAGCAGTACGGGATTGAACTGGTAGACACCCGGTTCAGCTACAGCGTGAAATACCGGGGCGGCGTCTACGCTCATGATTTCGATTCCGACATCAGGAGGCAGTTGCAACCGGAAATCGAGAAATTCCAAAGGATTCTGAAACGCCTCAAATGGTTCGGCCAGCTCAGCCGGTCCAGGTCCAAGTTGCTCAACGCTCTCAACCCGTTCAACTACGTCAGCATGGGCACGGTTCTCAATCTGGGCGGGTTGTCCGGGGACTTCCGGTACAAGATTCTGAAGCCGATGTTCGTCAACTTCCTGATGGCCACGAACGTGTTCGACATGCCGGCGGCCTTGTTTGCCCGGTACCTGGAGTTCTTCGACATTGAAACCGCCACGCCGATGCAAACTTGGGACCAGGGCACGCAGCGGATCTATCGAGAGCTGTCGGCTGATTTTCAGGACAAGATTTACCTCGACCGGCCGGTTCGAAAAGTGTATCGGGGCGACTCCGATGTGGTCGTTGAGGATGAAAACGGACAGACGGAGACGTTCGACGAAGTGATTTTCGCGTGCAATGCGAATCAGACGCTGATGATGCTGGATAAGCCGACCTTCCTCGAGAGATGGCTGCTCTCGTCGATTCGCTATGAGAGCGAACTGCACAACCATACGATTATTCATTCGGATGCCTCGATTCTTCCGGACACCGACGTCAAGGAACTCGACACCCGGAGCAACCACATCGAACAGTACGGGGCCAGGCCCGACAACTACGAAATCACCTACATCATGCACAACCAGCAGCCTTGGGCGAAGCGATCGGACAAGCCCTGCCTGGTAACCTACAATCCAATCAGCCGCATTGACGAAGGCAAGATCATCAAGAAGTGGTGGTTCCAGCACATCGTGCACGACGTGCGCCACGTGACCCTTCTGGTTCCCATGTTCCGCTTCGTTCAGGGTAAGAGGCGAACTTGGCACTGTGGTGCCCATACCTTGATTAACAGTCAGGAAACCTGCTTCGTAACCGGCCTTGTTACGGCAAGGCAACTCGGGGCGGACTATCCGTTCCAGGATCCCGAAGCGAGGAAGTGGTTCAACTTTTACGGGCGGGTGATGTACGGCTGGCGTCTCAGGAAAGCGTAACCAGAATCCACCGGATGTTATATGCCCTGAAGCCGCGATCCTGCCAATGTATAATTGAAATCAAAACGTTTTTGATTGCTGGACGTACACGATAATTCGGAATTCCTTATCAGACATGCGGTCTTGGTGGTTTTGGTGCGCCGGTCTTCTCTTGGCCGTGGCAACCCTGAATGGTTGTGGGGGAGGCGGCGGTGCGCCTCCGTCCTCGTCTGGCATGGACTCAGTCCCCCAGTTGTCCCCCGACATTCCCCTGAGTGCCTATGTTTGGGGCGACAACCTTCGCCCAGGGGCCCCGGTCATGTCCTTTGGCGGCACGCTCCATGTCGGCGCGGATGTTGCCCCGTCTTCCGGTGCACTCTCTGCGGATGGGATGCTGGGTGGGGTCGCCCTGTCGAAGGGGCGGGTGCGCGACGGGGTCCGGGCCGAGGACGTGGTGGCTTGGTTGAAGGTGGCGGCCAGTCAGAATCTTTCGGAGGAATTGACCGGACTTGCGACTTTCCCTAAGTCGGAACAGAAGACGGTTTCGTTCCTATATGACCCGGGGGCTGGCCCGCGCAGGCGCTTGGAACGCCTGACGCGCGATGCGGTCGAGGTCATTAACGCGGCCCTGCCATTGGCAGGGCAACTTTGGCTCAATCCTCATACCCAGTTCTCTTTGGCTCCAGCACCGGGACAAACCGAAGGCCGCACCATCGGCGAGATCGTGGTCCGGTTCCTTTCCAAGGCCGACCCGCGGTACCCCGAAGGGGCCGATGAGACCGAATTGGGGCGCGCAAGGGTCTTCTTCGATGTGAACAATGGAGTGGTTGATGATAAGGGGGGCGCGTTCTCCGAGATTCTGATTGACCCAAATGCCGTAGGGCCCCTCAGCGATTCTGAGGTCATCCATGTCTTGGTTCACGAACTGCTTCATTCTTTGGGATTCCTCAGCCATACCGATCCGACCCGCTTTTCTTCAACCCTGAGTTCTACGTACAGTCCCGGGACATTGCCACGCGCGCGGATCTACCCGGTCGATCGCGACGGTTTGCTGGCAGCCTACAATCGGTTCGACCCCGGCACATTGCCTGCAGACATTACTCTCGCAAGCTTGGGACCGTGGATGGATACGTCGTACCACCTGCGCGGCGATATCGCATCGGAAGGCATTGCGTTCGGTGTGGCGTTCCGCAACGGTCTGGCACAGCCCTGGGCCTCCGGGCCACGACCCGGAACTGGGATTCATGCCAACTCGGCACTGTCGGGGACTGTCACCTGGACCGGCGCGCTGGTCGGCATCGGGCCGTCTGGCAGAGAAGTATTCGGAGAGGCCTCCCTTGCCCTGGGCATGGAAACTCTCCAGGGGCAGCTTGACTTCACCGAGATGCGCTTCGAGGGAGGCGGGGATTTCGGCGACGGAGATCTGGGCTATGCCATCCGCGTGGACTCGGGCGGCAATACTTTCCGGAGGGCTGATCCGGAGTTTGTGAGGGAAGGACGCGGATATCGATGGAGTGGCGCGGATCTTGGAACGATTACCGGTAGTTTTTTCGGCTCCGGCCACGAAGGCATGGGAGGCGTGCTGGTGCGGCATGATCTCTCTGCTGCCTTCGGGGGAAAGCGGTAAAGACGGTATTCGACGTTTCCGCGGAGGAAGCCAGAGGCTTCGCCGGTCCGGGACATGAAAGACTCGAAGAGTTCGGGCTCTGTATAAGGAGCACCGGGCTTTGGCGGTGGGGGCATCTCGGTCTGAACGTTTTCGGTCTCATTTTTGTTTCCAGAATTTCCAGAAATTTTCGTGGCAGGACTTGTCCATCTGATAAACTTCGCACGGCGGGGCATGGCGCAGTCTGGTAGCGCACCTGCTTTGGGAGCAGGGGGTCGTGGGTTCAAATCCCGCTGCCCCGACCAGCAGACAGTGTCCGGAGTCTCGACTCAGGGATGAATCGCGCCCGTAGCTCAGCGGATTAGAGCATCGGTCTTCTAAACCGAGGGTCGCAGGTTCGAGTCCTGCCGGGCGCGCCAGTTGACCGGCGGTGGGCGTAGCTCAGTTGGTAGAGCACAGGATTGTGGCTCCTGAGGTCGCGGGTTCAAATCCCGTCGCTCACCCCATCCCAGGATGGGCCATTAGCTCAATTGGTAGAGCAACTGACTCTTAATCAGCAGGTTCGGGGTTCGAGTCCCTGATGGCCCACCACCGCCCGACCGGAAAAGCGGGGAATCAACAATAGCGCAAGCACTACGGGAAACATGCCTGCGGTGCCATGACTGTCGTGGGTGTTTTCGGGTGGTGTAGTAGGCGGGGACGGAGGGTACCGATTTAGGGAGGATAAAACTCGGACACGCAACCGTCCCCGCGAAAACATCGGGAATCATATAGGAGACTTGACAAAACCATACGCTTGCGGATTTTTCTGTAAAATACCCAGTTAACATTATTATATATCTAATTATGAATAGATTTCTCTATCTGTCGATGACCGCGCTGGTGCTGTCCGCCTGCGGTGGTGGTGGTGGCAGCGGGTCCAGTTCTTCCCAGCTGGGCGCTTCGGGTGCAGAAGCCGGCAGCTACAGTGTAGGCAATCCGGGTGCCGTGTCCGGCCGCATCGATGGTGGCACCTCGATCACGCCTGCCAGCACCGCCTCGGCGATCCAGCTTGCCATCGGCGCGGCGGCCTCGGGGCGGCGCCCGGCCGGGGCGCCCACTGGCGTGACGGCGACTAGGGAGGTCCTGGGTGCGGCCGAAATCTCCTTCACGCCCAGGGCCATCACTCCTTGGCAGCGCGCTGGCGCGGCGCCCCGTGTCCCGACGGTTCCCTGGTTCGACGGGTCAGTGTGGACCCGCGCGCGGGCGGTGGCGTTGTTAGACGAAAACCCGCCCCGGAACGCTTGGGTGCCGGAAAAGGTCTGGGTCTGGACGGACATCGAGCCGCCGGACTTGGTGCCATTCACCGAGGTCTGGCCTCTGGACAGGGATACCGACGGTGACGATATCTCCGACGCTCTCGGTATCACTGAGCCTCGTGTGGAACTTGTGACACATATCGCGCGCGCGCCTGACGATTTGCGCGAGGACGACGGGACCTCCGTGAACGCGAGGAACCGCGGCGTGCGCGGGCAGGACAAGACCTTCAACCAGGGCCACGAGATCTCCGCGCGGTTCGACGACGCCTACGGCATCTACACCTGCGTCGCGGAGACCTGCCAGCTCAACGTCAGCGACAGCCCCGCGACGATCACCGCGATGACGGGCTGGGTGTTCACGCCGAAGGCCTCCGAGGGCGGCGTGCGTACGCCACAGGTTTATGTGCCAGACAACAACTACCGGTATTTCGGCATCTGGCTGCGGGGACCGGATCTGTCGGCCGATGATGGGTTCGATCTCTCGGTCTTCTCCGGAGGCTCGGAGCCGTTTAGCGGGACTGTCGCCACGCTTCCAGGCGAGGCGTTCTATGCCGGCCCGGCCGCCGGATACTATGCGAAGGATGCGAACGGCGTCGCACACACTGGCCTGTTCACGGCCAAGGCCCAATTTCGCGCCGTATTTGGGGGTTCGCCGGGTGTCACCGGCTCGCTGTCGGATTTCCAAGACTCCGGCCGCGACCTCGGTTGGAGCCTTACCCTCAACTGGGCACCGGTTTCCGGTGTGGGCTTCTCGGGCGCGACCCGGGGCACGACCCGGGTCGAGGGCACGGCCGGCTACGAGGACAAGGGCAATGACAATCACGGTCGTTGGCAGGGACAGTTCTACGGCAACCGAAATGACGGATATCCGGGTGGGCTCTCCGGCAGGTTCGATGGCAAGTTCGATGATGGCCTGATCGTTGGCGCCTTCGGCGCGTCGAAGACGTCCCGCTAGCGATCGGCAGCGGCGGTGCGGCCGGACGGCGGGCTACTCAAGGCCGTCCTCTGGAGGCAATCATAAAGGAAGCTGAAGCCGTGGAACAGGCCATAATTCAGAAAGATTGCCAGGCGCTGATGAAACAGACCGCAGACGAACACAATGCGATGGAGCGCGCGGTCAAGGAGAAAAGGAATCCGAATAGAGACATGAGACCCTTATACATTTAATTTTCACTTTAGCTAAAACACCGTGATTGAGAGAGACTTCTTCCAGACTCCCCGAATCATGGGGATTCTCAACGTAACGCCGGACAGTTTCTCCGATGGCGGGGCCTATCCTTCCACCGACCGGGCCTTGGCCCGGGCACTGGAGATGGTGGAGGAAGGCGCGACGCTGATCGATATCGGCGGCGAGTCTACGCGGCCGGGTGCAGACCGAGTGGACGCAGCGGAACAGAAGCGACGCATTCTGGATGTCGTGGAACAGGTGAGCGGGACGGTTCCCGGGGAAGTGCTTGTCAGCGTGGATACCACGCTGAGTGAAGTCGCCCGTGCAGCGCTTGATGCGGGAGCCGGCATGGTCAACGATGTCTCCGCTGGACGCGACGACCCGGAAATATTTTCGCTGGTGGCCGAGCGGGGCGTGCCGTATTGCCTGATGCACATGCAGGGGACGCCCAAGACGATGCAGGATGATCCCCAGTACTCCGATGTCATCAAGGAAGTGCGGGAGTTTTTGGCGGAACGAGCCGAGGCGGCGCAGCAGGCAGGCGTGGAATCCAGAAACATCATCGTCGACCCGGGCATCGGGTTCGGGAAGCGAACGGCGCACAACCTGCAGCTGATCGCGCAACTGAACAAAATTGTCGAATTGGGTTATCCGGTGCTGCTCGGGACTTCACGCAAGCGGTTCATGGGCGAGATTTTCGGTGCTTCCGATCCGGGCCAGAGGGTACCGGCGACCGTGGTGACGACGGGCTGGGGGCTCTGCACGGGAGCACGCATCTTCCGGGTGCACGACGTGTGGCAGAACCGGCAGGCTTTGGATCTGGCGCAGGCCTTGCTGGCAGAAGAAAGCGACTGACCGTCGCGTGAATTTTCAGGCAGTGTCGCGGCTCAGTCCAGAGCCGCGGTAAAGAATTCCGTAGCCTCCGGCGAATCCCATTCCCGCTCACCGAGCGCCCAGTAACGGGCATATCCTTCCGCATCAATCAGGAAGGTTGCAGGCAACAACGTAACATTCCAGTCCGCCAGGGCCAAGTCCGCATCAATCAGGATCGGAAAGCTGACGGAGGTCTCTTCGAGGAAACGGCTGATTTCCTTGCTGGGGCCGACATGGATGCCGATGACCTGGAAGTCTTTGCCAGCCATGGACTCGTGGAGTCGGTTCAACGCGGGCATCTCGCGTCGGCATGGTTCACACCAGGTGGCCCAGAAGTTGATTAGCAGGACCTGTCCACGGGCCTGGCTCAGTTGCCAGGATTGACCGTCCAGATCTGGAAGCACAAAGTCGGGGGCTGCTTTCCCGGAGGCTTCTTCCATCAATTCGGGTTCGTCGCTGCAACTGATCGTGCCCAAGGCAAGCGCGCTGCCGAGCAGCAAGGCAAAAAAACGGTCCATGTCAGTACCCCAGCGTCTCTTCGTGCGCCCAGTTGGGATCTTCCAGGCTCAGGTCGCCGATCGGTGCGGCAAAGGCATCGGCCACGATTTCCGGGATGGTACTGCCGGTCAAGGAAAGCAGGAACGCTTCCAGGTCCTGTTTTTCCTGTTCGCTTAGGTTGAGGGGAGAGATAAAGGGGGACAACAACTCATTTGGGATGCCGCCTTGGTCGTAAAAATCGATCACTTCGCGGAGGGTGTCGAATTTGCCGTTGTGCATGTAGGGCGCGGTCAACTCGACATTGCGCAGGCTCTGGGTCCGGAACCGCCAGCGGTCGTTCGGGTTTTCAGTGACCCGGTAAAGGCCGAGATCGTTCGGCAGTTTCTGTTGCGAAACCGCTTCGATTTTCTCGTTCGAGACGTCCACGAACACGCCGGGTGCGAGTTGGACACGGGTGGTCTTGGGTGCGTCCTTGGAGCCTTTGCTGAACGAGATCATGTAGCCCAGGCCCGTATTGTGGAATTTCTGGTCGGTGAACAGGGCATGCTCCTTCTGCATGGTGTGGCACACGATGCACTGGCCCTTTCCGGAGAAGACCCCGAAGCCCCGTTTGACGGATTCATCAACCGCATTAGTCTGATTCCCGAAATACCATCGGTCGAACGGCGAGTTGGCCGCCAGCAGGGTGCGTTGATAGCTGGCCAGTGCCTGGCCGACCGTGAGGATGTTCGGGCCTGAGCCGTCGAAGGCTTTCTCGAACAACCCATCGTAGTCGCGCATGCGGCGGATCTTGTTGATGATCCAGCCGATCGAGGGTGCCGCCATCTCGTTGTGTGAAGTCATCGGTTGCCAGATCTGGTTTTCCAGGCTGATTTCGCGCCCGTCCAAGAACAGCCGTGCCAGGTAGGCAACGTTGTAAAGGGTAGGGGAGTTACGCAGTACCGAGCGGCCTTCCACGCCGACTGCGGTGCGCATTTCGTTGTTGGTGAAGCCCTGTTCCGGAATGTGGCAGGTCGCGCAGGCGAAGGTGTCGTTGATCGACAGGCGACGGTCGAAGAACAGTTTTCGGCCGAGATCGATTTTGGTGCGGGTCAGCGGGTTTTCAGCCGGGATGGGTACGGGCGGCAGGCCCAACGGCGGGTTTTGCGCGAAACGAATCAGGTCTTTCTTGACGCCACGCCGCTTTAGCAGGCTTCGCGAGCGAGTCTCGTAGTCCCTGCTTTCATAACCTTCCTTGACGTCTCCGGGTCCTTGCGTATGGCTGGTGTCGAACTCCTCCGGGGTGTCCAGTTCGCCACTGGTTTCGGCAAAGGCCGTAGCGCAAAAACTCGTAACGGCAAGAGCCACGGCAAAGGTGCGAAAACGCATCCGTGCCGGATTGTGCATGATGGGAATCAGCTAGAAGGAGACTCCAGGAGGAGAGTCTCCAGGTCGTTGATCAGGATATCGGCATGCAGGAATGCGACGCTGTAGATGTTGCGGACACGCAACTCCCGGTCGATCAGGAAAACCCGCAGCATATGAGCGAAATCCCCGGTGTATTCTCCGCTTTCATCATATTCGCGTATGGTGTACTGGCCGTAATCGTCGAGGATTGGCTCTAGGGTCTCACGGTCCCGCGTGGTGAGGAACTGCCAGTCTACTCCGTCGCCGCCAAGCCCCTGCCCAAATTCCTGCATGACTTCGGGGGTGTCGCGCTCCGGGTCGAACGATATCGATAGAAGCCGTGTGGCCTGAGCCACATCCGGGCGCTCCTGCAGTTTCGCTTGGAGCTTGTGAAAGACCGCGTTGGCGAGAGGGCAGCCGTTGATGTCGTTGCATCGAGTGTAGATGAAACTGAACAGCACAAGACGGTCGCCCATCAGGTCGAACAACTGAGATTCCTGGCCGTCTTCTAGGAGCACGGTTCCGTCGGAGGCGCGGGTGATGGGAGGCAGTTGGTAACTGCCCACAGCGGGCGGCTCGTAACTCAGGTTTTTCCACCCGGGCGCGAGGATTTCATCTTCTGCGACAGCTTCGAACCCCCCTGAAGCCAAGCTCAGGGCAACCAGCCCAATCAGGGCGCGGATACGGTTCAAACGATTCATAATCGTATTCTATATTAGAGTGTTCTCAAGTTTAAAAATTCAGCTTCCTTGCTAAAAAAGCCGCCCTGACAGGCAGGGCGGCTTCCACTTGCGCTTGGCCCGAAGGCCGTGACAGGTTATTCGGCCATCGCGACCTTGGCATCGGCATCCGGGCGCTTGCCGTACAAGGCATAGGCGCCGAAACGCATCTGGTGCGAACGGCCCAACTGCTCGGCATAGAAATCAACCGTCCACTGGTGTGCGAGTTCCTCGCCGTTCCAGTGGTAGAGCTTGACGTACTGCTCGTCCGCGTCACCCGTCTTGTCCCAGTTGTTCAGCAGGGAACTGGAGAAGTACACGCGGTCGCCGTCCCAGCTTTGGGAGACCATGTTGACCTGGCTTCCGATCACTTCCTCAAAGACCTGCTTGGGCGCATGCGGGTCGGAAATGTCGAAGTAGCGGGTCTTGCCGTCCATGAACGTGTTGATCCACAATCCGTTGTCGTCGGCCGTGATGGAAATGTCGACCGGCAGGGGGATCTCGGAAGGAACACCGACATCGGCAACGGCCTTGCCGTGCCATTCGCCGGCTTCATCCTCGTACAGGAGCCAGACCTGGGAGGTCAGCGCCGTCGTGGTGAAGCAGTAGCGGTGATCCGGATCCCAGGCGCAGCGGATCTCCAGTGGAGCCCCCGGCACGTCCAGCACCTTGAGCGGTTGGCGGGCATGCATGTCCCACACCACCATGGTGTTGCCGAAACGCTGCATGGCAGCACTGTCCTGCAGCATCTGGCCGAAGTCCATCATGTAGTTGGACCAGCCGGTGAAGGACGAGGTCAGCATCACGTTGCTTTCAGCCTTGACTCGAAGGTCGTAGCCGTAGCCGTCGGCATGCTGGCCGGTCTTGACCGCGCCGCGCAGGTCTTCGTCCGTCGGCATCCAATGGGACGCCACGAACTCACCCTCGTTGTTGTATTCAGCCACGCCGGTGCGCCCACCGTGATCGACGTTGTTGGACAGCGCCGTAATCATCATCCGCCCGGGCAGGGCATAGAAGGTGTGCGGTCCGACCAGTCCACCGGTCTTCTCGACGAAGTCGGTGATGACCTTGTGCAGTTTAGGCTGCCGCGGGTTGCTGTGGATGTCGAACACGAAGATCTTGCTGGAGTCCAGTCCGCCGGCCCACAGGTAATGGCGGTCGTCAGACAGTCCGGAATGATGCGCTTCGTTGCGCCCACCGACGGACAGTACGCTGACTACTTGGCCATAGGTTTTGGATTCGGGGTTGGTGTCGATGGTGACCAGCTTGTCCTGCTCGTCCCCCATGCCTTCCACGCCCAGGGTCCAGACATAGACGTAGTCTTCCTGGCCTTGAATCTTGGCAATGTACGGCGACATGCAGGTTTCATCTGCAAGTGCCGGAACGGTCCACGCCATCGCAGCTGCCATTGCCAGCCCCGTGCAAAAAGTAGTTTTTCTCATAAGTTTCCTCATGGATTTTTAGTTATATTCGCTGGCCATCAGGACCACACCGCCGCACCTAGCCAGCGGCCGCCTCAATCGCCGACTCCAATTATGGACGAATCCTGCCGTGCGTCAAGTTTGTTTGGGCGGGTCAACTTCCCGAATTGCCAGTTATTCGGGTGCTGGAGACAAAGCAGTGATGCGATGCGGTTGGATTCGAAAAGCGATTCCCTTGTATCATGAAGACTCTATATAGGTGCTGGAGAGTGAAGTGCCTGATTTTTTGACCTTGACGGAACAGGCGGCAGATCAAATCCGCGAGCAATTGCCGGAAAACGAGGAAGGCGTGGCCTTGCGTTTTGCCGTACGCAAGCTCGAAGACGGCAGTTTCCAGTATGCGATGGGGTTTGACGTGGAGAGCCACGAGGGCGATCAGAGATTCAGCCTGCGCAAGGTCCCGGTGGTGGTTGGGGCGGACAGTCTGGCCTTGGCGCGGGGCATGACCGTGGATTTCGTGGAGCTTGAGCCGGGCCAGAAGCAGTTCATTTTTCTCAACCCGAACGATCCTGCTTACGTGCCGCCGAAAAAGTAATGTTTGGATTGGGCGCACCAGGATTTATCGTATTCGGTCTGCTTCTGGGAGCCGCCGCCGCATTCTTGATTTGGGTGTACCGGCAAAGGCTGGCCCCCTACGAAGCCATCCGGCAATGGGTATTCCGCATGCGCGGGGGTGAATTGTCGGCGAGAGTACCGGTGCCGCCGAAAGGCGATTTCGCAGAACTTGCGGCCGACTTGAATGTGCTTGCCGAAATGGTCCAGACCCTGTCGCGGGATACGGAAGAGCAGCTGCAGGAATTCAGCGACTATACCGCCATGAAGGAACGCACCCGGTTGTCCGGGGAGTTGCATGATTCCTTGGCGCAGACCTTGGCCGGAATCAAGATGCAAGTACGGGTGCTGGACGAAACCTTGCATCAAGGAGACGAGGAACGAACCTGGGAGGAACTCGAAAGGATCGAGGAGAGTTTGGAAGAAGCCAACATCGAGTTGCGGGAACTAATCGCGCATTTCCGTGTGCCGATCAGCGAGGCAGGTCTACTGCCGGCCATTGAGAGGACGGTGGAGCGCTTTCGGCGGGATTGTCCGGATGTTCGCGTGCTGCTGCAGACTCAGTGGGAGGATTTGAAATTGCCAGCCGAACACGAATTGCAAATCGTGCGCATTGTGCAGGAATCTCTGGCCAATGCACGCAAGCATGCGCAGGCCAGCACGGTGCGCGTCCTGATTTCAGGCGATGAGGAAAGCGGGAACTGCCGGGTGTTGGTGGAAGACGACGGGGTGGGGTTCGCGAATCCACCGCGGGAAAGGCGAGGAACCCATATCGGGTTGAGCTTGTTGCAGGATCGGGCGATGCGCTTGGGAGGAAAATTGCAGGTGGAGAGCGAACCGGAAGAGGGTGTACGGGTATTGCTTGAATTCAAGGCGATGCCGGAGAGGGCCGCGGCATGACGTTGACCGTTACCGTCATCGATGACCATACCCTGTTTCGGGAGGGTCTGCAGGGCTTGCTGGAACGTCACGGGTTGAAAGTGTTGGATTCGGTGGGGGATGCCGAGTCCGGTTATTCGGCGATCGCCAAGCGCCGTCCGGACATCGTGTTGCTGGACTTGCGCTTGCCGCAGACCGACGGGCTCGCAATACTTCGGAAGTTGCGCGAGGACGAGGAATGTCCACCGGTGGTGATGCTGACCACGAGCGACGAGGAGCAGGATCTGGTAGAGGCACTCCGCTCCGGGGCCAGCGGGTACTTGCTGAAAGATATGGAACCGGATGCCTTGGTGATGGCATTGCGCTCCATCGAGGCGGGCGAGACCGTCGTGGCGCCGAGCCTGACGCCGGCGTTGGCCCGGGTGGTGCAAGGCCGGGAACCGGAACCTCCGGAGAGTGACGAGAGTCCGTTTGATGTTTTGACCCCTCGGGAGAGAGAGATTCTGGCTTTGCTAGCCGAGGGTCTGAGCAACCGCGGAATCGGAAACAACCTGGGCATTTCCGAAGGCACGGTCAAGGTCCATGTCAAGGCGATTTTGCGAAAATTGAGTGTGACTTCCCGGGTCGCGGCGGCGGTGCTTGCGGTCGAGTACGGCTGGGGAAGCCGGACATCGGCGACGGATCAGGAAAACGACAAGTCGGAATAAGTGTATAAATAGTTGATTTATCTGGATATACGTTAGTTCTGCGCTGAATTTCTGCAGTGGTGGGCGTTGTAGTCATGTAGTGAAGGCCGGGGTCGGTTTGGCAAGAAAAAACAACGAACTGTAGGTTTTTCGCCAATATTTTTGTCATATTTTTTTCCTAGAGTACGCACCAACGTAATTGCAAGGTTTGCCCAAACCTTAACACTCAGGAGGCTCCCACGTTATGTGGAAATCAAAATTCGCAGTTCCTGCTGCGCTAACGTTGGCCATTGCATTGCCGGCGTCTGTTTTGGCATCGGGTGAGGAAATTGATCACCTCAAACGCGAGAATGCCGAAATGAAGCAGATGCTGATGCAGATGCAGGAGCAGTTGCAGGAAGTCATGATGAAAACCAACGCTATGGAGCAGCAGGTCAGGAAGGCAGCTGAAGGCGCCGACAAGAAAAAAGGCGGTATGGTCAAGTCCAAGCAAGAAGACATTACTATTTCCACGACCGGTGGGGGTATCAATGTCCAGTCCAGCAAGGGCAACGAGTTCAAGATCGGTGGACGGCTGATGTACGACCTTGATTCCTATGACGACTTTTGGGGTGGCGAAGACGCGGAAGAAAACGAAATCCGCCGGTCACGCATCACCCTGAGCGGAAAGTCTGGTAAGAACTGGTCCTACAAGTTCACGACCAACATCGACCACGAAGGTAGAGGAGCATCTGTTGATACTGGTTACCTGAAATACTCCAGCAAGCCGATGTACGTGGTACTGGGTAAACACAAGCGCCCGGGAATGCTCGAAGAACGCACCAGCACCAAGTGGATCTCAACGATCGAGCGATCCATCATCAATGAACTATCGGGTGCTTTTCTCGGCAAGCCTGATTTCGGTGGTATCTCAGTCGGTTTTGCAACCAAGGGTGATATGCCGATGAGTGGTGCGATCGGTGTCTTCGATGACGAGATTGAGGAAGATGACGGCGGCGATGTCTACGGCGTCGGTGCCCGTTTTTCCATCATGCCGAAGTTCGATGACGGCTCTTTCCTGCACGCAGGCGCTTCGTTCTACACCGTAGACTACAAGGGAAACACCTATCGCATGCGCACCCGCATGGGCGTGCACACTACGGGGCATCCGTTTGAGACCGACAGCCATGCGTCCGACGACATCGACCAGTTCGGTGTTGAGCTTGCATACGTCAATGGCCCGTTTTCGCTCCAGGGCGAATTCATGAATGTGGAGTCCGACGGTACCGACAATGATGCTTGCAATGCAACTGCCAGGTATACGCCTGGTTCGGGTGCGATTCCTGCAATGGAAAAGACCGTGTATCAAATGAACGATGATGGTACTCCTGTCCTAGACGATGAAGGCAATCAGGTTGCGGAAATGGAGAAATACCTGGTGATGCAGGTCGCTACGGGCAATCCGAATATTCAGGTGGATGATCCTCAGACGGATGAGGACGAGACGGCCACGGATCAGTCTGTCATGGAAGTGGAAGTTGACCTGGGAGTATCGCAGGAAGACTTGGCTGGCTATGAAGCAGGACAGTCGTTCGGTGCTCTTGACACGTCGGGTGACGATGGAGTACCTGACGGCAATGTGGATGCTAATGCAACCGGAGACTTCATTGTCCGGGAGCGAGCAGTCACGAGAATGACGGAAGCCATAGCTGCCGTGGATGCAGTGTTTTCTAATGAACACACTAACACTTGCGACATCGAGATGGACGGCTTCTATCTGCAAGCTGCATACACTCTCACAGGCGAGACCCGCGGTTACAAGGCTGGATCTGGTGCATTCGCTGCGATCAACCCGAAGAACGAAGGCGGTGCCTGGGAAGTGGTTGCGCGTTACGAAGATGCGGAAGTGGATATCCCCGGCAGAAGCCTGACTGCTGATCTGGAACGTATGGTTCTGGGTGTGAACTGGTACGTCAACAAGAACGTCAAGTTCATGCTGAACTATGTGGATTCGGAAGTCGACGGTTGCTCCGACACTCCCCAGACATTCACGGGCGGGCCTGTGCGCGAGGCAGATCGTGAGGCATTTGATGCTGCTACAAAGGATGGCTTTGGAATCAAGAGCATTAAGAAATGCAACAACGACGATGGCCAGGCATTCTCGCTGCGAGGCCAGTACGTGTTCTGATCAGTCTCCGATGTCGGGGTTCTTAGAATCCTGACGGGGCTCCTTGAAATCCGCCGCTTGGGAAACCGGGCGGCGGATTTTTTATGGGCTATTCCTTGCACCGAAACGGCCCAGACCCTGTTACCTGATCGGTTTTGTGTGATAAACTCGAATCCATCGTGAGAAGCATCCGTTTTCGGACGGACTCCAGATCAGGAGGTGGATTCTGGACAAGTTGCGCTCTCTAGCCTCACCGGGTTTTCGGGCCAAGAAAGGCCATTCGCCCGCTTTTTTCTTGCCACGCCTTGCCTTTCAACTCGCCTGTGTGAGCCTGAGTTTGCTGTTGGCTGCTCCGGCTCAGGCGCTGTCGGAGAATGAGATCGACAGTCTGGTGGACGAAGGTGCGCGCATGAAAGAATTGATGATGCGCATGCAGAGCCAGTTGCACCAGTCCGGGTTGCCGGAAAGCGGCGTATCGGAAACTTCAGGGCAAGGCAGCGGCGGCGGTTTGGCCAATTCCTCTTCATGGGCCTCGACCTCGGCCATGCTGGACGGCTCATTGCGTGAGCGCTGGTTCCGAACCATTGAACAAGGGGTACTGGGCCGTTTTGCCACATCTCCGGGTGGAGACGACTCGGATGCCCAAGTGCCCGTCGTGGTTGGGTTCGTGCACGGAGAGGAAATTCCCTGGTATGGTTCATTGCAAGTCCGGGGATACGATGAAAATTCAGCTTTGACTGATTCTGCGGAAGTGCAGGCGCAGTTGATGGTAGTGCCGCGCTTCGAGGATGGGAGCTTCCTGCACGTCGGGCTGTCATTCCAGTCGTTCAGTTATTGGGGAGAGGGTGCGGATCTCGATATGCTGGTAGGTGAGGAGAGGGAATCGCAGGGTTCCGGCCGGTATCTGGCTTTCGACATCGGCTATTCGCAGGAGTCCTATGCGATTCAGGCTCAATACCTGAAATCCAGAGACCGGAAGGAAAGGCAGACATTTCATGATCGCGCCAAGTCGAACGTGGATGGCTTCCATATTCGCGGGGCTTGGAGGATTACGGGCGAACATACGCAAAGCCGTTACGCGCCCGGATTGCTGGCGCACATCGAACCGCGTGACGAGGAAGGGATCTGGGAGTTGGTGGTGCGCTATGCGAACCTAGACAACCGGGCTGAAAGCCTAGCGGATAGTTCGGATTCCATGCTGCTTGGAATCCACTGGCGTGCGGACTCCGCGCTGGCTCTGGAACTGGATTATGTGGAAGGCAACGGGGAAGACTTTCGGGCACTCAATGACGGCGGTTTGACTCTTCGCGGCACTCTTTCGTTTTAATTGACGAATCTTGGGACAATGAGGTGTGACTCGTCGCACACGAGGGGGTTTTATGGTTTTTCGAATTCTCCTTCCGATTTTCGGGCTTGCGGCATTAAAAGATTGGCACCGTCAGCATCATGACAATTGAATTTTGAAAAGAACCCGGCCACGAAGAAGGAGGGGTGTGGCCGGGTATGTAGTGTGAGCGGTCGACATCCATGTCGACCTTTTGGCCGGACATCCAGTCCGGCACTAGCCTCACTGGAGGAAGATTTTTAGTCCAGGTAACCCAAGCGAGCTACGACGAAAACCGCAGTCCAGACCGCCAGGGCAACGATGAGATCAAGAGCGATAATGTCCATGTGTATCTCCGGTAATGTTTCGCGACGGCCAAATCCACAGCCATCCAGTACTTCATAATATAAGAATATTTTTATATATGTCAAGCCCCAGATTTAGTCTCAATCTATATTATTGATAAATAAGGAAATATTTTTTAATATCCCAAGCAACGAAGATGCAGTGAGCGACAACGGGACGACAGAATCCGGTTTTTTCGTCTTGTGGTGGTCAGTCTTTCAGGCGGGGTGCGAGGTAGATTCCCTGAGCCAACAGGAACAGAATAGGCAGCCCCAAAGCAAGGCCGAACAGTTTGAACTGCACCCAGAATTCTTCCGAAAATCCATATGCCACGTAGAGATTAAGTGCGCCGCAGATCAGGAAAAACCCGACCCATGCAACGTTCAACTGACGCCATAGCCGCGCATCATCCAGGGAGAAGGCCTTGCTGAACATCCGCTCCACCAGCGTACGGGAGCCAATCAGGCTGGACCCCAAAAATGCTATCGCCAACGCCCAGTAAAATACGGTCGGCTTCCATTTGATGAACAGGGGATCCTTCAGGAGCAGGGTCAGTCCGCCGGCGACCAGGACCACGGCCAGCGCGGCAAGATGCGTGCCGCCCAGTTCCCGTATCGCCCACAGAATCCCGCACTGAATCACCATGGCCACAATCAGTACGAATGTGGCAAAGTAGATCCGATCTGCAGACTCCCCTGCGGTCAATTCCAGATAGGTCGCGTCGGAGAACGCATCAATCCATGCGGCGGGCAGATCGGGATAGAAAAAATACGCCACCACGAAGATCGTGATGGGCAATAATTCAATGAACAGTTTCATACGGTTATTATAAAAAGCCATGACCCAGCGCTTCTCGATCCATCCGGATAACCCCCAGCCGCGTCTGATCCGCCAAGCCGCGGAAATGCTCCACGTCGGTGGTTTGCTCGTCTACCCAACCGACTCCTGCTATGCCTTTGGTTGCGCGGTCGGGGACAAGGCGTCGATGGAACAGATCAGACGCCTGCGCGACTTGGACGAGAAGCACCCATTCACCTTGGTGTGCCGGGACCTTTCGGAACTGGCCTTGTACGCGCGAATCGACAATACAGCATACCGGATCCTGAAGGCCCATACCCCGGGGCCCTATACGTTCCTCCTGGAGGCGACCCGCGAAGTCCCGCGACGCTTGATGGAGCCGAAGCGCCGCACCATCGGGTTGCGCATCCCCGACCACCGGGTCGTTCAGGCTTTGCTGGAAATATACAACGCTCCCCTGATGAGTTGTACCCTGATGCTGCCGGATCTGGAAGACCCGCCGGTGGAGCCAGGCGATCTGTACGATCGCCTGAAGGGTCGGGTTTCGCTGATCATCGACAGCGGGTTTTGTCCCAGCATTCCGACCACCGTGGTCGACTTGATGGGTGAGGTGCCGGAGGTGGTGCGCCAAGGCGGTGGAAGCTTCCCCTTGCTATAATTTGGGTATCGTGTCCAACCTCCCGATTCCCGCCGGTTGGCGCCTGTTCTGCCTGCCATGTCATTAGCGCAGACGTTAGCAATCTGGGCGGTTCCCGTCCTGCTGGCCATCACCGTGCATGAAGTCGCGCATGGCTGGGTCGCGTATCGCTTCGGAGACCCGACGGCTGCCGAAGCCGGCCGTCTGACGCTCAATCCCTTCCCGCATGTCGATTGGCTGGGGACGCTTGTGTTGCCCTTGGCCATGGTTGCTTCTCTTGGCGTGGCGATGGGTTGGGCCAAACCAGTCCCGGTTGATGCTTCCCGGTTGCGCCGGCCTCGCGAGCAAATGGCTTGGGTGGCGGCGGCCGGCCCTGCCGCCAACGCGCTGATGCTGGTCGCCTGGGCCTTGATCGCCCGGCTGGGTGTGGCGCTCGATTCTGAATTCGGCGTCATCCTGTTTGCCGTGGGTCAAGCCGGCATTGTGATCAATTCGGTCCTGATGCTGCTCAACCTGCTTCCCATCCCTCCCCTGGACGGATCGGTCGTGGTCGCCCGGTGGATGCCGCCGGAATTAGCCCGGAAATGGATGGAATTCGGGCGTTACGGCCTGATTGTGGTCTTGGCCCTGTTCCTGCTTGGGTCCATGTACGGATTAATCGGAATACCATTGCTCGCATTCATCGGTGCCGCGCATCAATTCTTCGGACTTCCCTGGATGATGTCTTAAATGGAAAGCGACATACCCGCAGGTCAACGGGTGGTGTCCGGCATGCGCCCGACCGGGCGGTTGCATCTGGGCCACTACCACGGCGTCATCAAGAACTGGGTGAAGCTCCAGCATAGCCAGGAATGCTTCTTTTTCGTGGCCGACTGGCATGCACTGACAACCCACTACAGCGAAACGGACGGACTGGAAGACCATGTCTGGGAGATGGTGGTGGACTGGCTGGCCTGCGGCGTCAGCCCGGGAGCCTCGACCCTGTTCGTGCAGTCACAGGTTCCGGAACATGCGGAGCTACACCTGTTGCTGTCCATGTTCACGCCGTTGAGTTGGCTTGAGCGGGTGCCGAGTTACAAGGAGATGCAGGAGCAGACGGATCGCGATCTGGCAACGTACGGTTTTCTGGGCTATCCCTTGCTGCAGGCTGCCGACATCCTGATGTACAAGGCACAACTGGTCCCGGTGGGCGAGGATCAAGCGGCGCACGTCGAATTTACACGGGAGGTCGCTCGCCGCTTCAATCATCTGTATGGACAAGAGGAAGGCTTCGCAGAACGGGCAGAGAGTTTGATCGACCGCTTGGGACGAAACGAGGCGCGCCTGTACCGGGAACACCGCCGCCGTTTCCAGGAGAAGGGCGACTCGCAGGCCCTGGAAGTGGCGCGCGAAATGCTTCGTGGTCAGCAGAGCATTTCGCTGGGCGATTTGCAGCGTTTGGACGGTTATCTGGAAGGGGAATGGCGCATGATCCTCCCGGAACCGGCGGAATACCTGACGACCGCACCCAAGGTGCCCGGCGTGGACGGGCGCAAGATGTCCAAGTCCTACAACAACACTCTGGGTTTGCGCGAGGAACCGGATGTCATCCAGAAGAAACTGATGGGCATGATGACGGATCCGGCCCGAAAGCGGCGCAGCGACCCGGGCGACCCAGAAAAATGCCCGGTCTGGGACCTGCACAAGATTTATTCCGATCCTCAGACGCTCGAATGGGTGGAGGAAGGCTGCCGGAGTGCCGGCATCGGCTGCACGGACTGCAAACGCCGGCTGCTGGATGCCATGGTGGCGGAACTGGACCCGATCCGTGCCAGTGCGGCCGAATACCTGTCGGACCGGGCCGGAGTGAACGCCCTGATTCACGAGGGTTGCGAGGCCGCCCGCGATGTGGCTCGCGACACGCTGGAAGATGTCAGCGAGGCCATGGGGCTCGACTATGCCTGACCCGAGACGCGGCAGCCCGCCGGTACAGCGTGAAATGCCGCTGGCCATGCTGCATGGCGAGCCGATGGTCGATCTGCCGGAAGACCTGTACATTCCTCCCGAGGCCTTGGAGATCTACCTGGATGCCTTCGAAGGCCCCTTGGACCTGCTGCTCTACCTGATTCGCCGACAGAACCTCGATATCCTCGACCTGCCGCTGGTGGAGATCACCAACCAGTACCTGCACCACATTTCCCTGATGGAGGAGTTGAAGCTGGAACTAGCCTCCGAGTACCTGGTGATGGCGGCGATGCTGGCCGAGATCAAGTCCCGCCTGCTCCTGCCCGCCCAAGAAGAAGAGGGCGATGAAGAGGATCCGCGCGCCGAACTGGTTCGACGCTTGCAGGAATACGAACGTTTCAAGGCTGCTGCGGAAAATCTCAACGGCTTGCCGAGGCTGGAGCGGGATGTATTCGAATTTGCTTTGGACACCCGGAACCTGTCGGTGCCCCGCCCGCTTCCCAAGGTCGGCATGCAGGATCTCATGATGGCTCTGGAGGCCATGCTGCTGCGGGCTCAATACAATGTGGCGCACGAGATTGAAACCGAATCGCTGTCGGTACAGGATCGAATGTCCGACATCCTGGACCGGATTGATTCCAACGAGAGTTGCCTGTTCACCGACTTGTTTACGTCACAGGAAGGGCGTCAGGGCATGGCGGTTTCCATGCTGGCCATTCTGGAATTGCTCAAGCTCGGCATGATCGACTGCCGTCAGGAAGAATTTGCCGGCCCGATTACGATTTTCCGGCGTGTCTACGAAACGGACGAGGAGTCGGCTCATGCCTGAAAACTCAATCCGGGACACGGTGCAGGCTGCATTGATGGCCGCGGACGACCCGTTGTCCGTGGATGCCTTATTGAAATTGTTCGGTGCCCAGGACCGTCCGTCGCGCAAGGAGGTGTCGGAGATCTTGGCGGGACTTGAGGAGGAATGCGAAGGGAGGAGCTTCTCGCTGGTTCGGGTGGCCAGTGGTTGGCGCTACCAGATCAATCAGGACTACGCCGCGGTAATCGGACGCCTCTGGGAGCAGCGCCCTCCGCGTTACTCTCAGGCTTTGCTGGAGACACTGGCGCTGATCGTCTATCGCCAGCCAATCACGCGAGGCGAGATCGAACAGGTGCGTGGTGTCGCGCCCAGTACCAGCATCATGCAAACACTGACCGAACGCAACTGGGTGCGCGTGCTGGGCTACAAGCAGGTCCCGGGCCGTCCGGCACTGTACGGAACGACGAAGGAGTTTCTGGATTACTTCGGATTAAAGGATCTGAAGGAATTGCCGCCACTTCCCGAACCGCGTGCCCAGGAAGAAGTGGACCCGCAGTTGAAGATCCAAGGCATGTCTGAGCCCGAGTCGCTTGCAGAGCCAGCTGCCGATGCCGAGGTTTCCGAGCCTCCAGAAGAAGAGATGCCGCCCGACTTGCCGGAAGAAGCAGCCTGAATGGCGGGCGACACGCCGCAACGCCTCCAGAAACTGATCGCCCAAGCGGGCCTTGCTTCGCGCCGCGAGGCCGAGACATGGATCGAGGCCGGACGGGTTCAGGTTAATGGCCAACCCGCCAAACTTGGAGACCGGGCCGCTCCGGATGATGTCGTCACAGTCGACGGACAACCTCTCCCGGAAAGTGCAGAAACCTGCCAGGTCGTGGCCTATCACAAGCCTGCGGGGCAGATTACCAGCCGCTCAGACGAACAGGGGCGCTCGACGGTTTTCGATAACCTACCGGAACTTCCGCGCGGGCGTTGGATCGCGGTCGGGCGACTGGACTTTCAGACTTCAGGCTTGTTGCTGCTGACCACGGATGGACAGTTGGCGAACCGCCTGATGCATCCGAGCGGGCAGGTGCAGCGTCGCTATCTGGCCCGGGTTCATGGCACGCCGAGCCAGGAGCAGTTGGAACGCTTGACGGCAGGGGTGGATTTAGAGGATGGGATGGCGAAGTTCGAGTACATACGCGAGAAACGAGGCAAGGGAAGCAATCGCTGGTACGAAGTCGCGTTGCGCGAGGGACGCAATCGAGAAGTGCGGAGAATGTGGCAGGCCGTCGGCCTGGAGGTTAGCCGACTGATTCGGATCGGTTACGGGCCGATTTCATTGGATCGGGGCCATCCAGCGGGAGAGGTGCGCTGGCTATCCGGGAAAGAGATAGAGGCACTGAAGAGAGCCTGATCAAGAGCTCTCCAAAACCCGCTCGTGACAGGGCCGGGGATCTTCATCGGCCTGATCCGGATCCTGGATCAGGGAACACAATTGCTTCACCGTTTCTTCAAAGTCGTCATTGATTACGCAGTGCTCGAAATCCTGACAGTGGGAAATATCCGACCGGGCCTGATCCAGTCGTTGCGAGACTACATCGTCGTCGTCCGTACCGCGGTCTCGTAGACGTGCCTCCAGCACGGCAAGCGAAGGCGGAAGGATGAAAATCCCGACCGCTTCCGGCACTTCCTGCCGCACCAGCCGTGCGCCCTGCCAGTCGATCTCCAGGATCACGCCGAGTCCTTCGTTCTGCAACCGCTTCACCTCCGCATGCGAAGTTCCGTACAGGTTGCCGAACACCTCCGCACATTCCAAAAACCCGTCTTGCCCATTAATTCGATCAAATTCTTCAGGAGAAACAAAGTAATAGTCCACGCCGTCTTCTTCCCCCTTGCGCATCGGCCGCGTCGTATGCGAGATGCTGACCGCAAGGCGTTCCTCCCGGTTCAGGAGCTCCCGGAGCAGGGAGGTCTTGCCGGCCCCGGATGGCGCCGTCACGATGAACAGCCGGCCCTCACTCATCGGTCTTCTTGTCGGGGGAAGCCGGGCCCGGGGTTTCGGTGGACTCCATCGCGTCGAGTTCGGCGTCCATTTCCTCTTCGGTCATGGGACGGAACCGGGTCTCTTCTTCTGCTTCATCCTGTTTCGGGGCCACCGTCTTGGAGAAAAGAATGCCGATCTCGTACAGCAGCCAGACCGGAACGGCGAGCAGGGTCTGGGAAATAACATCCGGCGGTGTCAGCAACATGCCGACAACGAATGCCGCCACGATCACGTAGGGGCGGATTTCGCGCAGACGTGCAGGCGTCGTGACTCCCATGGAAACCATGGCGACCGTGACGATCGGAACCTCGAATGCCACTCCGAAAGCCAAAAAGATCTTCACCACGAAGTCCAGGAAGCGGTTGATGTCGGTCATGACCGCCACGCCTTCCGGCGCCGTATTGACAAAGAACCCGAATACCAGCGGAAACACCACGAAATAGGCGAACACCATTCCGAGGTAGAACAGGATCACGCTGGACAGGAGTACCGGGCCGGCCAAGCGTTTTTCGTGCCCGTACAGCCCCGGTGCAGCGAAAGACCAAGCCTGGTACAGGGTATATGGCACCGTGATCGTCAGTGCCAGAAGCAGGGTCAGTTTGAACGGGGCCAGAAAAGGCGAAGCCACGTCGATGGCGACCATCGAGTGGCCTTCCGGAAGGCTGTTGAGCAGGGGAGTGGCCAGTAAGGTGTACAGCGTATTGGCGAATGGCAGAAGTGCGACCAGGACGATGCCGACGACGATAAGAACGCGCAACAACCGGTCGCGTAACTCGACCAGATGACTGAGGAACGGGCGTTCCGGGTCAACTCTGTTCACGTTCTTTGGCGGGTTCGCTAGCGGGAGCGTCCGGTTCGGCGTCCGGGCGTTCTTCAAGCTGCTTTTCTATGGCTTCGACGAGAGGGGCATCGGGATCGGCCTGGTTCTGGACGATGTCGCGCAGCTCCTGGATCTCGTTTTGCTGCTGGTGCAGGATTTCCTTGAGCTCTTCGGCCTGCAGTTCCTGCTGGATGCTTTGGCGGAACTGGTGGACCAGGTGGCGCATGTGTCCCACCCATCCGCCGACCTGGGCGGCGACCTTCGGCAGGCGTTTCGGCCCGATCACGATCAGGCCGACGATCATGATCAGAATCAGTTCCCAGAATCCAAAATCAAACATGGCCGAGGGCCCGAAATTACGGAATCAGCGACCCAGATCGCCTCGCGCCTATTATCGCAGGCTCCGCGGTCGTAGAAGACCGATACGATGCAGCAAATCGCCGGACAAACGCGTCTGGCTATTCGGGGATGGTTCGCAGCAGCGCCTTGACGACTTCAGCCGCATTGTCCGCCGCGAGAGTGTAAAAGATGTCCACTTCGTTCTCGCCCTTGCCGCCGCCCGCCAGATCGGACAAGCTCCGGATGGCGATAAACGGGACATCGTTCGCGTAAGCGACATGAGCAACGGCCGCGCTTTCCATGTCCAGAACGCGTGCGCCGAAGGTCTTGAATGTGTAGTCACGGAATTCCGCATTGTCGATGAAGGCGCCGCCCGACACCCCGGGTCCGCCAATGACAATTTTCGGCGCCTGCTCCAGGCAGGTGTTTTCCGCTGTGCAGTGTTTGAGTGACACGTCTGCGACCGCTTGGCGGGCGTAAGTGAGCAGGGATTCATCGACTTCGAACCAGAACCGGGTCTCCGGTGCGTCGGTCCCGGCTCGCTGCACGGTGACAGATCTCGGAAACATCATGCCGAAGTTCGGATACGGGTACTCGAAAAATTCCGGTATGTCCCAGCCGTTTTCGGTTTTCCGGGCGTAAAGCGATTCCAGGTATTGCCCCCAACGGTCGGCGATCACGACATCGCCGAGGTTCAGTTCCGGATCAACCCCGCCAGCAATGCCGGAGAACACGATCTGCTCGACATTGAAGTGATCCAAGGCGAGTTGCACGGTCATTGCCGCGTTGACGATGCTGATGCCGCTCAGAAACAGTACGACTTCATGCCCTTGCAGCTGGCCGGTGGAGAAATCGACACCGTTCAGCGAGCGTACGGCAGTGTTTTCAAGTTCGCCTTTCAGAATCACCATTTCCGGCGTGTAGGCGGACACGACGGCAATGCGGGGAACATCGTCCTGGGCTACAGCTGTAGGCGGTACCGTGCCGGCCAATCCCAGAACCATGGCGGCAAGGCCGCTGGCCAGATTCCGCAGTGCGGATGGCGTCATGATTCGCGGTTAGCTTTTTCTTCCAATCCCGAAGTCCCGAATCGGCGCTGCAACTCTTCAAGGACGTCGTGGGCATCGAGATCGCGCAGGGCCAGCAGGATCAGGCTGTGGAACCACAGGTCCGCGACTTCGTGCACCAGGTGTTCAGGATCGTCCTCTGCCGCTTCCACCGTTTCGGCCGCTTCTTCGGTAATCTTGGCCGTAATGGCGGGAATCCCGTCGCGGTACAGCGAGGCGACGTAGGAACTGTCCGGATCAGCGTCCCGGCGCTGCCGGAGTACGTCCATCAGTTGTTCAAGGATGCGTGTGTTCTCGTCCATGGGGTTATAAGCGGACCTCGATCCCGTTCTGCTCCATGTACTGCTTGGCTTCGCCAATTGTGTACTCCTGGAAGTGAAAGATGCTGGCCGCGAGCACCGCGTCGGCCCCGCCTTCGGTCACGCCGTCCACCAGGTGCTGCAGGTTCCCGACTCCGCCCGATGCGATAACGGGAATGCCGACCGTATCGCTCATGGCCCGGGTCAGTTCCAGGTCGAACCCTTCGCGGGTCCCGTCCCGGTCCATGCTGGTGAGGAGAATTTCGCCGGCTCCGTAGGCTTCCATCTTCTGTGCCCATTCTAGAGCGTCGATACCCGTGTCCTTGCGCCCGCCGTGGGTGAAGATGTCCCAGCGCGGCGGCGCGTCCGGTGCACCGACCCGCTTGGCGTCGATGGCGACGACAATGCACTGGTTGCCGACTGTGTCGCTGGCTTCCCGCACGAACTCCGGATTGGTAACGGCGGCCGTGTTGATGCCGACCTTGTCGGCACCGGCACACAGCAGGGTTCGGATGTTCTCGACAGTTCGGATGCCTCCGCCGACGGTCAGGGGAATGAAGACCTGCTCCGCCACGGCTTCCACCATGTGGACTGTGGTGTCGCGGTCGTGGTGGCTTGCCGTGATGTCCAGGAATGTGATTTCGTCCGCGCCCTCCTGGTCGTAACGGCGGGCGATTTCGACCGGGTCCCCGGCATCCCGGATATCGACGAACTTCACGCCTTTGACAACCCGGCCTCCGTCAACGTCCAGGCACGGGATGATACGTTTGGCGAGGCCCATCAGTCGGAAGTCAGCGCCAAGGCTTGCTGGAGGTCGATACTGCCTTCGTACAGGGCTCGCCCGATGATGGCCCCGCTGATGCCTTCGTCGGCAACGGCTTGGAGGGCCTTGATGTCTTCCAGCGTGCTGACGCCGCCAGAGGCGATGATAGGGATGGGCAATGCCTGGGCCAACTCGACCGTCGAATCCACGTTGACGCCCTGCATCATGCCGTCGCGGCTGATGTCGGTAAAGATGATCGAGGCGACCCCTTCCTGGACGAAGTGTTGGGCTAGGTCGATGGCGTCGTGGTGGGACAGCTTGGACCAGCCGTCGGTGGCCACCTTACCGTCCTTGGCATCCAGGCCGACGATGATGTGGCCAGGGAATTCCAAGCACAGTTCCTCTACGAAATGCGGTTCGCGCACGGCGCGGGTGCCGATGACGGTGTAGCGCACCCCGACATCCAGGTAGGTCTGGATGGTTTCCTCGCTTCGGATGCCGCCGCCGACTTGGATCGGAATTTTCGGGTGATTCTGTGCGATCTGCTCGATGATCGAAAGGTTGGCCGGCTCGCCCGCGCGAGCGCCATCCAGATCCACGATGTGCAGTCGTTGCGCGCCTTGGTCTACCCAGCGCTGGGCCACGCTGGCCGGATCGTCCGAAAAGACGGTTTCGTCGTCCATCCGGCCCTGGCGCAGGCGCACGCACCGTCCGTCCTTGATGTCGATGGCAGGAATAATCAGCATGATGTGGCAGGTTCCCGGTTCAGCACTGTCCGTCCCAGTTCAGGAAATTCCGCAATAACATCAAGCCGTGCTCCCCGCTCTTCTCGGGGTGGCTCTGCATGGCGAACACCTGATCTTTCGCAATGACCGAAGCGAAAGGCAGGACGTAATCGGTGCGCCCGGCGATGGCCTCCTCGTCGCGAGGGGCCGTGTAGTAACTGTGCACGAAATAAAAGCGACTTTGATCCGGGATATTCTCCCACAATGGGTGGGGCGTCTGTTCGATGCGGCTCCAGCCCATGTGCGGGATCTTGAACCCGCTTCCGCGCTCGACATGGGGCGCGAAAGCCTGAACTCTCCCGGAGAACAGCCCGAGGCAATCAACCCCGTCGTTCTCCTCGCTGTATTCCATCAGGACCTGCATGCCCATGCAGATTCCGAGGAAGGGCCGGCTTTGGGCTGCGTCCAGGACTGCGTCGGCCAGGCTTTTCTGGCGCAGAGCGAGCATGCAGTGGCGTGCCGCACCTTGGCCCGGAAATACGATCCGGTCCGCCTGTTCTATATCCGCAGGCTCGGTTGCAATCCGAATATCGGTTCCAGGCTCCGCCAGGCTGCGCAAAGCATTGTGCACGGAACGCAGGTTGCCGAAACTGAAGTCAACAATGGCGACGGTCTGCATCGCGAAGCAGAATGGAATTGAGTTATAGAACGCCTTTAGTCGAAGGGGTGCCGGTCTCTCGCGGATCCTGCTCCACGGCCATGCGAACGGCACGGCCGAAAGCCTTGAACACCGTCTCGGCGATATGGTGGGCGTTGTTTCCGCGCAGGCCGTCGATGTGCAGCGTGGTCATGGCGTGGTTGACAAAGCCTTGGAAAAATTCGTTCACCAGGTCAACGTCGAAATCCTGTATCCGGGCACGCGGGTACTCGACCTGGTAATTCAGGCCGGGGCGGCCGGAGAAATCGATGACGACTCGCGATAGTGCCTCGTCCAGTGGGACATAGGCGTGTCCGTAACGGCGGATCGCCTTCTTGTCGCCCAACGCTTGGCGTATGGCCTGGCCCAGAACGATGCCAATGTCCTCGACGGTGTGGTGCGCGTCGACGGAAAGGTCTCCCGTGGCTTTCACGCGGAGATCCAGCATGCCGTGCCGTGCGACCTGGTCCAGCATGTGCTCCAGAAAGGGCAGGCCGGTCTCGAGTTCTGCGCAACCCTTGCCGTCGAGGTCGACTTCGACCTCGATCTGGGTCTCACGGGTATCACGCTGGATACAGGCGGTACGGGCGCTCATGGGAGGGAAGGGGATGGAGCCACTGCTGGCTCGGTCATTTTACTATGTTCGCTACGGGTTTGAAATCAGCAAAAAACAACGAATTGGCGCGCCCGGCAGGATTCGAACCTGCGACCCCTGGCTCCGGAGGCCAGTGCTCTATCCACTGAGCCACGGGCGCGTAGAATTGGATTATAGTGCTTTCACCATGACTCAGCCAAGTTAGCGCCATGATTGCTCTGCTCCAACGTGTAATTGAGGCCCGCATCGACATTGACGGGCGTACCGTGGCGACCATTGGTCCTGGAATCCTGGCTTTGATCGGCTTTCACAAGGATGATGCGCCAGAACAGACTGGGCGCATGGCGGAGCGAATCCTGGGGTATCGCATGTTCGCTGATGAAGAAGGAAAAATGAATCGCTCCCTAGTTGATACGGACGGCGCACTGCTGCTGGTGCCGCAATTCACCCTTGCGGCCGAGACCGACCGGGGAATGCGCGCAAGTTTCAGTTCTGCCGCTCCGCCGGAGACCGGACGCATGCTTTTTGAAAAACTGTGCGCAGAGTGCCGGGAGCAGCACGGCTCAGTGGAAACCGGGGAATTCGGGGCCCATATGCAGGTTCACCTGATCAACGACGGCCCGGTCACTTTTTCCTTGACTCTCTAGTCAGGTTCAAAGGCTGGGTTAGTCTTTAGCCAAGATCTCCCGCATGATCGGCTCCAGATGCGTGGGGCAGGGGTCCGCATCGGGGCACACGCTATCGACCTGCAGGCTGTAGTAATTGTCCATGGTGATGGGTTTGCCGGGTACGTGCCCCAGGATACGCGCCTGCATCCGGAACAGGAAGGGGGACAGGCGAGCGACCCGGCGTTTCAAGCCGGCCGTTTTTGCAATCAGTTCCACCAGTTCCTGCAGGGTATAGATGTCCGGGCCACACAGGCTGATGGATTGCGAATAGGTTTGCCGATCGGTCAGGGAATCACACATCCGGGTGGTGACATCGCCAACATAAACCGGAGCGAAACGGGTGTCGGGACAGCCAAGGGGGAAGAAATACGGCGCAAGACGCAGCAGTGTGGTGAATCGACCAATGAGATGGTCGCCGGGGCCGAAGATCAAGGAAGGGCGAAAACACGTGACTTGGGTGACCCCACTGAACTGGAGCAACGCCGCTTCCGCCTCGGCCTTGCTTCGCAGGTATTGGCTGCGCGTATTGCGGTTGGCGCCGAGTGCGCTCATCTGCAGCAATCTCGGAATCTTGTGCGTGTGGCAGGCAGACACCAGTTTCTGTGCCAGTCGGACATGCGTTTTCTTGAAGGACTGCCCGCGCAGGCGCGATTCGTTGAGGATGCCGATCAGGTTGATGATGACGTCCATGCCTTCGGTATGGCGCATTAGCGACTCCTCTTTGTGGACGTTCGCCTGCACCAGGTCCAGTGTGGGGAGAACCAGCAGGGAGCGATGGCGGAAGCGCTGTCGGGTCAGCACTCGGACTTCGTGGCCTTGCGCCACCAGGCGGCTGACCAGCGCCTGACCGACAAATCCGGTCCCCCCTAAGACGCATATCCGTGCCATCGCCTCATTATAATGAGGGAAGCCGGATTTCC
This sequence comes from uncultured Chromatiales bacterium, assembly GCA_964526195.1. Classification (GTDB taxonomy): domain Bacteria; phylum Pseudomonadota; class Gammaproteobacteria; order Poriferisulfidales; family Poriferisulfidaceae; genus Poriferisulfidus. Next base: position 7,412 of record CAZGIH010000022.1, on the reverse strand, counting down.
CCGCCATGCTGCTCCACCTTCCTGAAGTTCTGACTCCCGAGGAACTGGAAAAAATCCACACGGGCCTGCGTCAGGGCACTTTTGCGGACGGCCGCGCCAGCGCGGGCCGATTGGCTGGCGAAGTCAAGCAGAACGAAGAATTTCAAGCATCCCGCTCCGAGCGCGAGCCTCTGAAACTCTGCGTCGCGCAGGCGCTGCAGCGCCATCCCCTGGTGCAGCGTTACGCATTGCCGTTGCGGATCAGCCATCCGATTTTCTCCCGTTACCGACCCGGGATGCACTATGGCTGGCATACGGATGATGCTGTCATGGGCGAGGGCGGCTACCGCTCGGACCTCGCGGTCACCGTATTTTTGAGCGATCCTTCGGAGTATGAAGGCGGTGCGCTGATCGTGGAAACTCCATATGGTGAGCAGACCGCGCGATATCCGGCTGGGGATGCGGTCCTGTATCCCGCGGGCCACCTGCACCGGGTCGATGAAGTGAATTCGGGCGAGCGATGGGTTGCGGTGCTGTGGATCCAGAGCCAGGTGCGGGACGAACAGCAGCGTGAAGTCCTCCAGGCCCTGGATGCCGTGAGGTCCCGAAAGATGGAGCAGGATCCGGCGGATGAGGATCTGAAGAAGCTGGACTGGGTTTATTCACGGCTGTTGCGGATGTGGGCTGATGTCTGAACCGAAACTGATTGACGACCAAGGTTATGAGCGGGAATTGCTACGCCTGCAATCCGAACTGATCAAGCTCCAATACTGGATTCAGTCCCAAGACCTGCGCGTGGTCGTGCTGTTCGAGGGACGGGATGCGGCCGGGAAAGGCGGGGTGATCCGCCGCATCATGCAATACACGAATCCGCGCATCGTGCGCTTGGTGGCGTTGCCGAAGCCGACCGAACGCGAACGAGGGCAATGGTACTTCCAGCGCTATGTCGCGCACCTGCCCCGGGCAGGTGAGATGGTGCTGTTCGATCGCAGCTGGTACAACCGGGCGGGGGTGGAATCGGTGATGGAGTTCTGCTCGGAAGCCGAAGTGCAGGAATTCTTCATCAGTTGTCCGAAATTTGAGGAGATGCTGATCAACTCCGGGATCAAGCTGATCAAGTACTGGTTCACGATCAGCCGCGAGGAACAGGAGCGTCGTTTTCAGGCACGCCGGGACGATTTGCGAAAACGTTGGAAGCTCAGCGCGATAGATCTGGAAGCCCGGTCTCGTTGGACGGATTACACGCGGGCACGGGATCGGATGTTCGCGCACTGCCACACCGAGCAAACGCCTTGGACCGTAATCGACGGAAACAACAAGAAGCAGGCGCGCCTGAACTGCGTTCATCACCTGCTGTCGGAATTCGACTACAAGGATCTGACGCCCCCAGCAGAGGAATTGCCGCCCAGCTCCGAGCTGGACGATTATCAAAGCCCACCGTTACCGCCGGGTCCGCCGCCAGCCTACCAGTTCAAGGAGAAAAAGAAGGAGAAGCCGTAGTGGCTACGGAGGTTCAGTTCTTGGAACCTTTTTCCTCGTGCGCGAGCTTCACGACTTCCATGGCGCACTCCATGTAGTCCTGTCGGTAGTTGTGCAGGTCCGAATCTTCGTCCGGCGCAAAATACTCGTCCATGTTGACGCCCCTTTCGCGGTCAAGGGCGATGAAGCGGCGTTGCATCTCCAGCAACTTTTCAATTTTGTCCTGTTTCGTGCTCATGGCATGAAGTTGCGGTTAGGTGGCATGCTATTGTAGCAATGATCAGGGCGGGAGCGCAGAATATGGCGATGCAGAGAAATCACTGGCGGATCGTTTTCGTGGCGTTGGTGGCGGCATGGTGCACCACGATTGGGCTGTTCCTGTCCGGTGTGCTCGCCTATCCGGTGGGCTGGCTGGTGCTCATGGCTCTGGCCGGATGGGCGTGGTACAAGATGCGTGAGAGTCGCTAAGGTTTCCTAGTCAGATTTCAGTCCTGCCCGGCATTGAGGGGCTTGAGTTCCAGGACGCGTTCCCAGACCTTATGTCCTAACTGCATCCCGCGCTGCTCGAAATGCGTTTTCGGTCGATCTGGCACATCGGGCCGAGAGTGCCAGCAAGCAGCGTTTGTCACGACCTGCTCGATCTGTTTCGCGTAGTCCGGCCAATCGGTCGCCAGGTGAAGAAGGCCGCCCGGCACGAGGCAGCGGGCGCATTCGGCGATGAATCGGTCCTGAAGTAGGCGGCGCTTCCAGTGGCGGCGCTTGGGCCAGGGATCCGGGAACAGGATCCGGATCTGTTGCAGGCAGTGATCCGGAAATCTTGGCAGCAATAGGGCCGCGTCTCCGGAGAGTACCCGCACATTGTCGATTCCCAGTTGTTCGGCTTCGCGCAGGACGGAAAACAAAACCGGTCGGTACACTTCGATGCCGAGTACATTGTGCTGTTCGAACGTTTGGGCCTCGTGCAGCAGTACTTCGCCGTGCCCAAAGCCGATCTCAAGCGTGATCGGTCCGATTCGGGGGAATAGGGTCTCGGGCTGGAATCCCTGCTCTGGAACAGTCCGCCCATAGCGCCCCCAAAGGGTCTCGAATTCCTGTTTCCGGGCCTTCGTGAGGCTGCGGGCGCGGTGGACGAAGGAGCGGATCGGACGCCGCAATTCGGCGGCGACCCGGCTCACGTCAGAGTGCCCTCTGTGGGGCTGGAACTTGAGGCAAAACGACGCTCCGGCATGCGTCCAGCCCGCCAGGCGGCCCGGCCTGCTTCCACGGCTAGGCGCATCGCCCCGGCCATCCGCACGGGATCTCCGGCTTCGGCAATCGCCGTATTCATCAGTACGCCGTCGCACCCGAGTTCCATCGCGATGGCCGCATCGGAGGCAATGCCAACGCCGGCATCCACCAGTATTGGCGTCGTGGCCTCCTCGAGGATGACCTTCAGGTTGCCCGGGTTGCGGATGCCCTGCCCTGACCCGATCGGTGCCGCCAAAGGCATTACGGCAACGCAGCCGACTTCCGCTAGGCGGCGTGCGACGACAGGATCGTCGTTGGTGTAGACCATTACCTCGAAGCCTTCCCCGACCAGCGTCTCGGCTGCAACGACGGTTTGCGCAACATCCGGATACAAGGTGCGCGGATCGCCCAGCACCTCCAATTTGACCAACTGGTGCCCGTCCAACAGTTCACGGGCCAAGCGGCAGGTACGAATGGCGTCCTCGGCGTTGTAGCAGCCTGCGGTATTCGGCAGGATGGTGTATTCGTCCGGCGGCAACACATCCAGGAGGTTTGGTGCATCCGGGTCTTGGCCGATGTTGGTGCGGCGCAGGGCCACGGTCACGATTTCCGCCCCGGAGGCGGCGACCGCATCGCGGGTCTGCTCCAGATCCCGGTACTTCCCGGTCCCGACCAGCAGGCGGGACGTGTAGGACTGTCCTGCGATAACCAGCGGATCGTCGTCGGACATGTCAGCCCCCTCCGATAGCCCGGACGATTTCAACGGTGTCGCCTTCGCGCAAGGCATGGCCGGTCCAGCGGGAACGCGGAACGACTTCGTGGTTGATTTCCAGCGCGATACGGCCCTCTACATGCAAATGCCGGGTCAAGTCCTCGACTGTCGCCTCATCGGGGAGGGTATGGGCTTCTCCGTTGACGGTAACTTGCATGAATTAGGACAGTTGCTCCATCAGTTCCTGAAGGCTGAACGTGCCGTACACGGTCTTCAGCTTGCCGTCCTCGACCACAATGTAGTCACAGCCCCGGATTGCCACGGATTTTCCAGTCGCCTCCATCTCGCCGAGCGGTCCCTGGTGTGTGCCGAACAGCAGCCAGGGTACGGCAATCTGGCCGATGCTGGTATCCGCCTGGGAGATTAGTTCCAGCTTCAAGTCGGGAAAGGCTGCGAACAGGGCCTCGGCATAATCGCCGATCGCTTGTCCCGAAAGCGGGCCTTCGGTGGCGGGATCCTGGTACGTGCCGTCTTCGGCGTACAGGTCGATCACGGCCTGCCCGTCATGCGCGTCCCAAGCCGCGAAATAAGCTTCGATGACTTCATTCGGATTCATTTTTATTCTCCAACTGCAATTTCCAATGCCTGGTCCAGGTCGGCGATGATATCGTCGGCATCCTCGATCCCGATGGACAGGCGAATGACTTCCGGGCCAGCACTGGCGGCGGCTTTCTGTTCGTCGCTGAGCTGGCGGTGCGTAGTGGAAGCGGGGTGCACGATCAACGAACGAGTGTCGCCGATGTTGGCCAGGTGCGAGAACAGTTTCACGCTCTCGACCACTTTCACGCCACTTTCGTAGCCGCCCCGCACTCCAAAGGTGAAAACCGAGCCTGCTCCCTTGGGGCAATAGCGCTGGGCCAATTCGTAGTAGGGGCTGGATGGCAGGCCCGCGTAGGACACCCATTCGACTTTCGGGTTCTGTTCCAGCCACTGGGCGACGGCCAAGGAGTTGTCGCTGTGCTGGCGCATCCGAAGCGGCAGGGTCTCGATTCCGTTCAGCGTGAGATAGGCGTTCATCGGCGACATGGTGGGGCCAAGATCGCGCAGGCTGACGGCAATGGAATACACCGTATAGGCGAGATCCCCGAATTTGTCGACGAACGACATCCCGTGATAGGCCGGGTTGGGGTCCGTCAGGTGGGAGTAGTGATCGTTGGTGGACCAGTCGAACTTGCCGGAATCGATGACGACACCGCCGATCGCATTGCCGTGGCCGGACAGGAACTTGGTGGTGGAGTGCACCACCAGGTCGGCACCGTACTCGATCGGGTTGCACAGCACGGGCGTGGCCAGCGTGTTGTCGATGATGAGCGGGACGCCGTTCTCATGTGCGGCATCGGCAAGCCCCTGTACATCGCACATCGTGCCGCCGGGGTTGGCCAGACTCTCGCTGAATACGGCGCGGGTACGTTCGTTGCAGGCCCGGCGCACGTTGTCCGGATCATCCGGGTCGACAAATACGACTTTCCAGCCGAAGCGGGTGAAAGCATGCCCGAACTGGGTAATGGAACCGCCGTAAAGCTTGTTGGAGGCGACGAATTCGTCGCCGGCCTTCATCAGGCCGAACAGGGCCAGCATTTGCGCCGCGTGGCCGGAAGCCGTGCAGACCGCGCCCACCCCGCCTTCCAGATCGGCCATGCGGTCCTGCAGGGCATTGACCGTCGGGTTGGTCAGGCGTGAATAAATGAACCCGGCCTCGTCCAGGTTGAACAGATTGGCCGCATGCTCGACGTCCCGAAAGACGAAAGCGACGGACTGGTGGATCGGGGTGACCCGGGCGCCGGTGGTCGGATCCGGCGAGGCGCCGGCGTGAATGGCCCGGGTGTGCAGGCCTTGAGGCTTGGTTTCGCTCATGTTTCAGGTCCTTAGGAGCAATCAGCTTTGTGACGATTCTTGTTGTCGACGTAGTGAGCCGCGGAATATCGCAGGAATTCAAGTTCTTCGGGACTCAACTCGCGAAGTTTCCGGGCCGGGCTGCCGATCCAGAGGCAACCGCCTTCGAGGCGTTTCCCGGGAGGCACCAGGCAACCGGCTCCAATCATGCTGTCGGGCTCGATGATGGCGCCATCCAGGATCACAGAGCCCATCCCGATCAGGCAACGATCACCGATTTCACAGGCATGGACGATAACTCGATGGCCCACCGTCACGTCGTCTCCAATGGTGACGGCATAGCCGCCCGGGGAATATTCGCAGTCATGCGTGACATGCACGACGCTGCCGTCCTGGATGTTGGTGCGTGCCCCGATTCGGATCGAGTTGACGTCGCCGCGAACGACCGACATCGGCCAGACCGAGCTGTCATCGCCCAGGTGCACGTCGCCGATTACCAGCGCATGCTCGTCCACATAGGCAGAGTCGGCGATGTGGGGCGTGTGGCCCTCGAAAGTTCGGACGCTCATGAAAGGACGAGGGATACGTGCGCAGTTTCCAAGATTATACGGGCGTGTATTTCTTTTCCACGTAATCGAGAAGCATCTCCTGGAATTCTTCCGCGATGCGCTCCCCACTCAGGGTGCGGACCCGTTCGCCGTCGATGTAGACCGGTGCACTGGGGTTTTCATTGGAGCCGGGCAGGCTGATCCCGATGTCGGCATGACGGCTTTCGCCTGGACCGTTGACGACACAGCCCATCACCGCCACGTTCAGGTTTTCGACTCCCGGATATTGTTTCTTCCATACGGGCATCTGTTCGGAGATATAGTATTCGATGTCTTGAGCCAACCGTTGGAAATAGTCGCTGCTGGTTCGACCGCAGCCGGGGCAGGCCGTCACGGCCGGCATGAAGTGGCGCAAATTCATGCTCTGCAGCAGGTCGCAGGCGACTCGGACTTCTGCAGTTCTCTCTCCGCCCGGTTCCGGTGTCAGCGACACCCGCAACGTATCCCCGATTCCGCGCTGCAGGAGCAGGGCCAGTGCTGCGCTGGTCGAGACGACCGCGCGGGTGCCCATGCCGGCTTCGGTCAATCCCAGGTGCAACGGATAGTCACAGCGCTGGGCGAGTTCGGTGTACACCTGGACCACCAAGGGGACCCGGCTCATTTTGCAGGACAGCACGATCGCGTCGTGTGGCAGGCCGATTTCCTCGGCTCGGGCGGCACTTCGCAATGCCGACTGAACCATCGCTTCGCGCTGGACCGCTTCAGCATCCAAGGGCGAATCGAGCTTGGCATTCTCGTCCATCAGCTCGGTCAGCAGTGCCGCATCAAGGCTTCCCCAGTTGACGCCAATCCGCACGGGTTTCTGATGGCGGCAGGCGAGTTCGATGAATTGCGTGAAATGCGGATCGCGCGAACTGCCGCGCCCGACATTTCCTGGATTTACGCGGTACTTGTCCAGTGTTTCAGCGCATTCCGGGAATTCTGCCAGTAGCTTGTGTCCGTTGTAGTGGAAATCCCCGATCAGGGGGACGGCAACCCCACGCTTGTCCAGTTGTTCGCGAATCTGGGGGACGGCCGCCGCCGCGTCACGGTCATTGACCGTCAACCGAACCAGTTCGGAGCCCGCACGCGTCAAGGCCTCAACTTGCGCCACCGTTGCTGCGACATCGGCGGTGGGAGTATCGGTCATAGATTGCACGGCGATGGGGTGGCCGGCACCGAGCGTGACCGAGCCAATCCGTACCGCAACGGATTTTCGGCGGGAAGAGAGCATGGAATCCGACTCGCTCATGAAGACAGGCGTAAAATTGGGGAATTATGTAGCAAAATCCGCAAGGGACTCCTTGCTCATTTCTTGACGTTTCTCAGGCCGACTGTGGCAGGATGCCCTGCCGGTGTCGCCACCTCCACGTCCAGCCGCCCCATTCCCGAAGGCCAATATGATGGGATGGTTCGTCCCACTTCCCAAAAGAGCCTTGGGCGGCCACAATGAGAATGCTACTAACCACTGCGGAAGCGGGACGAGCCGATGAATCACACTATACCCCAACCTCAAATCACCTATCTGGGCGTGG
>CAZGIH010000021.1:0-33891 GCA_964526195.1 uncultured Chromatiales bacterium | reverse complement strand
ACTGTTCCGCTGATCGGGGGCTTGGCCGGAGGGCTTGGTGCACGCGTGGTCGAGGGCGAGGCTTCGGTCTCGGCATCAACCGGGGGCGGCACCATTGACGCGGACGGCTACGGCTTTCTCGCGGATCTCGCCTGGCAGGGCGAGGGAGGCTTTTACGGCGTGGCCCACGTCTCCGGGACCCGCTACGACCTGGATCTGAACTCGGCGTCGCGGGGAGCGCTCGCACGGGATGCCGATGCTTCGTCGCTGACTTGGGGGATGGAGCTGGGTCGTCGGCTGGCGCTGACCGAGAAGACCGATCTGGTCGGTCGGGTCTGGGCAGGACAGTCGGAAGTTTCGCTGGACGCCCTGACCGATGGAGCCGGCTCACGGGTCTCCGATGCCAATGCGGACCACACTTCGGCCGGAGCGGGAATGGAAGTCGAGACGGATACCATTTTGGGTGACGGCCCGCTTGCGGTTGCCGGTTTCGTGGGTGTGGAACAGGTGTTCGATGCCGACATGTCGATTGTCGTCTCCGGGGAAAGGCTGCGGTCGGAAGGTCCAGACACCCGCTTGCTGTTCCGGATGGACGCGATCTGGAACCTGAATGCCGTGACCCTCGAAGCAGGCGTGTCGGCAGACGGCATGGGCACGAAAGACCGGGAGTTTTCCGCCTCCGTCGGACTCCGGGCGAAGTTCTAGGCCAGAAGCCGGCAGAGCCCTGCGGCACACGGTCCGTCGGGGCGTGCGCCGCCGTCGGACCCGGCACCCGGACACGGAAATCAGGCTTTCCGGTGGCATTCGCCGAAGATGGCCAAGGTGGTTGCTTTACACTTGCCGGTGAAAGACCAAGCCCGGGAGGCTCCAAGGAGAGACTGATGAGCGAAGAAAACCGGAAAGACATCCGCATGCTACTGAAGCGGTTTGGAGTGCAGGCGGACGAGGCCATCGTCCGGCATCTGGCGGTTCTGGGGGACGGCATCCCCCTACGATTGCGCTGTACGCTGGAGGACCTGACCGATTATGGCGACCAGCCCCCGAATTCGCCGTTGAGCGTGGTGGTCGAGGGAGAAATCCAGGCGGAGTGATTGCGCCTACTTGTGCGCGCGGATCAGCAGCGTCTCGATCCGGTTGTCGCGAAGCCGCTTGCGCACTTCGCGCAGTCGCGCCAAGTTCTTGTAGGGTCCGACCCGGACCCGATGCCAGGTGTCGCGGTCGATGGTGACGGACTGGATGGATGCTTCGGTTCCGAGCAGGATAACCTGGGCCCTCATGCCGTTGGCGTCGTCGAGACTGCGGAAAGAGCCTGCCTGCAAGTAGTAGACGCCCTCGGGCGCGGGCTTGGCTTTCTTGTCGCCCGGTTTCGGTTCTTTTTTGGTCGGGGGTTCCGGATCCGGCACCACGACTTCTTGGTTGGGCAGGATGGTGTAGAAATCGAACCGCGGCGTTTCCGCTGGCTTCGCCGCGGCCGTCTTCGGTGGCTGGGCATTACCCCATAGGGCACTCCATTCCACTTCCTTCGCCACGTTGAATACCAAGACGCTGACGATGCCGATCAGCAGGCCACCGCCGAGCAGGAGCCATGGGGGGAGGGGCTTGCGTGTGCGTGTTTTGCGCTTTTTGACGGTCGGTCGCCGCTTGGGGGTCGCGGGGCGTCGTTTCGGGGCTGCGGTACGTTTTTTTGGGGCCGCCATTACATGCTCTCAGGGGCGTCGATGTTCAACAGGTTCAGGCCGTTGCCGAGCGTCTGGCGTACCGCCATAATCAACCGGAGTCGGGCCTGACACACGGGAAGTTCATCGACCAACACGGCAACGGCATTATAGTAAGCGTGAAATTCCTGAGCCAGTTTGCGCAGGTAGACGGTCAGGTGGTGCGGTTCGCGTTCCTGGGCCGAGCGCAGAACCGCGTCCGGGTAGCGTGACAACTGCTTCTGTAGCGCGCGTTCGCCCTCATCGATCAGCGGTGACAGGTCGCAGGGATCCTCGGGAATGTTGATGTCCTCATCTTTCGCCCGCTCCAGGATGCTACAGATCCGTGCGTGTGCGTACTGCACGTAGTAGACCGGGTTGTCCGCGCTTTGTTCGGTGGCCAGTTGAAGGTCGAAGTCTAGGTGTTGGTCCGATTTACGCATAACGTAGAAGAAGCGTGCCGCATCCTGTCCGACTTCGCGCTGCAGCGACTGCAGGGTCACGAACTCCCCGCTGCGCGTCGACATCGAGATTTTTTGCTTGCCTCGGTACAGACTGGCGAACTGGACCAGTAGGATTTCCAGCCGTTCGGGGTCGATTCCGAGCGCTTGGAGTGCGGCACGCACTCGTCCCGCATAGCCGTGATGGTCTGCCCCCCAGATATTGATCGCAGTGCCGTAGCCGCGTGCCATCTTGTCGGCATGATAGGCAATGTCGGTTGCGAAGTACGTCCACTGCCCGTTACTTCTCTGGACGACGCGATCCTTTTCGTCACCGAACTCGCTTGAACGGAACCAGAGGGCACCCTCCAATTCGTACAGATGGCCGGCCTCCCGTAATTGCGCGATGGTTTGCTCGACTTTGCCGTCGTCCAGCAGTTCGCGTTCGGACTGCCAATAATCGAAACTTGCGCCGAAATGATCCAGATCGCGGCGGATACGTTCGAGTAGCGTGTCGACTGCGACCGAAGCCAATTCGGCCCAGACTGTTTCGTCAAGAAAATCCCGGGCCCGAAGGATCAGAAAATCCAGGTACATGTTGTGCCCGTCCTCGTCCGGCCCGTCGTCCGGTGCGCCTGCCCGGATGTTTTCGAACGAGGCCCGCCACACGTCGCCACGAGCACGGTGGCAGTCGGCCGCGATGTCCAAGATATAGTCGCCCTGATATCCGGCTTCCGGAAAGATTACGGGTTCTCCACACAGTTCCAGATAACGCAGCCAGACGGAAATCGCTAGGATGTCCATCTGCCGCCCGGCGTCGTTGATGAAGTATTCGCATTCAACCGTATGGCCGGCTGCTTCGAGAATCCGGGCGAGGCAGGAGCCGAGCGCAGCCCCGCGACCGTGTCCGACATGTAGGGGGCCGGTCGGATTGGCGGAGACGTATTCGATCAGGATGCGCTGTTCGCTGCCAGGCGGCCGGGTTCCGTAATTCGTAGCCTGGCTCAGGATCTGGTCGACGATCTCCGCCTTGGCTTCAGGCCGCAATTGGAAGTTGATGAATCCCGGACCCGCCACTTCCGCGGCCAACAGGTCCGGGTTCTCCGGCAGGTTTTGGATGATCCGCTCGGCCAGTTCGCGTGCATTGAGGTTTGCTTCTCGCGCCAAGACAAGAGCGAGGTTGCAGGCGTAATCTCCATGTCTCGGATCCTTGGTCGACACGACCTTGATGCGCTCGGGGTCCGGGTCGGGCAGCAGGCCCTGTTGGTGCAGGGTCTGCCACGCCTGGGTCAGGTTCGAAACGAGAGTAGCTTTCACGGGTTCGACGGGTCAAGAGGCGCGTAGTGTAACGCTATATTAAAATTACCAGATGCGCCCTGCGGTTTTGGCCCTTTTCCTGGTTTCCGGTTCCGTATTTGCCTCTTTCGAGGCAGATCCGGCGAAGGAGTGGCTGCGTGACGATGCACCGCACGTCTACTTGGTGCGCCAGGGAGAAGCTGAAGCGGATGCAGCGCGGCATTTCGTCAAGGATCCGCAGGACTGGCCGGAGGTGTGGTGCCCGTGGCCCGGGTACGAGCCGCCGGTGCCGATCGGTCCGGGAGACCTTCTGGTTCGTGTGCAGGTTAATGGGCGCGGTTGGATCCAGCGCGCCCGACTCGGCAACGGCGACCAACCGCATGCTCAGGTATTGGAAGCTTTCAATATTGACGAAATCGAGCCTTTCATTTGGATTCCGGATGCGCAGGTGCACCCGCCGCAACACCTCGAGATCGACTTGACTGAAATCATCGTGCATGAACCGGCGCGTGCGATCCACCGCAGGGTTTCGAGGTTCTGGCCGAGCAGCAAGACGCAGCCTCTCCCGATGGTCCGCCTGAACGCGGGCAGCCTGGAATTCCTGTCGATCGGTATGGGACTGACGGTGGTTCCGGCCGAGAAAGAAGCAGAGCCGGTGTCTTGGCTTCGAGCCGTGGTGGTGGCAGTCTTTCCCAGTTACAGTTACGCGCTGTTGCTGGAGCCTCAGGCGGCTGCCGAGCCGGGGGATTTGGCGCGCAGCCCAACGGCATGGTGTTTCCCACATGCGCCGGCACAGGCTTCAGAGTAGGTTGCATGGACGATTTGACTGCCCACAACACAATCCGCATTTGCAGCAGCGAGATCGTGCTACCCTAATTTAAAAGCCGACAGAATCAGAAAACCAAGCTCCTTACGCGCAACACCCCACCATGCCGAACAATCTGGTCGTAGTGGAATCGCCGGCGAAAGCCCGGACGATCGAGAAGTATCTGGGCCCAGGCTTCCAGGTGCTGGCGTCTTACGGCCATGTGCAGGACTTGGTTCCGAAGGACGGGGCCGTCGACACGGAAGGCGACTATGCCCTCAAGTACCAGGTGACGCCCGGACACGAGAAACACCTGCGCAAGATCGCGAGCGCGCTTGAGGATTGCGAGGCGTTGTATCTGGCCTCCGACCCGGACCGCGAAGGGGAAGCGATCTCTTGGTCGCTGTACAGCCTGCTCAACAAGCGCAAGAAACTGGGCGAAAAGAAAACCTATCGGGTGGTGTTCCACGAGGTGACTCCCGAGGCGGTGCGCCAGGCCCTGGAGCATCCGCGGGATCTGTCGGACGACCTGGTCAACGCTTACCAGGCGCGGCGGGCCATCGACTACCTGGTTGGATTCAACCTGTCGCCGCTGCTGTGGCGGAAGATCGCCCCCAAGCTTTCGGCAGGTCGCGTCCAGAGCCCGGCCCTGCGCCTGATCGTTGAACGCGAGAACGAAATCGAGGCGTTCCAGCCCCGCGAATTCTGGACCGTAGATGCGCTGCTGGACAAGGATGGGCACGGGTTCCCGGCCAAACTGCACGTGCTGGACGGAAAACGCCTGAAAAAATTCGATCTGGAGAACGAAGAACAGGCAAACACGGCCCGCGAGCAGGTTCAGGCGCATGCCACGGAACTGGCCGTCGCGTCGGTGGAGCGCAAGGAGCGCAAGCGCTATCCGGCACCACCATTCACCACCTCGACCTTGCAGCAGGAAGCGTCGCGCAAACTACGCTTTTCCGCGCGCAAGACGATGCAGGTCGCCCAGCAGTTGTACGAAGGCGTCGACCTGGGTTCCGGCCCGGTCGGCCTGATCACCTACATGCGGACAGATTCGGTGACGCTCGCGACCGTTGCGCTGAACAACCTTCGACAGACCATCCAAGAACGCTATGGTGAAGACCAGATGCCGCCGTCTCCTCGGCGGTACAAGACCCGGACCCGTAATGCGCAGGAGGCGCACGAGGCGGTTCGTCCGACCGATGCCGCGCGAACACCGGAACATACTCGCGGCAAGTTGAGCAGTGACCAGCAGAAACTTTACGAGTTGGTCTGGAAACGCGCCGTAGCTTGCCAGATGATTCCGGCCGTGATCGACCAAGTCAGCGTGGATCTCGACTGTGGTCCGGGCACCCAGCTGCGAGCAACCGGCTCCCATGTGCGGATTCCGGGGTTCATGCAGGTGTATCGCGAAGGTTCGGACGAAGCGAACGGGAACGGGAACCAGAACAACAGCGACGAGCGCTACCTCCCCAAATTGCGCGAGGGCGAACGCGTGGCGCTCCAGGAAGTCAAGGCGAACCAGCATTTCACGGAACCGCCGCCGCGCTATACCGAGGCGAGCCTGGTCAAGACCTTGGAGGAATACGGCATCGGCCGGCCCTCGACCTACGCGGACACCCTGTCGACCTTAGTCAGCCGAAAATACACGGAACTTGACAAACGCACATTCTTCCCGACTGCACTTGGCAAGGTGGTATGCAATTTCCTGACCGAGCACTTTTCGCGGTACGTCGACTACGAGTTCACGGCGCAACTGGAGGATTCGTTGGACCGGGTGGCGCGGGGAGAAACCGAGTGGATCCCGGTCGTGGACAGTTTCTGGAAGCCGTTCCACCAGCAGGTGAATGAGAAGAGCGAGACCGTGTCCCGCCAGAAGGCACAGATGATGCGCGAACTCGGTACGGACCCGGAAAGCGGCAAACCGGTCCGTGTTCGGGTTGGGCGCTACGGGCCGTTTGTCCAGGTCGGAGATCGAGAAGACGAGGAAAAACCCCGGTTCGCGAGCCTTCACGAAGGCCAGAGTTTCGAGACCATCACGTTCGAGGAAGCGATGGACTTGCTGGTATTGCCGAGATTGCTGGGTACGGGGGACGACGGTGAACCGATCGAAGTCAACATTGGTCGTTTCGGACCCTACGTGAAATACGGGCCGAAGAAGTACGTGTCCCTGCCGAAAGGGGAAGATCCGATGACGGTGACACGCGAGCAGGCGGATGAATTGATCGCGGAACATCGGCACCGTGAAGCGAACCGCATGATCCAGGACTTCGGCTCCCAAGGCATCCAAGTGCTCAATGGCCGGTATGGTCCGTACATCACGGACGGCAAGCGCAACCTGACGGTTCCCAAGGGAGAGGATCCTGCAGCACTGACGCTGGAGCAGTGCCAGCAGCTTTTGGCGTCTGCGCCGCCGCGCAAACGCAGGGCACCACGCGCAAAGCGGAAAAGCTGAGGGCGTCCCCGGCAGGCGGTGACGGTACGCTGGATACCCGACAAGGCATCAAGGCACTGCAGGAAGGCGGAGTGCTGGCCTATCCGACCGAGGGCGTGTGGGGCCTGGGTTGCCTGCCAAGTCACTTGGACGCGGTGCGTCGCTTACTGAACATAAAACGAAGGAATCCAGATAAGGGACTGATCCTGATCGCGGCTCGCTGCGAGGACCTAGAGCCGTACATCCAGCCCCTGGACGAGGAGCAGCAGGCTAAACTGGAATCCCCGGGGGAGCCGGTAACCTGGTTGGTCCCGGCCTCCGAAAGTGCATCTGCCCTGTTGCGGGGCACGCATGCGACCCAGGCGGTCCGCATCACCCGCCACAGCCTGTGCTGTGAACTGTGCCTTGAAGTGGGGCCTTTGGTTTCGACCAGCGCGAACCCGGAAGGGGTGCTCCCGGCAAAAACGTCCGAAGAGGTTGACGAGATGTTCGGTTCGACGATAGACGGAATCATAGAAGGCTCGCTCGGCGGGGCTTCGGGCCCCAGCGAGATCCGGGATTTTCTGACGGGGCAGGTGATCCGTCCAACACAGACGGCATGAACGACACTCCTGACCCTGGGTCCGTTCGCACCTTCCTGGAGAAGTTCCAGCAGGATGCCACCGAGGCGTTCGAGCAACTGGAGCCAACGGCGAGATTCCGCCAAGACCCTTGGGATCATCCCGACGGAAGCCGGGGTGATACACGGGTGCTGGAGGAAGGAGAGACTTTCGAGAAAGCGGGAGTGAATTTCTCGGATGTTGCAGGCATGGCACTGCCCGAGGCGGCCACCGAGCGGCATCCGGAGTTGGCGGGACAGTCGTTCACTGCGATGGGTGTATCGATCGTGGTTCACCCGCGAAATCCCTACGTGCCCACGGCGCACTGCAACGTTCGGTTCTTCAGTGCCCGCGCGGCCGACGGGACAGATCAATGGTGGTTCGGAGGCGGGTTCGACCTAACCCCGTACTACGGATTCGAGGAAGACGCCCGACATTGGCACACCATGGCTCGCGATGCCTGCGCGCCTTTCGGGGACGAGGTCTACCCGAAATTCAAACAGTGGTGTGACCGTTACTTCTACCTGCCGCACCGTGATGAAACGCGCGGCGTCGGAGGTTTATTCTTCGACGATCTCAACGAATGGGGCTTTGAGAAGACCTTTGTGTTCATGCGTGCCGTGGCGGAGCACTTTCTCAAGGGATACCTGCCGGTCGTGGAACGTCGCCGCGAGACGCCTTGGGGCGAACGTGAAAGAGCCTTCCAGAAATACCGTCGGGGCCGTTACGCCGAGTTCAACCTGTTGTACGACCGCGGCACGCTGTTCGGACTGCAGAACAGCCGGCGTGCCGAATCGATCCTGATGTCGCTTCCTCCGGACTGCGGTTGGATTTACGACTACCAACCCGAGCCGGGCTCGCCGGAAGCGGAACTCACCGAATGCTTTCTGGGCGCCCGAGACTGGGTTTAACTACTCGACAGTGATCGTAATCGTCTCGGACATGACCGGTGGGTCGTGCGGGATGTGCGCGTAGTCGCCGAGCACCAGTTGTAGCGTATAACTGCCCGGCTCCAGCGTCAGCATGGTTTCCGTCTGTCCGCCGCCGAAATGGCGGACCTCGTCGGTCTTCGGCAACGGCATGCCGAGGTCGACTTCCGGAGAGCTGATCAGCAGGTGATGATGGCCGGTATTCGGCTGGTTTACGCCAGCCGGGGCAACGCCCATGTCATGCAGGCCAAACGACACCTTGAAGGGAGACTGGATGGTTGCACCGTCGGCAGGTTCGATGAAATACAAGCCAGCGCCTTCAGGTGCGGGCTGCCGGGGCATTTCGGCCAAGAGGGGAGACAGGCCCAAACCTAAGACAAGGGCGAGGATGCCGAAATTTACGTGTTTCATGTCGGGTACTCCAGGTGACGTTTCCGGATGGCGTCGATCATGTCGATCAGGGATAGGAGGAACAATAACACAAAAATACCCAAGGTCAGGGCCGGAATTGACAACCCCAGGAACGTCCACTGGATGGTGCCGCAATCGCCACTGCCCTGCAGTGCGGAGGCCACCGCCCCTTCGAGGCCGATCTGGTCGAGCATGTGCCAGAATCCCGCGCCGCAGTCGCCTAGGGTGTCCGGTGGGTGGTTCTGAAGGTAGACGTGTCGTCCGGCGATTGCGGTCCCGCCCAGGCTCATGACCAGGGCGCCGATGTCGTATCCGATCCGATCCCTCGCCCCGGGGCGCTGAAAGTAGGCTAGCGCAAAGATGATGGCCAAAGCGATGAAGACGAACCGGTCAAGAATACACAGAGGGCAGGGCTCAAGACCCAAGGTGCGTTCCAGGTACAGGTAGCCAAAAGCGAGCGCGGCCACGCAAATGACGAGACCGACGAGATGAAGGTTCGGGATACGAGACATGGGCCTTTATTGTAGTATTGCCGGGGTCATGGGAGCTTTTGCAGTTTCCGAAAACAGGCGCAATCCCCTAAACTTAACGAATGGCATCCTATCCCGCCCGCTTTCCGCACGCCCGGATGCGCCGCATGCGGCGTGATGATTTTTCACGTCGACTGATGCGCGAGAACCGCCTGACGGTGGATGACCTGATCCTGCCGCTGTTCGTCCAGGAAGGTCAGGGAGTGCGCACCGAGATTCCCTCGATGCCCGGCATCGAACGATTGAGTTTGGATTTGCTGGAGCGGGAAGCACAGGAAATTCAGAAGTTGGGAATCCCCGCGGTGGCCCTGTTCCCGGCGATTGGGGACGATCGGAAAAGCCCAGGGGCGGAAGAAGCGTGCAACCCGGACGGCCTGATTCCGCGGGCGATCCAGACAATCAAGCAGGCGGCGCCCGAACTGGGCGTAATCGCGGACGTGGCGTTGGATCCTTACACCTCGCATGGGCAAGACGGTGTGTTGGACGAGAGCGGTTATGTCGCGAACGACGCAACGGTGAAGGTCCTCGTGGAGCAATCGCTCTGTTGCGCTGGTGCCGGGGCAGACGTCGTGGCACCATCCGACATGATGGACGGTCGCATTGGCGCGATTCGCGAGGCTTTGGAGGCGCGGGGTTTCGAGAACGTCCGCATCCTTGCGTATGCCGCCAAGTATGCCTCCGCCTTCTACGGGCCGTTCCGTGATGCGGTCGGTTCTGCGGCCAACTTGGGAGGGGGCGACAAGTACAGTTACCAGATGGATCCGGCCAACAGCGATGAAGCTTTGCGGGAAGTGGCGTTGGACCTTCGCGAGGGCGCGGACATGGTCATGGTCAAACCCGGGCTGCCATACTTGGACGTGCTGCGCCGCGTCAAGGAGGAGTTTGGGGCGCCGACGTTCGTTTATCACGTCAGCGGTGAATACGCCATGCTCAAGGCGGCCGCCGCGAACGGTTGGTTGGACGAGCGAAGTTGCATGCTGGAAGCCCTGCTTGCGTTCAAACGTGCGGGTGCGGACGCGATCCTCACCTATGCCGCCCGGGATGTCGCCGCCTGGCTTTCCGAATAAAGCCCTAGGAGTTTCCGGTTCGTGGAGCGTTATGCCGTCATCGGGTATCCGGTCACGCACAGTTTGTCGCCGGTCATTCACGCCGGGTTCGCGGCCCAGACCGGAAAAGAAATCCACTACGAGCAACTGAATGTCCCGGTGGCCGATTTCGAGGCCGCGGTGCAGGATTTCCGGCAGGCGGGCGGGCGTGGACTCAACGTGACCGTGCCGCACAAGGAGGCGGCGTTGGGGTTGGCGGGGGAGGTTATGCCGCAGGCCCGCACGGCGGGTGCGGCCAACTGGCTGGCCATCAGGGAGGACGTCATCGTCGCTGGCAACACGGACGGCGGCGGCCTGGTTTGCGATTTGACCGAGGCGCAGGGCCTTGATTTGCCTGGCATGCGGATTCTGTTGCTGGGTGCAGGCGGTGCAGCACGGGGCATTTTGGGCCCTCTGCTGGGATGTGCCCCGAAGCATTTGACCGTGGCCAACCGCACTCCCGAACGCGCGCACGCGCTGGTTCAAGCGCATGGCTCGCCTGAAAATCTTGAAGCATGCGGGCTGGAGGATCTGGGCGAGGTTTCCTTCGATTTGATTCTCAACGCTACGGCGGCGGAATTGTCGGCTTCACCAATGAATCTGCCGTCCTCGATTCTGGAGGCGGAATCGACAGTCTGCTATGACCTGATGTACGGCGCCGACACTGCGTTTATGATTTGGGCGCGGCAGGCCGGCTGCACCCGTGTTTGCGATGGGCTTGGGATGCTGGTGGAGCAGGCCGCGGAAAGTTTCGAGTTATGGCACGGCATCCGACCCGACACCACGCCGGTACGCAATCGCCTGCGTTCAGCAGTCAGGCCCCGTACTCCCTGAGATAATCTTCGATCTGCTCTTGATATTGCCGATACTGCGGGACGTCTTTCAGGAACTGGTGGAAATCGCTGGCGCACGCAACCGAAATGACCGGAATCTTGCAATGCTCTTCAAGTTCCTGTACCGCAGAGAGTTGGCCTTGTCCGCGTTCGCCGCGATCCATCAGGATGAGTAGCCCGACTGGTGTGGCGCCGAGCGATTGGATCAGATCCACCGAACCCCGAACCGTGATCCCTGACGAGACCACATCATCTACAAGCAGTACCCGGCCTTCGATCGGGGCTCCGTAGGTCTGCCCCTGATCGCCATGATCCTTGACCTCCTTTCGGTCGAAACCCACCGGTACGGTCTGGCCGTAAAGCCGCTGGAACGCGCAGGCGGCGGAGGTGGCCAGGGGGATGCCCTTGTAGGCCGGGCCGAACAGCATGTCGAACTGGATGCCCGCATCGGTGGCGGCTTGGGCATAGAACGCCCCGACCTGCTCCAGCGCCGTACCGTCGTTGAAGGATCCGGCATTGAAGAAATACGGGCTCTTGCGACCGGACTTCAGCGTGAAATCGCCGAATTTCAGGCATTCGTACTCAAGCGCGAGCTGCAGAAACGCAGCCCGGTAGTCGGTCGGAGAAGTTGTGTCGGGTGGCGGCATGCCGGTATGCGGGGGTTTCGGCCTGAATTTTATCCGATGCGGCTGGCGAGAGGGGCGCAATGCGCATAATCACGCTTAATGCGAATGGTATCCGCAGTGCCGAGCGCAAGGGATTCTTCCGGTGGCTGGCCCGCCAGCGGGCGGACGTGGTCTGCTTGCAGGAACTCAAGGCCCACCTGCACCAGATCGATATGCCGGCGTTCTATCCGAAGTCGTTCCATTGCTACTACCATCCGGCCGAGCGGCCCGGCTACAGCGGCGTGGCTTTATTCTCGCGGGAGAAGCCGGATCGGATCATCGAGGGTTTCGGCTCGGCCGAATTCGACCCTGAGGGCCGCTACCTGGAGGCCCGCTTCGGCCGCCTGTCGGTGGTTTCCCTGTATGCGCCATCCGGGTCTTCGAGCGAGGAACGCCAACAGGCAAAATACCGGTTCATGGACGAGTTCATGGTGCACCTCCAGTCCCTGCGGCGCCGGCGCTCCATCGTGTGCGGAGACTGGAATATCGCACATCGTGAAATCGACTTGAAGAACTGGCGCTCGAACCAGAAGAATTCGGGTTTCCTGCCGGAAGAACGGGCTTGGATGGATCAGGTGTTCGGTCCGGGAGGATTCGTAGACGCCTTTCGGGAGGTTGACGCGAGACCCGAACAATACACTTGGTGGTCCAACCGCGGTCGGGCCTGGGACAAGAACGTGGGTTGGCGCATCGATTACCAAGTGGTGTCGCGGAACTTGGCAAACTGTACCCGCCGTGTACGCATTTACAAGGCGCAGCGGTTTTCCGACCACTCGCCGTTGATCATGGACTACGAACTGCCGGAGTGAGGACAGGGTGGAAATTCACACGCTGAGCTGGCGCGAGACGCTGGCCATGTACCGGGACATCCGGATGGTGCGGATCCTTCTGATCGGCACGTTGAGCGGACTGCCGCAGGTTGCGGTACTGTCCATGATGACCCTGTGGTTGCAGGAGAGCGGATTCAGCCGGACGGACATTGGTTTGTTCGGTCTCGTGCTGGTGGTGTATGCAGTCAATGTTGCGTGGGCTCCCATCGTGGATGCGGTGCGCCTTCCGGTTCTGACCCGATGGCTGGGCCCCAGACGATCCTGGATTGTCGCCATGCAGACGGTGATCGTCGTTTGCCTGGCCGCGTTGTCCCGCCTGGAGCCCGACGGGCAGCTTGAGTGGATTGCGGTCTGGGCGGTGGTGTTGGCGGCGGCTGGTGCGACCCAGGACGTTGCGATTGACGCTTTGCGAATCGAGCAGTTCCGCGAAGACGAGCCGCGCAAGGTCGGTGGAGGTTCGGCGATGGCGACCTCCGGCTGGTGGATCGGATATGGCTTGGGCGGGGGGATCGCCCTGTGGTTGGTGGAGCAGTTGCAGGAAGCCGGAATCGAACAGGCCTGGCAGCAGGGTTATCTGTGGTTGATTCTGTTGGTCGGCGTGCTGGTTGGGCTGTTCCTCTGGCTGGTGCCGGAACCCGACCGGCCCCGGCAGGCGGTCAAACGGACCGTCAGTTGGGGGCTTCATCTCGTGAAGATGTACGCGCACCCTGTGAGGAGTTTCGTGGTGCGTTACGGAGCACAGCTTGCAGTCTTCCTGCTGCTGGCGATCTTCCTGTTCAAAGTGGGCGAAGCTTTCCTGGGGCGGATGTCGCTGGTGTTCTATACCGAGATCGGTTTCTCCAAGTCCGATATCGCGTTGTACTCCAAGGGCTACGGGGCCGTGGCCATTGCCGTTTTCGCGGTGTTGGGCAGCCTGATCAATGCCCGCTACGGTCTGTTGCGCGGAATCATCATCGGCGGTGTGGCGATGGCGCTTACCAATCTGCTCTTTGCGCTGCTGGCCTGGTACCCGTCGTCGGGGCTGTTCGTGTTCGCCGTGATCGCCGACCAGTTCACCACGGCGATCTCGACTGTCGCTTTCGTCGCTTTCCTGTCGCAGTTGTGTGACCGGAACTGGACTGCGACCCAGTATGCAGCGTTGGCCTCCTTGGGCACACTGTCCCGAACCCTGCTTGCCGCCGGTAGCGGCATCTTGATCGATGGGCTAGGTGGCGACTGGCCACTGTTCTTCGTTATCACGACCCTGATGGTGGTGCCGAGCCTTCTGCTGATCGCGATGAACCGTCGTCGGCTTGCACCCTTCATGGAAGGGCGGCCAGTGAGTAAAATGGGAGAGGGTTAAGGTAACCGGAGCAGTGCAATGGAGCCGGAAGACGTAATCCAGCACACGTCCAGCGAGTTCGCGCGGTTTCTGAAGAACGTGCGCAGCCATACCCTGGAGATGGGGGGGCTGGCGGAGCAGCATGTCTCCTCCGCAGTGCAAGCCTTCCTTGATGGGAACCAGAAACTGGCCAAGAAGATTGCCCGCGAAGACTTCAAGATTAATGCGTTGGAAGTCAAGATCGACGAGGAATGCAGCGAATTCCTGGCCCTGCAGCACCCGGTCGCCATGGACCTGCGAACGGTGATCGCGGTGATCAAGGCCACGACGGACCTGGAGCGGGTCGGGGACGAGGCGGAAAAGATCGCTCGCATGACGGTGCAGTTGGATTACCAGGCGGTTCGCAAGCGGCACCTGCGCGCCGTGAAGCACATCGGACGTCACGTCCTGGACATGTTGCACAAGTCTCTCGATTCATTCGCCCGGCTGGACCCGGAACAGGCGCTGGAAGTCCTCAAGGCGGACGCCGAGGTCGACCAGGAGTACGAAGCCGCGATCCGGCAGATGATCACGTTCATGATGGAAGATCCACACGACATCCGTCTGGTGCTGGAGATTCTGTGGTGCGCCAAGGCGTTGGAGCGGATCGGCGACCACGCGGCCAACATCTGCGAGCATGTGCTGTATCAGGTCCTCGGCAAGGATCTGCGCCACATTTCAATCGAGCAGGTAGAGCGGGAACTGGCGGAAGCCCAGGTCTGACCCGGACGGTGGCCTGCGTCAGCCGCCGAAACTGTACTTGAAGCCTAGTTTGAACCGGCGACCCTTGACGTCGTGGGTCAGGTTGTCGTGTGCCGCCTCCCAATCCACCGCAGGCGGGTCCTCGTCCGCGATGTTGTGAACGGTGAGCGTCAGCGTCGTGTTTCCGGCCGGCGGTTCCCAGCGCAGGCCGATGTCCAGGGTGACGAAACTGTCGATGTCCGGGTAAAGGCTGCCCGCCCTTCTATCGTCGTAGGCGGAGATGTAGTGCATGTAGATGCTCGTGGTCCAGTCGCCCGAGGCGTAACTGGCAAAGCCGTGCCCTTTCAATCGCGGCAACGGCGGGATATCGAAGTCGCTGGGATCATTGTAATAACCAGCCGCTTCGATCTTATCTCTCAGCTTGATTCCCCTGAAATTCAAAGCGTCCACGTCGTATTCCAATAGGTAGGTGCCGCCCAGCCCCCATGAGAAGACTCCCTGCTGTGCGTCGTGGTTGCCGCCCAGGTTGAAGTCCAGCCCGGATGTGCGGATGGTTGGGCCGTTGATCATCCGCGTGCGGATTGCCTCGACTTGACAGATGCTCTGGGCAGTGTGTCCGGTTCCTGCGGCACAGACGATGAGGTCATCCACCGGTGAAGCGGTTGCGTTTTCGTTAAAAATGCGTTCACCATCGGCATTCGTCGTGTACCAGTTACCCTCGTAGGTTGAGAGGATAGATCCATGCGGAGTCGCCGTGATGGGATCGTCGAAAATGTATTTCCAGTAATCCAACGTCAGCTCCACGCCGCTATCGAACTCCGCGAACATGCCGAGGTTGTACGTCAGCGCTTCCTCTGGATCGAGTCCTTTGTCTCCGCGCACTTCGATCGGCTTGTAAGCGCCGTCGACCCATTCCTGCCTGTAGAAGGGATCTTCGTTTAGGTCGTCCACCGAGGGGGCGCGGAAGGTTGTCTGTATCGACCCGCGCAGGGTGATCGAATCCGAGGCATCCCAGAGCAGTGCCGCCTTAGGATCGAATGTGCTGGACTCGTCGTGTTCCTCGTAGTGGACGGCAAGCTGCGTGCTCATCGTGTCGCTGACGTCGTGAGCCCACTCGCCGAAGAACGAATGGGTCGTTTGGTGCGTGGAATAGGGATAGTTCCCGACGGTAAAGCCGAAGGTGCCGATCTGCCCGTCCGTGAATGCGATCGGATCGCTGCTGGGGTTGCCTTCGGCATCAAGGTTTTTGTTCTGCTCGGCGCAGTCAAGCTCCTCCTCCGATGCGCTGGGGGCCTGATTCTTGTTGACCCGGCACGGATTGATGCTGAGGTCGCCGACCCGGTTCGGGGTTGCCTCGGCCTCAAAGCGGCGGAATTGATAGCCGGCGGCAAAACTGCCCATATCCTCTCCCACGTCCCCGGTCAGGGTGAGATCGAATACGTACAGATCCGCTTCACTGTCCAGAGACACCTCGCTGCCGACCATCCAGTCGAGCAATTCCCGGCTGTTCGCTTGCGTCTCGTCGTAGTAGGGATTGGGGCGCATGACGAACTCGGCTCCGGGCTGTTCGGAGTATTGCAGCGCGTCGCTGTACGGGTTGTAGTACATGCAATCGCCGACTCCGGCGCTCTTGCCGGTGGTGTCGCCGAGCCTCAAGCCAGACTTCTTCGTGCGGTCCGGCAGCGCTTCCACGCCGCAGTTCGGTCCGCCGAAGCCGCGGTACGCGAGAAAACGCCGGGTGATGTATTCCGCAGGCTGGCCCACGGTCCCCTCGGAATGCGAGTAGGAGAAACCCAAGTCGTATTCGTACAGGTTGTCGCCGAACAGGCTGATCTCGTCATTGACCGAGGCCGACAGGCGCCAGGTTTCCGATTCCCGTTTCAGGTACCGTGCGGGCCCGGAATTTCCGACCGTCCGTCCTCGAAAACCGAAGCCTTCGGCCGTGTCGTCACCGAAGAGTGTGCGAAGGCTCTCGAAAGCGGGGTGACCTTCTGCAATGAAGTTGACTTCATCGACGTTCGCCCAGGCGGCCGGCGGATAAGACGGTGTGTTGCGCCACTCGGGGATGTCCGCCTCGGAATACATCGCCTCGAAGTGATACATCATGCCGGTCTCGAATTCGCCGTTGAGTTCCGCGAAGATCCGGGTGTGATCCTGCTTCTCGATCAGATTGTCGAACTGGCTGTAGCGGAACCGGCAGGTCCACGACTCCGCATGCCCGCCGAACTCCTCGCAGCGAGGGTCGTTTATCGTGGGCCCTTCGACGCGCGTCTGCCCAGTGACATCCAGCTTATAGAAAGTCCCCGGATTGCCCACGCTGGACCAGCCGTTGAGCAGGCCGTCGAACTCCCGCAACCCCCAGTCGCGCTCCCCGGCCTGCAATTCCTGTCGCCGATAGTGCTCCGCCGCGACCATCAAGTGCGCGTTGTCGCCGACATCAACGCCCCAGATACCCGCGATAGTGCTGTCGCCCGCATTCTCGAAGGAATCATGCGAGGCGCTTAACTCGAAACCGTCGAAATCCTTGCGCGTATGGAAATTGACCACGCCACCCATGGCATCCGAGCCGTAAATGGCGGCAGCGCCTTCTTTCAGGACATCGATGCGTTCAATCGCCACTTGGGGGATCGCGTTCACGTCCACGAAGCGGCCGCTCACCAGGCGCGCCGGGACATAGACTTGCCGTCGGCCGTTGATCAACACCAGCGTGCGCGAAGCACCTAGCCCGCGCAGGTTGACGTTGGAGACCGATTCGGCGAGGTTCTGGCCGGTGCCGTACCAGCTGCTGTTTTCGCCGATGATGCCGTGGCTCGCGCTCAGGTTCTTGAACAGGTCGACCATGGAGGGCGAGCCTTGGAGTTCCAACAGGTCCCGGTCCATCGTGACCACCTGCATGGAGGCGTCGTTGGCATCCTGCTTGATGAAACTGCCCGTGACGGTGATCTCTTCCGTCCCGTCGTTTTCTTCGGGTTCATCGGCATGCACCGGGAAGGACGCCGCGCACAGCAAAAGTCCTGCGGCCAATCCCGGAAACATGAACTGGTATGGCATCGATCTTGACTGGCAGCCAAGATCGGGCGAGTGGATGCACTCTCGATGCTGGGTCTGATCTTCCGCCACTGGGCTTCCCGCTTCGTGCCCTACCCCCCTATCATAGTACCGATATACGATCCCCGCAATTTGGCCGCGGCCCAAAGATCAGGTTTCTAAGGTTTCCGTCTCTCGACCCCGAAAGCCGAAAGCCTTGGAATGCGCGGAATCGGCCGAGAAATCAGGCCAGGAGGAATTCCAGCAGGGCCTTTTGCGCGTGCAGCCGGTTTTCCGCTTCTTGCCAGACCACGCTTTGCGGCCCATCGATCACCTCGGCGGTCACTTCCTCGCCGCGGTGGGCCGGGAGACAGTGCATGAACAGGGCATCCGGGGCAGCCTGGGTCATCAGTTCGGAATTCACCTGGTAGGGCTGGAACACCTGGCAGCGGTCGGAGTGCTCGTCTTCCTGCCCCATGCTGGCCCAGACATCGGTGACGATCAACTGCGCGCCGGCAACGACGGCTTTCGGGTCTTCATGCCACTGAACCTGGTCCGGAGCGTAGTTCAGCCACTCCTCGCCGGGCGTATAGCCAGCGGGCGTGGCAATGCGCAAGGAAAAACCGAACTGCCGGGCCGCATTGATGTACGAGCGGCACATATTGTTGCCGTCGCCCACGAACGCGACCTGAGCACCGCGGATGTCGCCGCGCAACTCCCGCCACGTCAACAAGTCGGCCAGGAGTTGGCAAGGATGCAGCCGGTCGGTCAACCCGTTGATGACCGGTACGGACGAAGCTTGGGCATAATTCTCCAACGTCTCGTGTGCGTAGGTGCGCACCATGATCGCGTCAACCATTGAGGACAGCACTCGTGCCGCATCCTCGACGGGTTCTCCGCGAGACTGTTGCGTGGATTGCGGGGACAGGAACAATGCGCTGCCGCCGAGCTGGGCCATGCCCGCCTCGAACGACACCCGGGTCCGGGTCGAGTTCTTGTCGAACACCATGGCCAGGGTCTTGCCGGCCAGCAGTCCCCAGTCGGTTCCGCTCCGGCGCATCTCCTTCAGTTCCACCGCCCGATCAAGGATGCTGTCGAGCGTGGCCGGGCTCAGGTCCATCAGGCTCAGGAAATGTTGCGCGCTCATGCCATCCCTCCTGCAGCTTCTGCCAGGAGAGGAATCAGGCGTTCGCAAAGAAGGTCGGCTTCCTCGTCGCTCATCACCAAAGGCGGCAGGAGCCGTATCACCCGTTCTTGGGTCACATTGATGAGCAGGCGCGCCTGAAGGGCTCGCGCGACGAGATCGGGAGCCGGCTCGCTCAACTCGATGCCGATCATCAGTCCCCGGCCGCGAATAGACTCGACTCCGGGCAATTCCGCCAGTGCGGCATGAAAACGTTCCATCAGGGTATTCCCCAGTTGTTCCGCGCGTTCCAGAAGCTGTTCCTTGTCCAAGGCATCAAGAACCGAAAGCCCGACCCGGCAGGCTAGGTGACTGCCTCCAAACGTCGTGCCGTGTTGCCCGGTCGTCAGGGCGGTCGCTGCGGCTCCCCGTGTCAGACAGGCCCCGATAGGATAGCCATTGCCAAGTGCCTTGGCAAGCGTCACGGCATCCGGCAGGATGCTGGCATGCTGGTAGGCGAACAGCCGGCCGGTCCGGCCCATTCCGGTTTGCACTTCATCCAGAATCAGCAGTACGTCGCGCGCGTCACACAGTTTGCGCAGGCCGACCAGGTAATCGTCGTCGACCGGGCGGACGCCGCCTTCGCCTTGGATAGGCTCGATCAATACCGCCACCGCGTTCGGGTGCTGGGCAAGCGCGGCCTGCATCATGGGCAGGTCGTTGAAGCCGACCCGCACGAAACCTTCGGCGTAAGGGGCGAAGCCATCACGGACCCGGGCTCCCGACGAGGCGCTGAGTGTCATCAGGGTGCGTCCATGAAACGCGCCCTCGACCACCAGCACTTCCGGAGATGTGATGTTCTTCCGGGCGGCGTGCAGCCTTGCAATCTTCAGCGCGCACTCATTCGCTTCCGCACCGGAATTGCAGAAGAAGGCACGCTCCATGCCGGAAGCCTCAGTCAGCCGGTTTGCTAGGGTCTCTTGCGGCTCGATCTGGTAAAGGTTGGAAGTGTGGACCAGAACGCCTGCCTGTTCGCGCAGGACCGCAGTCACGTCGGGGTGGCAGTGCCCCAACGCGCACACAGCGATTCCGGCGACGGCATCAAGGTATTCGTCGCCGTTTTCGTCCCACAGCCGACACCCTTGCCCGCGCACGAAGCGTACCGGGAGCCGGGCGTAGGTGGGAAGCAGGGCAGAGTCAGTCATAAGCATGCTCGTTAAGGCAAAGCGGCAGCCGTAGCTGCCGCCTTGCCCTCAACAGGGGGTGGTCGCGAGGTATTTAGAAAGCCAACCCCCCGTGGCCGAACGATACCATCGACATCAACATGGGAATCGACAGTAACGTATTAGTCCGTGATGCCAGCATAGCGACCTTCTTGGCTTTCGCCTTTTCCTCGTCTGTGGCCTCCACCATGCCCAATACCTTCTTCTGGTTGGGCCAGATCAAGCCCCAGACATTAAGCAGCATTATAGTACCAAGCCACACGCCAATGCCAATGTTCGGGCTGGCGAGCGAGAAGGCATTACCGATCCCGATGCCCAGCATCTCCAGTGCGGCCGCGCCGGTCAGCCAGGTCAGCAGTGCCGCCCAGCGAAACCATAGCAATGCCGTTGGGGCAATGTACTTGTTGATGGCCGCAGGTCCTGGGCCATCACTATCCGCGATTGCTGCAGCAACCCCGGGAATCTGCACGAAATTGAAGTAGTACAGCAACCCGATCCAGATAATGCCGACGAAGACATGCGCCCAGACAACCAGCGAAATCCAATTGAGGTCGATCTTCATGTCGACCAGCCAGCCCAAGACGACCGCCAGGACCAGCCCGGAGATCAGGGTGCCTTTGACGGAGGTCAGAGGGTTTTTCATGGAGACGTCTCCTGCGACATCGCGAATGTACAGATTGTATCAAATGGCTTCCGTGTGTACAGCAGACGCTGGGTGTTCGACGGCGGAGAGTTTGGCCACATGAGGTTCCCCGACAAAAGCGACATAATTTGCAATAAGTGCCTCCTTTACCGAATTGCGGTTTCTTTCAGATGCCCCAACGTGATAGAAGTGATCTTTAGTGAGCACATGAAACTCGGACCATAAGTCAGCGATATATGGATTTTCCCGGTATTTATTACTGTGCCATGTTGACAGGAGGAATTTCGCATCAGATGCACGCAGTGTATCGAATAGCAGTTTTTCTTGTTCTTCTGCCCATCCGTTGTAGTAATCGGTATGGCGGTCTATATAAGGGGGGTCGCAGTAAATAAAATCATTTGCAGAAGCTCTGTGGATCGCGGACTCAAAAGAACACACTTCAAATCTCCAATCGGAGTTGTCCATGAGTTCCTGAACCCACCTAATTTGGTTGATAATTTTGGTTATGTAAGCTTTGGCAAAGCGGTTAGATTTGTGGCCCCATGGCACGTTGAATTTACCCTTCCCATTGAAACGGATCATCCCGTTAAAACAAGATCGATTCAAGAAAAGGAAATCCAGTGGATCATTCTTGTTGTTGAATCTCTCTCGTATGTGATAGTAATGTTCACCCCCTATTTCTTCCATATGTTTGCCTTCTTCTTCAAGGTATGCTTTGGCAATGGGCGGGGTTATGGAGTGTTTTTTGACTGCTTGGTAAAACGCGACCAGGTGAGGGTTGGCATCACAGAAAAGAGCCTGAGAGGAAGCGATATTGAAACCGACTACGCCGGTTCCCATGAATGGCTCAATCCATGTACCTTTTCCATCCCAGTCCAAAGCCTCACGAATCCAAGGCACAAGTTTTGTTTTAATGCCCTGTGACTTTATTGGGGGGACTTTTACTGTGCTCATTTTCTTCTATTCGGTGGACGTTTTTCTACCACTTTGGAAAGGTCGCCCTCTCTGTATTTAACAAAATCCTTGAGTGACCTGATTGGTTGGCCACTTTCACTCGTGATTTTCCCATAATTCACCCAATAATCATCGAACCATTTTTCCCCCAGTTTGTGAAACATGCCTTTTCCAGATTTCATGTCTCCGATATGGTTGATGCTGCCAATATTTGCTGTATTTCCGCTTCCCCTTTTATCACTCGCAATGCGCCACTTTTCCACCACGAAAAGTTCAAGATCCCGAATTGCCGATTCGATGGAATCAATCTCTACAATTGGATAATGCTCAGGTCTTTCTACATCTTGTTCTTCTTGGCGATTGTAGATAATGCCTAGGCAAAAGTGGCCAGAGTACTCGCTATATGGGAACTGAATGTTTTTGGTGCTGAGCCTATCGATGAAATACTCTCCATGTGAGCCAAGGGTGAAGCCATTGCAGTATTCTGGATTGTTGGGAAGCCTGTATGTGGTTTTAAAATCAAGAGCAAATTTAACACCAGTATTTTCGATGAAAGTAATGTCGGGATAGTAGTTTTGATGGTCTGCCAAAACCATTTCGTAGTCGTGGATTTTGGCAAAATAAAACAAATGCGGTAGGAGATGAATTTCCAATATTTTCGAGATTAATTTCGTGTCCGATGAGACCACATAGATGCGTCGGTCCGTGTCAATAAACCCCTTAATAGCCCATTCTCCGCCTTCTGTCACAATTTGCGGGCCCAATTCTGCTACGAAATCGACAAGCACTCTGCCAAAGCGTTTTTTTGGCGCTTCGGTCGACCTTCCAGACTTTTTGGCTGATGCCATGTTGGTGCTCAATCGAGATAGAGGCTGTTTTCAATCGATTTGAACAAGGTCTGCAGAGTGGGTAATTCCCCATGATCATAGTACCCTAAAGTTATTACTCTATGGTTAATCTTGAGTTTTTTGCCATTTGTTAAACTGCTTGAAAGTTATTTTTGGTGCTCCCTCATGGACCCCGTCGAACTTGCCGTGTTCTCGAGCCGCATGGAAGCGTTATGCGAGGAAATGGGCGCGACTCTGCGTCGCTCGGCATTCTCGCCCAATATCCGAGATCGCTTGGACTTCTCCTGCGCGATCTTCGATCGGGATGGTCGGCTGGTTGCCCAGGCGGCACATATTCCGGTGCATCTGGGTAGCATGGCCTACGCCATGCAGGATCTGGTAGATCGTTTCGATTGGAACGACGGTGATGCCGTCCTGCTCAACGATCCGTTTCTAGGGGGCACCCATCTGCCCGACATTACCGTAGTTACTTCATGTTTCCTGGATGATGAACTCCAGGGTTTTGCGGTAAACCGGGCGCATCATGCGGATATCGGGGCCGAATCGCCAGGTTCCATGCCGACTTCGAGTCGGTTGGAAGAGGAGGGCCTGATTCTGCCACCGCAACGGATTTGCCGAGACGGGAGTCTGGACGAGTCGAGAATCGAGACCATCGTGAGCGCGACGCGGGCACCACGGGACATGCGCGGCGATCTCCTGGCTCAGGTGCATGTGAATGACCGGGGCTGCGCACGCCTGCGGGAGCAGGTTGGCGAGATGGGAACACAAGCCTATGTGCAAGCCTTGGGGGCACTGAACGATTACGGGCGCACCATTGCGCGCAACGCCCTGCGGGCCATTCCGGACGGAACGTACGAGGCCACCGAGGTAATGGAGGATGATGGCCTGGGTCACGAGGATATCCGCTTGCAGGTTCGAATCCAAGCCCAGGACGGCCGGATCTGGGTCGATTTCGAAGGTACTGATGCCCAGGTGGAAGGCCCGATCAACTGTCCAATCTCGGTGACGGCCGCAGGGGTCTACTACTCGTTTCGCTGTCTGATGCCCGCGTACACCCCGGCATGTGCTGGGTGTTTCGACGCGATTGAATTGTCGGCTCCGGAAGGATGCCTGCTCAACGCGCAATCACCCGCCGCCGTGGCGGCAGGAAACGTTGAAACCTCCATGCGCGTGGTGGATTTGGTGCTCGCGGCATTGCAGCAGGCTCTTCCCGAGCGCATTCCGGCGGCAAGCCAAGGCACCATGAATAATTTCGCCGTCGGCCAAGATGGCGAGGTGTCTTGGGCCTACTACGAAACCTTGGCCGGGGGAATGGGCGCCCACGGCAGAGGTCCTGGCCCGTCAGCCCGTCACTCGCACATGACCAATACCCTGAATACACCGGTAGAAGTGGTGGAGCAGGTGTATCCGATGCGGGTGCGTCGATATGCATTGCGCCGAGGTTCTGGTGGGCAGGGCCGGCATCCGGGCGGGGACGGGGTAATCCGGGAGTATGAATTCCGGGCTCCGGCGCAGTTCAGCCTGCTGGCGGAACGCCGCCGCCGGGCACCATCGGGTGCCGCCGGAGGCGCAGACGGACAGACGGGGCGCAACTGCCTCAATGGCGAAGATCTTTCCGGCAAATGCCAGCGTCAGGTCGAGGAAGGCGACCGGCTGGTGATCGAGACACCGGGGGCGGGTGGCTGGGGGGCCACATCGTGACCCGGTCGCTGTACACGGCAGAGCAGACCCGTGCCATCGACCGGGATGCGATCGAACGCCAAGGCATTCCCGGCCCTGAACTGATGGCGCGTGCGGCGGAAGCGGTTTGCCGGCTGATTCAGAAGGAATACCCGGAGATCGAGCGGCTCGTAGTCTATGCCGGGGTTGGCAACAATGCCGGTGACGGCTATCTCGTGGCCCGTCGGATGCAAGATCTTGGGAAATCCGTGCGCATTGTGCAACTGGTTCCGGGAGAGTCGATGCGAGGCGATGCCGGGGTTGCTTGCGAGGAAGCGACGCGTGCCGAGGTTCCCATGCAGTCGTTTGCGGAGGCGAATTCGATCGACGAGGATCTGGTTGTGGATGCGCTTTTGGGTACGGGCCTGTCCCGCCCGGTCGAGGGCGACTGGGCGGAAGCCGCGAATCACATCAACCAGTCGAATGCAAGTGTCGTATCCGTGGACATCCCGTCTGGCTTGGATGCGGACACTGGAGTGGCGGATCCGCATACCGTGAGGGCCAATCACACGGTGACTTTCATTGCACGCAAGCGCGGGCTGTACACCGCGGATGGGCCGGATTGCGCCGGCTGGGTAACTTACGACGACCTGGAAGTGGAATCCGACAATTCCTCGGCGGTTGTGCTGTGCGATTGGGCAGAGATCCGCCGGGACCTGCCCCGGCGTCGCCGGAGTTCGCACAAGAACGAGTTTGGACACATGCTGGTAATCGGCGGGCATGTTGGTTATCAAGGCGCAGCCGAACTATGCGGCATTACCGCCTTGCGCTGCGGGAGCGGCTTGGTGAGTCTTGTCCAGCCGCCGGAAGCCTTGAAGATGCGCTCCCCGATGCCGGAATTGATGTGCCATGCGGTGGCGAACCGGCGTGCTCTCCGGGATCTGGCAGGCCGGGCTTCGGTGATCGCCATTGGGCCCGGGCTTGGACAGGATGCCTGGGCACAGGACATGCTCGGAGCGGTTCTCGAAATGTCGCTTCCCCGGGTAATCGATGCGGACGCACTTCGCCTGCTGGCCGCCGATCCCTGCAAGAATTTGTCTGAAGGCTGGGTCCTGACTCCGCATCCAGGAGAAGCGGCGGCATTGCTTGACACGAAGACTGCGGAAGTCCAGAAGGACCGGTTTTCGGCAGTCGGGCGCATTCAGGAAACCTACGGGGGTGTCATCGTCCTCAAAGGGTGCGGCACGCTCGTCGCTGATGCCGACGGAGGAATCGGCGTCTGCGCCGGCGGCAATCCCGGCATGGCGACGGCCGGGATGGGCGATGTGCTGACCGGTGTCATTGCCTCCCTGATTGGCCAGGGCTTGGATATTGGCCACGCGGCTCTTGCCGGGGCCTGCCTGCACGCGGCGGCGGGCGACTTGGCCTGTGAGCATGGAATGCACGGCATGACGGCCAGTGATTTGCTGCCCTACCTTCGGGTGCTTTCGGATCCGCCGGATGCTGTTTGACTTCGCAACACAGGATCAAACCGAGGCTCATGCCGCTGCGACGGCACGAGCGCTGGATGCTCCGTGCGTATTTGCCCTTCGTGGGCCGCTCGGCGCAGGCAAGACGACTTGGGTCCGGGCTTTCCTGCGGGCTCTTGGTCACGACGGGGTCGTGCCGAGTCCCACCTACACCTTGGTGGAGCCTTACGAGGCGGACGGCCTGAAGATCTGGCATGTGGATTTGTACCGCCTGCAGGACCCGCTCGAGTTGGAGGGACTGGGGGTCCGGGAACTGTTGGATGGCAACGCGGTGATGTTGGTGGAATGGCCGGAACGGTGGCCCGAAATCGAAGCCCGATCAGATATAAGCCTGGACTTTCGGCATGGGGATTCGGAGTCGGCGCGGCAGCTCAAGATGGATGCTGCAAGCGAGCGCGGGCAGGGTTTGCTGGAGCGGGCGGAA
Source organism: uncultured Chromatiales bacterium (assembly GCA_964526195.1). GTDB lineage: Bacteria > Pseudomonadota > Gammaproteobacteria > Poriferisulfidales > Poriferisulfidaceae > Poriferisulfidus. The sequence goes on along the minus strand of CAZGIH010000021.1, from coordinate 7,869 downwards.
TTGCGAAAAATTGAAACTCGAACATAATATGACTCCATGCTGAATCGCCGAAGATTCCTCAGTCTGCTGGCGTTGTTGCCATTGGGTTTTCCGGCCGCCGTGTCAGCGGCGAGACGGCTGGTGACGTTGCGTCAAAGCGTCAACGAGCAACGCAACCGGATCGTGTTCGAATTCGACGGAAAAGTCGCAATCGAAAGAAAATTCGCAATCAAGAACCCGCCGCGCTACGTCCTGGATGTCAAGCGGGCAAGGATCTCGAAATCCGTCCCCAAGTCCCCGCGCTTCGACCGCAACGGCATCGTCAAGGGCCTGCGTACAAGCGTGTCGAAGGACGGAACCCTGCGGCTGGTTCTGGACCTAAAGCGCTTGGCGCCTGCGGAGATCGGGAAATGGCTGACTCCGGATGGCAAGAGGGACCGGGTCGTGGTGGATTTCCTGGGATCGTTTGTCGCGCCCAAGCCTTCCAAGAAGCCTTCGGTCTCTTCGAAAAAACCTTCCGGTCGCGCACCCACCTCATCGATCTCAGGCCGGTCACGGCGCTTGGTCGTGGCGATTGATCCCGGGCATGGCGGAAAGGATCCCGGTGCGGTCGGCAAGGGTCGGACGCGTGAGAAGGACGTGGTGCTGTCGATTTCGAAGAAACTCTACAAACTGCTCAAGGCGGATTCTCGGATTACGCCGTACCTGACTCGCGACCGGGATATCTTCCTGCGTTTGCATCGGCGCACCCGGATCGCGCGTGGCAAGAAGGCCGATCTGTTCGTTTCGGTGCATGCGGATGCGGCGCGTCGCCGCAGCGCGCGCGGGGCATCCGTTTATGCGCTCTCCACAAGGGGATCCAGCAGTACCCACGCGCGGTGGCTCGCAGACCGGGAGAACGCGGCGGACCTGAAAGGGGGCATCGAGATATCGGGCCGGGACCCGGATGTGCAGGATGTGTTGTTGTCCATGTCCAGCAATGCCGTGCAGGAGTACAGCCTGAATGCGGGAGAGCTGATGGTGAGTTCGCTGAAGCGGGTTGGCAAGATGCACAGCCAACGGGTCGAACGGGCCGGGTTTGCAGTGTTGAAGTCACCCGATATTCCTTCGATCCTGGTGGAAACCGGCTTCATTTCCAACGTTCACGAGGAAAAGCTCCTGCGCACCAAGAACCACCAGCGCCGTGTCGCGCTGGCCTTGCGCAGCGGCATCCGGAATTACTTCAACAAGATGCCGGAATACAGTTGACCGGAATTTCCCGGTCGGCCTTCACGCGTCGAAGCAGCCGAACCACAACCCCGGCAAATCCCTTTCGGCTTCCGCCTGGTGCAGTTCCACGAGTTTGAGAGAGCGAGCCTGCGAGGCGGGCAGGAACGACCCGACCGTCAATGCGGGATGCCCGCCCTGAAGCCAGTGCAGCCATGTCAGGTACAGGCGATTGACCTGGCCGGATTGCATCAGGATCCCGTTCATCCGCGGACCGCAGAACAGGTACGCTGTCCGCGCACCGAGTTCTTTCAAATGGGCGACGACGGTCTCGCTTCCGACCCAGTCGGCGTCATCGCCGAGAATCACGTCGACGCCTTGATCGCGCAGTTCGGCGACTCGCTGTCCCGGGGCATTTGCCGGCGCCAGGACACGCAGGACTTGACGGTGCTCGGCAATGGATGCCGGAATCTGAAAATCCAGGCTTCGGCTGACCGCCAGCACGGTGGGGAAAAGCGAGTCGTGATTCTGCGCACGGTAGTCGAGCAGATCCTGGAATTCCGGCGTCTGCGGCAATTGCAGCAGGTTTCCGAGGCTGCCGCGTTCCAGGTCGCGCAGGTAGCCGCCGCTGGTGATCAGGCAGTCGGCCTGGGCCATGAGTTCACACAAAAGCCTGAGATCGCGCGGGTCGGTCAGGGTTTCGGGGTGCGTCCAGTTGCCTTGGCCGTCGTCGATTGCGATGGCACCATTGAGGCTCATGATGAAGCTGCTGTAGATGTAGGGTTGGCCTGCTTCCGCCCGTTCGACCAGCCGGTGTCCAAGACATAAGCCTGACAATGGATGGCGGGCGGCATCCGGCGGGTACAAGCGAGTCAGGGAAGTCGGCATGGCAGGCATCCACTTACAATATAGCAGGACATTTTGCCGCCACCACACACGGACACACCTTGGATTCATTCAACCTGAGAGGGTTTCGCGATACCGCGCCCTACGTGTACGCCCACCGGGGGCGGACGTTCGTCCTGTGCTTGGACAGCGCAGTGCTGGAGCATCCCGGCGAGGACACGTTGTTGCAGGATATCGCCCAGCTGCAGGCGCTGGGAATCCGGTTGGTGCTGGTATTCGGCGCACGTTGCCGAATTGATCGGCGGCTTCCGAACTCCGACTTTCATGACAATTGCCGAATTGCCCGGGCCTCGGACATGCCTGCGGTGCTGGAGGCTGTTGGAGCCTTGCAGTCCGATATCCAAGCACGCCTGTCGCGGGGATTGATGAATACGCCGATGGCGGGCATGCGGCTGCGCGTCTTGACCGGCAACCTGGTAGCCGCCCGGCCCCGTGGGGTTCATGATGGGGTGGACTTCGAGTACACGGGCGAAGTACGACGGGTGGCTGCAAACGCTATCGAGAACCTGTTGCAGCAGGACGCCATCGTCCTGATTCCGCCGCTCGGCTACTCGGCGACCGGCGAGACGTTCAACCTCAACGCGGCGGCCTTGGCCTGCACGGTGGCCCAGTCCATTTCCGCGGACAAGCTGATCTACCTGCATGCGGAGCCGACCCTGCGGGCCCGCCGCGGCCCGATCCGGCAAATGACCTCGAGCAAAGCGCTGGTACTGATGCGCCGGCGCAAGCTCAGTCCCGTTCAGCGCCAGATGCTTCAGGGCGCCGTGGATGCCAGCCTGTCTTCGGTGGGGCGGATCCACCTGCTGGATGCGCGCCGCGATGGCGTATTGTTGCAGGAACTGTTCACCCGCGCGGGTGCCGGAGTCATGGTCACGCGTACCGAAGCCTATGCGCCCCGGCAGGCGGAGATCGCGGATGTCGGTGGCATCTTGGGCCTGCTGGAGCCGCTGATCGGACAGGGCGTCCTGACGGAGCGGACCTGCGAGGAACTGGAGTTGCGCATCCACAATTTCCGCGTGATCGAACTGGACGGGCTGATCGCCGCCTGCGTCTGCCTGCATCCGCTCAGCGAGACGCACGCGGAACTGACCTGCTTGGCGGTCCACCCGGAACACCAGGGCCAGGGGTTCGGGCATGCCTTGCTGGACGACGCGGAGACCCGTGCGCTCGAAAGCGGTTTTCGGCAGGTCTACGTCCTGACCACGCGAACCATGCACTGGTTCCGGGAGCAGGGGTTCCGGCCTTCCTCGCCGCGTTCCCTGCCGGTGGCACGGAGGAAGTTCTACAACAACCGGCGCGGCGCCAAGGTGCTGGCCAAGGTTTTGGGAAACTGACGTGGGTGACGAGATCCGCACGGACCAGTTCAGCGAATCCGACACGAAGCGTTTCCGGCAGGCGCTGGAGCGCGAAACCGAATTGCTCGGCCGCTGGTTTCGGGACGGGCATTTCGACGATCAGACGTACCAGGTCGGCTTCGAGCTGGAAACCTGGTTGATCGACCTGGACTGTCACCCGTTGCCGCATAACGACGCTTACCTGGAGCGGTACAATAACCCGCTTTGCCTGCCGGAATTGTCGCGATTCAACATCGAATTCAATACGCCGCACACTCAGGTGGGTTCCGGCATGCTGTCCCTCCTCCACCAGCAGCTGGACGAGTCCTGGCAGCAGGCGACGGAAGTGGCGGAATCCATGGACATGCGGCTCGGCATGATCGGCATTCTTCCGACCGTGCAGGAGAGCGATCTGACGGTCGACAGCATGAGCCAGCTGAAGCGCTACCGGGCGCTCAACGAACGCGTCATGGATCTGCGCAAGAACCGCCCGCTGCAGATCGACATCCGCGGGCGGGATCACCTGTTCAGCCTGCACGAGGATGTGATGCTGGAATCCGCCTGCACCTCGTTCCAGGTTCACCTCCAGGTTCCCCAGTCGTGCACGGTCGCGGCCTACAATGCCTCGATGGCCCTGTCCGCGGCCACGGTTGCCATGTCCTGCAACGCGCCGTTCCTGTTCGGGAGGGACTTGTGGGACGAGACGCGGGTGCCGCTGTTCGAGCAGTCGGTCAGTTTGTCCACTTTTGCCGGTCAGGCTCAGCAACGCATCGGGCGGGTCGGTTGCGGCAGTGGCTCTGCGCGCGAGTCGCTGTTCGAGTTTTTCGAAGAGAACCTGGATATTTTTCCGGTGATCTTGCCGCAGCCTTTCCAGTCGAAGGATGATCAATTCCTGCACCTGAAGCTCCACAACGGCACGATTTGGCGCTGGAATCGCCCGTTGATCGGGAGCGAGGACGGTGTGCCGCATCTGCGCATCGAACACCGGGTCATGCCCTCGGGGCCGACCAGCATCGACATGATCGCGAACGTGGCGTTCTGGGTGGGCGCGATGATGGCGATTCTGGAAGGTGGAGAAGAAGCTGTTTTGGACATTCCGTTCATGACGGCGAAGGAGAACTTCTACCGGGCGGCTTGCACCGGCCTTGATACCAAGGTCATTTGGGGTGATGGCGCTGAGTACCCGATTTCGGAATTGATCCTAGAGACTTTGCTGCCGATGGCACGCCGGGGGTTGAAGGCCAGCGGCCTCGACGAATCGGAATCGGATCGCTATCTCGACATCATCGAAGCGCGCGTGGAGAAGAGGCGGACCGGTGCACGTTGGATGCGCGCCTGGCGCTATTCTCACGATGGAAACATGCAGGCTCTGGTCGGTGCCTACCTGACGCGCCAGCAGAGTGGAGTGCCGGTGCACGAGTGGCCGCTGTGAGCGAGTCATGCTGAAAGTTCTGGATCACTTGCCGCCGGGATTGGCAGACTGCCCGGCCGAAGGCCTGGAAGAGGTTCTTGGCGGGCCAACCCTGCTGCATCTGCCCGGGGAGCGCCCCGACCCGCTGTTTCTGTCGGTCCTGCTCCACGGCAATGAGATTGCGGGCTGGGAGGCGGTGCGCGGAATCCTCAGGGATTTCTCCGAAGCACGTCTGCCGCGTTCGCTGTCCGTCCTGATCGGCAACGTCAAGGCGGCTCGTCTCGGCTTGCGCCGTCTTGACGACCAGCAGGATTACAACCGGGTCTGGGATGGCGGCGACAGTCCGGAACACCGCATGGCACGCCAAGTGGTGGAGGAGATGCGTCGCCGCAGTCCGATCGCCAGTATCGACGTGCACAACACGACGGGTCCGAATCCACACTACGCCTGCGTCAATTGGCTGGATGGTCGCTCGCTGTATCTTGCGCAGAGGTTCTCCAGGACCGTGGTGTGTTTCCGGGCGCTGCTTGGAATGCAGTCGATGGCGTTCAGCAAATTGTGCCCGTCCATCACCATTGAATGCGGCCTGCCGGAGAGCCCGGAAGGCATCGTTCATGCCAAGGCGTACCTGGAGCAGCGATTGTTCGAGGAGTCCATTCCGGATCATCTGCCGGCCGCAGACGAGCTGGAGTTGTTCCACACCCGGGCCCGGGTGCGGATTCCCGAAGGCCTGTCATTCAGTTTTCAGCATCAGGATGCCGATTTCTACATGCCGGAGGAGCTGGTGGAGCAAAATTTCCGGGAGTTGCCCGAAGGAACGGCTTTCGGGATGTGGGGGGATGGGGTCGATCCGCGCCTGAAAGTTCAGGATGAAGAAGGGAAAGATGTCTTCGATATGTATTTTGAGAATCGGGATCGTCAATTAATAGTTCGGCAACCGTTTTTCCTGTCGATGTTGACTACGCGGGAAAAGATCGTGGAGCAGGACTGCTTGTGCTACCTCATGGAACGGATGACGGACTACTGAGATGCTGTAAGCAGATGACGGTTCTGTGCGCGGATGGTTTTGAGGTGTTGTTGTATATGTTTGCGGGTGTCATCTTTGATGTCTAACTCCTTTGCAACTGTCGGCCATTGACCGATCGCTTCCACAATTCGATCAATCACATCTTTGGCCTGTTTCCAATTTTTCAAGCCAGCAAGTAAAGCCAGTTGACGCACCGCCTCTAGTGGTGGGGCCTTGCCATGTCCCATGAAGGCTGTCGTATGTTCTCCGTATGGGTGTGGGCTGAACGTGGCGTCGTAGAACGGAGCCGGGTTCCATCTTCCGTTGTCGTTCATTAGAAGCGACCAGTTTTTGCTGTGGTCGTCTTGATTGCATGCGAACAGGTTGAACATGGCTCTGGCAAATTGTGCTTGTCCGGCGACTGGGCTTTGGCAGAGCGACATGGTGGCCTTGATGACGGTTTCGTAGTCTAAGGAAGGTTGGGCGTAGTCTGCATCCAGGAGGCCGCACAGAGTGTGCATGTGAAGGCGCCCGCTTCCAGGATTGTCGGGAGAGCAGTCAAACCTGCGCAGAGCCAGCCAGGCGGGGGCTGGGAGATCATCTGGAGGGTCGATGAGTCGCCACTCGGGGACATCAATGCCGCCGTTTTTGGCAAGGGTTAGGTATGCGGCCTCGCATAATCCTTCTTGGTGCCCTAACGGCAGGCGCTTCGAAGTGAACTTTACGATCCACGGTTCCAGTCCGGGTCGGGGTTCTGTGGAGGCATGTTGGGCTTCCCCGGGTGGCATGTGGACCTGCGCTTTCGGCCGGGAGCCACCAGGGCTACCGCCATATCGAGCCAGCGTCGCCGTAACCGCCGTGGCCGAGCCTTCGAAAAACTGCACGGCACTCTTGCCTAGGTCTGTTATGTCAATCAGATCATCTGGTTCGTTTGGCGAAAATTCAGAAATCGGATCGTAACTGAGGGCGCCGAGGCCTTGCTCACCCATATAAGCCAAACGATCCATAACCGTCACCTGATCTGGAGTCAAGCCGTGACGGGTGAAGACCCGATCCATCAGTGATAGACCCCATCCATCCGGGAGCGAATCGGCGAAGACGCCGTGCAATCCATGGTGGGGCTTTGCCGGGGCTTGTTGTAACTCACCGCCGAAGAAGAGTGTAAAAGGGGACAGGCTGTGGAAGTGATCCAGATATTCGGCATCATATTGGAAGAATACCGCGCGGCTGTTTTGTGCGAGTTCTCCGACTCGCACTTTCTGCCCGTCACCCAGGCACCGGGAAACCTGAAGCTTGTCGACAGGCTGGAACATCAGGAGGTTAGAACTTCGGCAATCGTACGTGGGGCAGGTTCAGGCGTGTCCACTACTGCGGCCAGTGCATCCAAGCGGTCCACGCACTGCCACAGCATGATAAATTGACGCAAGGAAATTTCCCCGGTGGTCTCGAAACGTTTGATGGTTGGAGCAGGCACCGTGCTGTGCTCGGCCAAGGCCTGACGTGAGAGTTTCATCTTTTTGCGCTTGGCGCGGACAGCGTTAGCCAGCTTCTGCTGGATCTCAAAAGGGCTGTAGATGGAAAGCAGCGTCATAATCATTATTAACCAATTATTTAGATATAATTATATCCTAAATATATAAATTTATCAAGTAATAGATAATATATTATCTAAAATAAAAATATTTTCCTAGAGTAAAGACTAACATTTGGGGATGATGGGAAGGAAGTAAATTAGATAATCTGACTGGAAACAGGATACTTCGACAACTTGTCTAAGTACCGAATAAAGAAATTAGAATTCCATGCTCGCGCCCATGAACAGATATCGGCCCAGCGCGTCGTACAGGCCGGGGAAGGTGTTGCCATTGCCGGCGAAGGACGGCCCGGCCGCGTTGCCCGCCAGCGGCGGCGCCTTGTCGAACAGGTTGTTCACGCCGACCCGGATGCTGGTGTAGTCGTTGTAATGCCAGATCGCGGCCAGATCGAAGTAGTGCCGCGCCCCGAGATCGACCTGGGTGGAGTTGAGG
>CAZGIH010000020.1:0-144027 GCA_964526195.1 uncultured Chromatiales bacterium | reverse complement strand
GTCCCGCACCTCGCCGCCGTGCGTCTCCGCCATCACCTTGGTCAGCGCCGCCGTCAGCGTCGTCTTGCCATGGTCCACGTGCCCGATCGTCCCCACGTTCACGTGCGGCTTCGTGCGCTCGAATTTCTCCTTCGCCATCGTCTTCTCCTCCGTGGTTAGGTTTGACTGCGCGAAATCACGTCCTCGGCGAGACTGCCGGGGACTTCCGCATATTTCGCAAATTCCATGGTGTAGGTAGCCCGGCCCTGGGTCGCGCCACGCAAATCGGTCGCGTACCCGAACATTTCCTTGAGCGGCACTTCGGCACGAATCACCTTGCCGCTCGGCGAATCCTCCATACCGCCGACAATGCCGCGGCGACGGTTGAGGTCTCCAACCACATCGCCCATGTAGTCTTCCGGCGTTACCACTTCCACCTTCATCATCGGCTCCAGCAGCACCGGATCCGCATTCTGAGCGCCTTCGCGGAAGGCCATCGAACCTGCCACCTTGAATGCGGTCTCGGAGGAATCCACCTCATGGTAGGACCCGTCGTACAGGGTCACCCGGACATCCACCACCGGATAGCCGGCGATGACGCCGTTCTGCATCTGTTCCTGGACACCCTTGCCCACCGCCGGGATGTACTCCTTAGGCACCACGCCACCGACGATCTTGCTCTCGAAGACATAGCCCTTGCCCGGCTCCTGCGGCTCGATCTTCAGCCAGACATGGCCGTACTGTCCGCGGCCGCCGGTCTGGCGGACGAATCGGCCTTCCTGTTCGATCGGCCTGCGGATGGTCTCGCGGTAGTTGACCTGCGGGGCGCCCACATTGGCCTCGACGCTGAATTCCCGACGCATCCGGTCGACGATGATCTCAAGATGCAGCTCGCCCATTCCCGAGATGATGGTCTGCCCGGACTCCTCGTCCGTCGACACCCGGAACGACGGGTCTTCCTGCGCCAGTTTCTGCAGCGCCACGCCCATCTTTTCCTGGTCGGCCTTGGTCTTGGGTTCCACCGCCACGGAGATTACCGGCTCCGGAAACTCCATGCGCTCCAGCGTGATCGGGGAATTCAACGCACACAGTGTGTCTCCAGTCGCCACGTTCTTGAGGCCCACTGCCGCCGCAATATCTCCAGCGCACACTTCCTTGATCTCTTCGCGGTGGTTGGAATGCATCTGCAAGATGCGCCCGATGCGCTCCTTGCCATGCTTGCGCGGGTTGAACAGGGAATCTCCGGAATTCAGGACGCCGGAATATACGCGGAAGAACGTCAACGTGCCGACGAACGGATCCGTGGCGACCTTGAAGGCCAGCGCCGAGAACGGTGCCTCGTCGTCCGACTCGCGCACATCCTCCTCGCCGTCGTCCAAGTGCCCTTTGATGGGGGGGACTTCCAGCGGCGACGGCAGGTAGTGCACCACCGCGTCCAGCATCGCCTGAACGCCCTTGTTCTTGAAGGCGGAACCGCACAGCACCGGCACGATCTCGTTGCGCAGCGTGCGTAATCTCAGTCCCCTGCGGATGTCTTCCGGGGATAGTTCGCCCGCGTCCAGGTATTTCCCCATCAGCTCGTCGTCGCCCTCGGCAGCGGCCTCGATCATGTGTTCGCGCGCCTCGTGGCACGCTGCAACCATGTCCTCCGGAATGTCCTTCAGTTCGAAGGTCGCGCCCATGTCGTTCTCGTTCCAATAAATCGCCTTCTGGTCAATCAGGTCGATCACCCCGACGAAATCCTCCGAAGCCCCGATCGGCAGTTGCACCGGCACCGGAACTGCGCGCAGGCGGTCTCGAATCTGATCCACGACGCGCCCGAAATCGGCACCTGCCCGATCCATCTTGTTGACGAACGCCAGGCGCGGCACGCCGTAACGGTTAGCCTGCCGCCAGACCGTCTCGGACTGCGGCTCGACGCCGCCGACCGCGCAGAACACCGCGCAGGTCCCGTCCAGCACCCGCAGCGAGCGTTCGACCTCGATCGTGAAGTCGACGTGGCCGGGCGTGTCGATGATGTTGACGCGGTGCATGTCCATGTCGCCGGCCATGCCACTCCAGAAGCAGGTGGTCGCAGCCGACGTGATGGTGATGCCTCGCTCCTGTTCCTGTTCCATCCAATCCATTACCGCCGCACCGTCATGCACCTCGCCGATCTTGTGCGAGATGCCGGTGTAGAACAGGATGCGTTCGGTTGTTGTGGTCTTGCCGGCATCGATGTGCGCCATGATGCCGATATTCCGATAACGCTGCAGGGGAGTTTTGCGAGCCATGGTCTTACCAGCGGTAGTGCGAGAAGGCGCGGTTGGATTCCGCCATGCTCAGGGTGTCTTCGCGTTTCTTGATGGCAATGCCCTTTTGATCGGCGGCATCCATCAGTTCGCCGGCCAGCCGACGCATCATGGAGGTCTCGGAGCGTTTGCGCGAGGATTCGATAATCCAGCGGATCGCGAGCGCCTCCTGGCGCTGCGGGCGCACTTCCACCGGCACCTGGTAGGTCGCGCCGCCGACCCGGCGGGACTTGACCTCTACCGGCGGGCGGACGTTCTCCAGGGCCTGTTCGAGCACCTCGACCGATTCGCCTCCGCGTACCCGACCGATTTCATCCAGGGCGTTGTACAGGATGCGTTCTGCCACCGACTTCTTGCCGTCACGCATCAAGGCGTTGACGAAGCGGGTCAGTAGCTTCTTGCCGTATTTGGGATCCGGATCAATCGGGCGTTCCAGGACGTCTCGGCGGCGTGGCATGACGGATCTCCTGCAGGATTTGGCTTAGCCGCCGACTTTGGGTCGCTTGGTTCCGTACTTGGAACGGCCTTGTCGACGATCCGCCACTCCTTGAGTGTCGAGGCTGCCGCGCACCGTGTGGTAACGCACGCCCGGCAGGTCCTTGACGCGACCGCCACGAATCAGTACGACAGAGTGTTCCTGAAGATTGTGCCCTTCGCCACCGATGTAACTGGTGACTTCGAAGCCGTTGGTCAGACGGACGCGGGCGACCTTGCGAAGTGCGGAATTGGGTTTCTTTGGAGTCGTGGTATAGACACGAGTACACACCCCGCGTCGCTGCGGACAACGGGCGAGTGCCGGCACGTTACTTTTGCTCGTTGGGCGTTTGCGCGGCTTGCGCACCAACTGGTTAATTGTTGCCATCGTGTCATCAATGAATTGGCGTTCATTTATAAAAACAGGCCAGCGTCCGTGGTCGGATGCTGGCCCGCCAAAACTGGCGGCGAATTATAGCACATGGAGAAACTAAAAACTTCGTTTCAGGGGGTTCACATCCCTGTCATCAGGCAGGGTCAAAAACAGCCGCTTTCGCGGCTCCCTTTGCATTGACAGGAATGGAAGTTTTGGCCTGATCGGCCGCAGCCCGAACAGGGGGATACCCTGCCGGGCTTGAACCGTATGTTTAGTCGATGATGTGGTGGACGGGCGCCTTCTCCATCTCCCACTCATCGGACTCCTGATCATAGCGGGACAGGGTGAGGCAATGCCAATCCTGATCGTCGAGTTTCGGGAAATCGCCCCGGTAGTAGTAGCCGGGCCAACGCGTTTCCTTGCGGAACAGCGTATGGTGCGCGACCGACTGCGAGGCCAGGAACCGGTGATGAAGCTCCCATGTCCTTTGCAGTTGGTGAAGGTCTTCGGCCCCAACACTGTTGAGATCCTTTTTCAGCATATCCAGCAGCTCCAAACCGCGGGTGAGCAGGGGCTCGTTCGTCATGTAGTTCGTGCTGATTCCGCCGACGTATTCGTCCATGATCTTTTCAAGGCGCTGCAGGCCATGGATCGGCAGGATGTAGCTCGGGGAGACGGTTCCCGCCACGATTTCGTTGCGGCCGACCTCATAGTTCTCCAGAGGCTTGTAGATCGTCTCTTTCAGGTCCTGGCACTGTTTTTCGCTGACTTGAAGTTTTTCATTTTTCAGGTCGTTGATGTAATTAACCGCCGCCTTGGCTGCGATTCGGCCTTCCGTGTAGGAACCCGATGAGAATTTGTGCGCACTGCCGCCGATCGTGTCGCCGGCACCGAACAGCCCTTCAACGGTCATCATCCGGTTGTAGCCCCACTGGTAATCAGAAGGCGCAACATCCTCGGGGCCGCTAGCCCAGGCTCCCGAACAGGTGGCATGAGATCCCATGACGTAAGGCTCGGAAGTCGTCAGTTCCGGATTGATGTGCTTGGGGTCAATGTTTTGTGCTGCCCAAACAACCGCCTGGCCGATGGTCATGCCGAGGAAGTTCTCCCAGCCCACGGTTTCCTTGTGCGGATCCTGGAAGGCCTCCTTGGTCACCATGCGAATGGGACCTCTGCCTGCCTTCACTTCTTCGAGAAAAGCGTGGTTGCGCAGACAGGTCGGGGTCGGGTGGTGATCGATGTAATCTCCGACCATTTCCTTCGTGTGCTCATACCATTTGGACTCGTACTCTTCGCCATATCCGTTCTGGGTATAGGTCTTGAGATGCAGGAAGTAGGCGCCAACCGGGCCGTATCCATCCTTGAATCGAGCCAGAACAATCCGGTTCTCCATCTGTGTCATCTTGGCGCCAGCGAGGATCGGCAGCGCATAGGCTGAGGCACTACTCCACGGCGCATACCAGGTGCGTCCCATGCCCTCTCCCACAGAACGAGGCTTGTAAATGTGCGATGCGCCACCGGCGCAAACGATCACGGCCTTGGCGCGGAATACATAGAAATCCCCAGTCCGAACATTGAAGCCGACGGCACCGGCCACCCGGTTTGGTTTCGACTCGTCCATCAGCAGGTGGGTCACCATGATCCGGTTGTAGACTTCGTTGGCGGCCTTGCGGGCGGCTTCAGCGACAATCGGCTTGTAGCTTTCGCCGTGAATCATGATCTGCCATTTGCCTTCGCGCTGGTAGCGCCCCGTTTCCGGGTCCCGCATGATGGGAAGACCCCACTCTTCGAACTTGTGCACGGTGGCGTCAACGTGCCGGGCGATGTCGTAGCCCAGATCCTCCCGCACCAGCCCCATGAGGTCGTTGCGCGCGTAGCGGACATGATCCTCCGGCTGGTTCTCACCCCACTGCATGCCCATGTAGCAGTTGATCGCGTAAAGGCCCTGCGCGACCGCGCCGCTTCGTTCGATATTGGCCTTCTCGACGCAGACCACCTTCAGGTCGCGCCCCCAGTACCTGGATTCGTACGTAGCACCACAGCCAGCCATCCCACCGCCTACGACGAGGACGTCGGAATCGACAACGACCGTTTTTCTTCGATTAAACAATCCCATTAGTATGCTCCTTGCTTATGTCGCCGACTTCAATGTCGGTAGCCCGCCGTCGATGTTAAGCGCATCCGGCTCGTGAGCGAGTTCTTGAGACTGGAACGCGTCCGCACTGGGTGCATCCAGCTCAGCCGGTGACGGAATGGTGCCCCATTCGGTGGTCCGAATGGGCGATTCGAAATTCTTTTCCCGGCCATCTTGGAAGAGAATCTTCCAGGAAATCGTGCCCTTTTCTTCTTCGCGAAGCGCTCGGACACTGTGGCCGAGAGGTGCGAAGTCAGCATACCCGCGCGCATCAATCGCATTTTGCGGACAGGCTTTCACGCAGGAGTAACACTCCCAGCACATGTTAGGTTCAATGTTGTAGGCACGCCGATAGGTCTTATCGATGTGCATGATGTCCGAGGGACAGATATCGACGCAGTGGCCGCAACCATCACAACGCGTCATATAAACGAAAGTAGGCATGCTGTTCCGTCCTCTCCTATTGTTGGGTGAACAATTGTTCCTTCTTGAGGGTCATGGCCTAATCAAAAACAGACCAGACGAGTTAATAATTCGTCGGCGCCCCGCGCGCCGAACCAAAGGTTTCAGGCTTGTCCGCCGGTGCCGGCAAATTGCTTCTCGACCCGGCTGCTTCCGCAACCCTTTTCTGCAAGGCGGCAGAGGGCTTGAAAAACATGTGCGCGAACTTGGACCAGGGGATGGATCCGAATAGCACTGCAGTCGAAAGCACGTACAGCCCGAAAGCCAGCCATCCGATTGTCGATGTCCCCAGCCACGACCACACCAAGGCCAGAGTTGAGCTCGCAAGCAGTGAAAGGATGAACAGGTCTGCTTGTGAAATACTGAATGGCGAATTGCCTTCGGCCGCCACATCAACCCGGATGAAGAACCAGAACCAATAGCCGCCAACACAAACCATCAACGCCCCGATGTGCCACAGCATCGGCCAAGCCTCAGATGTTGGAATCAAAAAGGCTGGACATCCAAAGACCATGATGACAGTTGCGGCGACATACCCGATAAAGCCGTACATCGTCAGCAGATGGGCGATTCGTCTCTGAGTGGAGCAAAATTCCGATGATGTCAAGATCTCGCTGGCCATGGTTTGGACCGCCATGGACATGACTTGTCCGCCCCCGACTTGATTGGTTCCTTTAGTCTTGGATCTCTTCCAATCTTCAAAGAAATACTTGGCGCTTTTCTTATGTATGACGTCAAACAACGTACCCACCACGACCAGAGCAAACATGACGATAACGAAAGTCTGCATCACTGCAACATCGATGTACGCCGAAAGCTCAGCAAAAGGATTGCTGGTTAACATATTTTCTGAATCCCAGGTTATTTTTGGTTATGTGTCGGGCTGGGCATTATACAAAACTTTACAAAACGACTTCAAAACTATGTGGTGCGCCACTAGGCACCTGGGGCGCGGAAATTCAATCCCAACCGAAAATTACTTCATTCGATGAACAGCGTGCTGATCGATTCATTTCGGTGAATGCGGGAAATTGACTCCGCCAGCAATTCGGACACACTGAGCACACGGATGCGGTCGCATTCCATGGCTTCCTCGCTCAGCGGGATGGTGTCCGTGACAACCAGTTCGTCCAGTGTCGAATTGGACAGGTTCTCGATGGCCCGTCCCGACAATACCGGGTGCGTGACGTAAGCGACCACCCGAGTGGCCCCATGCTCTTTCAGGGCCGTGGCTGCATGGCACAGCGTTCCTGCGGTATCCACCATGTCGTCGACCATCACGCAGGACATGCCCTCGACTTCGCCGATGATGTTCATGACTTCGGATTCATTGGGATTCGGGCGCCGCTTGTCGATGATGGCGAGTTCGCTGCCGAGTTGCTTGGCAAACGCGCGGGCGCGCACCACCCCGCCGATGTCCGGCGACACCGTCACCAATTTGTCGCCGCCATCCCGATGCCAGATATCCTTGATCAGGATCGGCGAGGCGTAGATGTTGTCGACTGGAATGTCGAAGAATCCCTGCTCCTGGTCGGCGTGCAAATCGATGGTCAGCAGCCGGTCGACCCCGGCCGCGGTGATGATGTTCGCTGCCAACTTGGCCGAGATCGGCACGCGTCCCGAGCGTGCCCGGCGGTCTTGGCGCGAATAGCCGAAATACGATACCACCGTGGTGATTCGCTCGGCCGAAGAACGGCGCAGCGCATCCACGATGATCACCAGTTCCATCAGGTTTTCGTTGGTCGGCCGGCAAGTTGGCTGCACGACGAACACGTCCTTGCCGCGGACGTTTTCGTTGATTTCCACGCGCACCTCGTCGTCGCTGAAGCGACCGATGTCCGCCTTGCCCAGCGGAACGCTGAGGTACTGGGCAATCTTCTGCGCGAGCGCCGGATTCGCGTTCCCGCTGAACACCACCAAGTCGTCGTAGTCACTCATCTTGGTATCCGTCCATGATTCTGAAAATGGCTGGGCCGGCAGGATTCGAACCTGCGAATGCGGGGATCAAAACCCCGTGCCTTAACCTGACTTGGCGACGGCCCAACACCCTTCACGTCCCCTCCTGCGCCAGCAGGGGCGAGCGCGCGAGACCCGCGGCAATCCGTCCATTCCATTCCGGCGGACAAAGCGCCAGCACGGACTCGGCCTTGCCGCGATCGTCGAACCACGCGAAGACCGAGCCACCTGAACCTGTCATTGCTGCCGGCGCATAGCGGCGCAACCAGTCCAAGCGTGTCCCCACCTCCGGCAGCCGCGACCGGAGCAATTCCTCGAACACGTTGCTCCCCCAATACGCGTCTACCTCGCCCATTTTGATGGGGCTACTCCATTGTGTCAATTGCAGGGACCGGTACGCCTCGGCCGTACTGACCTCCGACGGGGTCGGCAATACCAGCGCAAATCCCTCCTGACGATCCACCGGCGTCAGCCTCTCCCCCACGCCTTCCGCCCAGGCAGTGCGCCCATATACGAACAGCGGAACGTCCGCTCCCAGCTCCAGTCCCATCCCGGCCAGTTCCTCCGTTTCCCACGGCTGTCCCCATAGGCGATTCAGCCCATGCAGCACGGCGGCCGCGTCGGAACTGCCGCCGCCCAGGCCCGCGCCGACCGCGATCTGCTTGTTGAGGAATATCGTGGCACCACACCCTTCGGGATGCCGCGAGCGCGCCAACTCGGCGGCCCGCAGGCACAGGTTGGTTCCCGCAAAAGCCCCGTCCGCATCGTCCGCATACTCGAAACGGTCGTCCTCGCGCGGTTCGATCGTCAGGCAATCTGTGTAATCGATTAACTGGAACAGGGTCTGCAATTCATGATAGCCGTCCTCGCGACGGCCGATCACGTGCAGGAACAGGTTAATCTTTGCCGGGGCGTACAGGCGCATCGGCTAGTTCCGGCTCCATTCGCGAACAACCAGCACGCCTCGCATCGTCTCCTGGGCAAAACGCACCCGGCCCGGCAAAGTCGGTTCCTCGCAGCAACTGTAGTCGCGATAATTGATCTCCCACCCCTCTTGAAGGATGCGCAGGGCCCGGGCTTTCCCGTCGAGCATCACCTCGCTCGCATCAGAGACCGGGATGCCGCGCACAAGATTCACCAGTTCCGTCAGCGGCAGTGCAAAACCCAGACGCTCCTGCATGATCATTCCGAATTCTCCCTGAAGCGTCTCTTCCCCATCGTCCAAGGTCGCCTGGCCTGTCTGCAGGTTGCCGGTCACGTGTACCGGATTCAGCCCGAACGGCCCGCTCAACTGCAGTTCAAAGTCCGCACCCGTCTGGCGCCACTGCAGGCGGCCCTGCACTTGGCCATCAGCCCACTGCAAACCGAAGCGGCCATGCAGACCCCAGTCCTGGAGATTCGCCACGCTCTGGCGGTGCTCCTCCCAAAGCTGGATCTCTCCCAGTCCGGTCTCTCCCGGCATTTCGAACAGTGGGCATCCCGTCAGCAGAAGCGCCGCCAACAGGCCGAGTCCTGCTTCCCTCATAAGGAGAAGCGCTGGGCGACCTGGGCTAGGAATTCATCGTCCGGGAGCTGGTCGATAGCTTCGCGATAAATCCTGCGTGCTTCTTCGTGCTGTCCTCGCACCCAGAGCACTTCGACCAGGTGCGCCGCGATCTCTCCTTCGGTCAATAGCGAGAACGCCCGCCGCAGCAACGCCTCCGCCTTCTCGAGATTGCCGAGTCGGTAATGGACCCAGCCTAGGCTATCGGTGACTGCCGCATCGTCTGGAAGCTGCGCGTGCGCCCGCTCAATGTATTCCAGCGCCAGTTCAAGGTTGAGGTTGTGATCTGCCCAGGTGTAGCCGAGCGCATTGAGCGCCTGGGGGTTATCCGGGTCTTCCGCAAGCACCGCCTGCAGATCCCGCTCTAGCCAATCGATCCGGCCCAGCCGTTCCGCCAGCAAGGCGCGGCTGTACAGCAGCGACGCCTGCCCCGGGTATTCTTCCAGAGCCTTGTTCAACAAGGCGAGCCCGGCACCGTATTGCTTCAGCCCGTACAACAGGTCCCCTTCCGCAACGTACAGTTGCACCACGCTTTCCTCGCGCTGGCTGCGTCCGCGCGACACTTTCAGGTGCATGCGCGCCTGTTCGAGAGTCCCCGCGTTCAAGAGCAAGTGCGCGATCCGCACCCGCGCCTTCTGATAATACTCGTCGACCCCGAAATAGTCCCGCTCCTCGACCTGATAGTAGTGGTCCATGGCCTTCCTCTCCTCCCCAGTCTCTTCGGAAACGAGCCCAAGAAAGTAGGCGCTGACCGAGCGATTCAACGCCTGCGGCTGACCAGACACCAGCGGCCGGGGGTTAGAGGAAAGTGCGAGGAAGTGCGTCTCGGCCTCCCTCCAGTCGCCCGCCAGCAGCGCCAAGGAACCGAGGGTCATCTGCCAGTGCGGATTACCCGGATCGGATTCGAGCAACTTTTCGAATTGTTCCCGCGCCTCATCCTGCCGCCCCAGGCTATTGAGCAAATCCGCCATCATCTGACGCAGGCGCTGCGCGTTCTGGATCGGTTCCGCCAAGGCTTGCCGCAGCAGAGCAACCGCCTCTTCAGTGCGCTCCATTGAGCGCAGGATATCGGCCTGCAGAGTGATCGCCTCTGGCCATTGCGGGAGGAGTTCAGAGGCTCGACGCACTGCCGCCAAGGCTTCGTCCATCTTCTCCTCTACGCGCGCAATGCCAGCTACATGAAGATGCGCGTGAGCACTTTTCGGATAGATTTTCGCGAGTCCTCGAAGGACTTCGAGCCGGGCCGACTGCGCCTCCGGGGTCGAGAGGGAGTTCGAGACCGCAAGGAGGTCCAGTTCCAGGCTGAGCGGCGACGCTTCGATTGACTCCTTGTATGCTTCAAGTGAAGCTGGAATTTCCCCGCGGGCCGCATGGATGGAGCCCAGCACGCGCAAGGGATGCGGGTTTTCCGGCACTAGGTCCCGCCAGCGCAAGGCGGCTTTCAGCACGCGGTCCGGGTCCTGCATCCACAAGGCGATTTCGGTTGCCCGCGAAGCGACCTGGGGGTCGTCCGTCAGCAGGGATGCCTGGTAATAATGCTCGAATGCCGCCGGCAGATCTCCGCGGAATCCGCTCATCTCGCCCTGCAGCAACTCGTACATCAAGTCTGCGACCGGAGTTTCGGCTGTTTCAGCCTTTTCGATCGTTTCGGGCGTCCCGGATATTGCGGCAGGCTCAGGCAGAGTTTGGCAGCCTGGTGCCAACCCGAGCAGCAAAATCAGCCCTGCAACCTTGGAATGGTTCCGGCTCATGCCTGCAAGTAGCCTTATAAAAAGGGATTTTTGGCGTAAAATGAACAAGACAGCCGTCGCAGCAATCGGGCTCGGGAAACCGTATCATTATGGCATTGGCCACCCTTGGCATCAATCATCGAACCGCCAGTCTGGACCTGCGCGAGAAAATCGCGTTCACTCCGGATGCGCTGGGTGCCGCCCTCAAGGAGTTGGTGTCGTTGCCGAACATCAGCGCAGCGGTCATCCTGTCCACCTGCAACCGCACCGAACTGTATCTCAGCCACGACACCGCAGAGGATCTCGCGCAGGCCCGGGACTGGCTCTGCCACTGGCACCAGGTGGATCCGACGGCCCTACAGGACGCGCTGTACTGGTACACGGCCGACGATGCGGTGCGCCACGCCATCGAAGTCGCCAGCGGGCTGGACTCCATGGTCCCCGGCGAGCCGGAGATTCTCGGCCAGTTCAAGCAGGCCTCGCGCGATGCGGAACAGGCCGGCGCGCTGGGCGGCGAACTGCACCACCTGATCCAGCACACCTTCGCGGCAGCGAAGAAAGTCCGCACGCTGACTGAAATCAGCCGGAATCCAGTCTCCATCGCTCACGTTGCCGTCTCGCTCACCAAGCAGTTCTTCGACCAGTTGCAGGAACGCCGGGCATTGGTGATCGGTGCCGGTGAAGCTGCGCGACTGGTGGCGCGCTACCTGAACGATGTCGGGATCGGCCACCTGACCATCGCTAACCGTAGCTTGGACCATGCCCAGAAATTGGCCCGGGAGTTGCTGGCGCACGCCATCCCGATGTCCCACATCGACCATGCGCTGGAGGACGCAGACATCGTTATCAGCAGTACAGCGAGCCCAGTGCCGGTTCTCGGCAAGGGAATGGTCGAAGACGCCGTCCGGCGCCGCAAACACCGACCGATTTACATGGTGGACCTGGCGGTACCACGCGACATCGAACCGCAGATCGCAAGCCTCTCCGACGTCTACCTGTACACCCAAGAGGATTTACGCCAGGTCATCGAGAAGAACCTGCAATCCCGCGAGAACGCCCGCCGGGAAGCCAGCGCGATCATTGACCAGCAAGTGGAAGAATTCGCGCGACGCGCACAAGGCGAATCCGCATTCGCCCTGATTCGCGACTACCGCGACCAGGCGGAACAGTTGCGCAATGAAACGCTGGAGCAGGCACAACAGCGGCTGAAGCGCGGTCGCGGAGCCGACGAGACACTGGAGTGGCTCGCCCACACGCTGTGCAACCGCCTGACGCACAACCCGACCCAAGCCCTGAATGAGGCAGGCCAGGACAACGACCACTCCTTGCTCGACGCGGCACGCACCCTGCTCAAGACCCGTTCCTCGGACTCATGAGGGAGTCGCTTCAGGCCCGGCTCGACCGTTCGGTCGAACGCCACACCTGGATTCAAGAACAACTTGCGGACCCCGAGGTGCTATCCGACCGGACGCGCCACCGCGACCTGTCCAGTGAATTCGCAAGACTGGCGCCGCTGGTGGACCGGTACCAAGACCATCAAGCCTGCCAGCAAGAACTGGAATCGATCTCCGAACTGAAGGACGAACCCGATGCCGCGCTGCGTGCCCTGGCCGATGAGGAGCGCATACGTCTGCAGCAACGGATGGGTGAAATCGAGAAGGAAATCGAGGAACTGCTGGTTCCGGTCGATCCGCACGACCAGTGCAACGCATTTCTCGAGATCCGAGCCGGCACTGGAGGCCACGAAGCCGCCCTATTTGCCGGTGACCTGTTCCGGATGTACAGCCGCTATGCCGAGCAGAACGGCTGGCAGATCGAATCGCTCAACCACAACGAGGGCGAGCAAGGCGGGTTTCGCGAAGTGGTGGCACGCGTGCGCGGGCGAGACGCCTACGCCCGCCTCAAGTTCGAGTCCGGCGTGCACCGGGTGCAACGCGTCCCGCAGACGGAATCCCAAGGCCGGATCCATACTTCGGCAGCCACCGTCGCAGTATTTCCGGAGACCGAAGATATCGGCGAAATCGAACTTCCCCCCGAAGACCTGCGTGTCGACCGGTTCCGCGCTTCCGGCGCCGGGGGCCAACACCTGAACAAGACCGACTCCGCCGTGCGCATCACGCACCTGCCGACCGGGCTCGTAATCGAATGCCAGGATGAACGCTCGCAACACCGCAACCGGGAGCAGGCCATGTCTTTACTGAGGGCACGGCTGCTGGACCGGGAGCGCCAACGGCGCGCCGAGGAAGAAGCCAGTCTCCGCCGCGACTTGATCGGCAGTGGCGACCGTTCCGAGCGAATCCGAACCTACAACTTCCCGCAGAGCCGCGTCACCGACCACCGGATCGGGCTGACTCTGCATTCCCTGCACGAGATGCTCGAAGGCGACCTCAATCCGGTCATCGACCCCCTGCGACAAGAACACCAGGCCATGCAACTGGCCGATCAGGACGGTGGCGGCTGAGCCGCTCACCCTCCGCCAGGCGCTGCTCGAATCCCGTACCCGACTGGCTGCCTGCAGTGACAGCCCGGTGGTCGATGCCGAATGGCTGTGGAGCCATGCCCTGCGCCACTCCCGCAGCTGGCTTCTTGCACATCCGGAATGGCCACTGACGCCAACCGAGCAGGCGCGAGGAAAATCCCTGATTCGTCGTCGACAGGACGGCCATTCGGTCGCCCATCTTTGCGGCGAATGTGAATTTCTGGATTTTTCGGTCCGGCTCACTTCTCAGGTTCTGGCACCCCGTCCGGAGACCGAACTGCTCGTGGAACAGGCGCTGCACGGGCTTCCACGCCGAGCACGCATCCTTGAGTGGGGAACTGGCAGCGGCGTGCTCGCCCTAGCCATCGCCCGTGCCCGGCCTGATTGCCGAATCCTGGCCTTGGATCATTCGTGTGCTGCGGTCAAACTGGCTCAGAGCAATGCCCTGCGGCTGCGCCTGAAGAATGTCCAGTTTATGCAGAGTGACTGGCATCGCCCCTGGCCCGGCGGAACTTTTGACCTGATTCTGGGAAACCCACCCTACGTGGCCCCGCACGATCCGCACCTGCAATCTCCTGGGGTCTGCCAGGAGCCCCGCTCCGCGTTGGTCACCCCGGCCCAAGGAACCCAAGCGATCCGGATCCTGGCCGCGCAAGCGCGCCGCCGCGCACATCGGCGCACCCGGCTACTGCTGGAACACGGTGCAGACCAAGGCCTCTCCTGTCAAAGAATCGTTCAGCGGGCGGGCTGGGGGCGTGCGAAGACGCTGCTTGATCTGGCCGGCCTGCCGAGAGCCTGCCTGGCCTCGACTGAAAGCTTGCCTACTGGAAGATCTTTTTGAAGAATGCCCGCATGTTCTCGGTCGACTGCTGGTCGGCGTGAGAATCGTATTTCAGGGCCTCGATGCCGTACTTGGCGACGTCTGGATTGGTGAAGCCATGGCGCACACCGTCGTAGCCATTGAAGGCATATTCGATTCCCGCCGCATCCAGTGCCCCGCGGAATTCGTGGACTCTCTCCTCCGGAACGAAGGGATCGTCGTTGCCGTGTTCGATCAATATTGCCGCCTGGATCGCTTTCGCCTGTTCGACGGAGGCTGGCGGCAACGAGCCGTGCAGGCTGACCACGCCCTTGACGTCCGCACCACTGTAGGCGAGTTGCATGACGGTCGCCCCGCCGAAGCAGTAGCCGATCGCAGCGATTTTGTCGCCATCCGTCATTTCGTGGCCGCGTAGCAACTCGAACCCCAACTGCGCACGCTTCTGCCAGTCTGCAACATTGCTGGTGACCTGTGTCATCCATTCACCAGCCTGCTTGGGATGCTCAGTCACCATGCCCACACCGTACATGTCCATAGCGAAAGCCACATAGCCGTCGGCGGCCATCTGCTTCGCACGTTCGCGGGCGTAGGCGTTCAATCCCCACCATTCATGCACCACCAATATGCCGGGGCGCTTGTCCGAGTGATTGTCGTCGTAGTAGAGATATCCCTTGTGCGGGGCGCCGTCGTACTCGAAATCGACCGTTTCCTCGACGATTTCGGCTGCGGCCGAACCACAGGCCAGCAGCAATATCAGTGAAAAGGTGGTTTTCATCGATCTCTCTCCTGCATCCCTCGACCTCAACCGGACTGAAGTTTTGTGCGCAACTGTTCGCTGACCTGCTTCGGATCCGCCTTCCCGCCCGATGCCTTCATCACCTGCCCGACGAAAAACCCGAGCAGACGATCCTTGCCGCCGCGGTATTGTTCCACCTCGTCCGGGTGTGCCTCGATGACCTGATCGATCCATTGATCCAGATCGGCTCCCGCACCGACCTGACGGAGGCCCCGCGCCTCGATGATCTCCTCGGCCTCGCCTTCGCCCTTCCACATCGCGGCCAGCACTTCCTTCGCCGCACTGTTGGACACAACGCCGGAGTCGATGCACTTCAGCAATTGCGCCAGCGAATCTGCCGATACCGGCGGCTCGGCCAACTCGGTCGAATCCTTGTGCATCCGAGCGAACACCTCGCCGGTGATCCAGCGCGCCGCGGTAGAGGCACCGGCACCCGCTTCGACGGTTGCCTCGAAATAATCGGCCCACTGCCGGCTCTGCACCAGCACGGCGGCCAGGTCGGCGGCCAGCGCGTACTGCTCGATCAGCCGGGTCTTGCGCGCCTGCGGCAGTTCCGGGAGCGATTCGGCCAGCTCCACCTGAACGGATTCGTCGACAACCACCGGCAGCAAGTCGGGATCCGGGAAGTACCGGTAGTCATCCGCGTATTCCTTGACCCGCATCGGGCGGGTACGGTCGGTTCCCGGATCGTACTGCCGGGTCTCCTGGATGATCGGTTTGCCGGACTCCAACGCATCGACCTGGCGCTGTTGCTCATAGCGCAGGGCGCGTTCCACGAAGCGAAACGAGTTGATGTTCTTCAACTCGACCTTCACACCCAGCTCTTTTTCGCCCTTCTGCCGCATGGAAATGTTCGCGTCGCAGCGGAACGAGCCTTGCTCCATGTTGCCGTCGCAGATTCCCAGGAAAGTGACGATGCCATGCAGGGTTCGCATGTAGGCAGAAGCTTCCTCGGGACTTCGCATCTGCGGTTCCGAGACGATTTCCATCAACGGCACGCCGGCGCGGTTGAGATCCACCGCGCTTTCCCCCGCGTAGCCCTCATGCAGTAATTTCCCGGCATCCTCCTCTAGATGCGCCCGGGTCAGTTCGATCTGCCGACGGCTGCCGTCCTGCAGTTCGATCTCGACCGAGCCGCCCTCGACGATCGGCAGTTCGTACTGGCTGATCTGGTAGCCGCGGGGGAGATCCGGATAGAAATAATTCTTGCGCGCGAACACGCAGGGCGTGCGGATCTTCGCGCCAACGGCAAGCCCGAACATGACCGCCATGCGGATGGCTTCGCGGTTGACCACCGGCAATACGCCCGGCAGAGCCAAGTCGATGCCGCAGGCCTGACGGTTCGGTTCCGCCCCGTACTGCGTCGAGGCGGCGGAGAACAGTTTGCTTCGGGTCGAGAGCTGGGTATGAATCTCCAGCCCGATCACGGTCTCCCACTCTCTCATGCGAACCCCGGCGGCACCTGCCGGTGCCAATCCGTCTCCCGTTGCCAAGCGGCGCCGAGTCCGAGCAGCCGCGCCTCGTCGAAATAATTCCCGATCAGCTGCACGCCGGTCGGCAAGCCATCGACCGGCTGCGCCGGCAGCGACAGGCCCGGCAGGCCAGCCAGGTTGACCGGGATGGTATAGCAGTCAATCAGGTACATCGCCACCGGATCCTGCGTCTTCTCGCCAAACTGGAACGGCAGCACCGGAGAGACCGGGGCTGCGATCGCATCGACTTTTTCGAACGCCTGCTGGAAATCCCGCCGAATCAACTGACGCACTCGCCGCGCCCGGTCGTAGTACGCTTCGCGGTAGCCGGCAGACAGGGCATATGTTCCGGTCATGATCCGGCGCCGCACTTCCGCCCCGAAGCCTTCCTCGCGCGAGCGGCAGAACAGGTCCTCCAGGTCTTCCGGGTCCGCGCACCGGTGTCCGTAGCGCACCCCGTCGTAGCGGGCCAGGTTGGACGAGCACTCGGCCGAGGCGATCACGTAGTAGGCCGGCGTCGCGAGCGGGAGATTCGGCAATGAAATCTCGACCAGTTGCGCACCCTGCCCCTCCCAGGCCGCAACCGCTTCCTCCACGGATGCCCGAATCCGCGCATCCAGCCGATCATCGAAAAACTCCTTCGGCAATCCCAAACGCAGGCCGTCGACCGGCTGCTTCAGTTCTTCTTGGTAGTCCGGCACGGGGTGATCCACGCTGGTCGAGTCGCGGGAGTCGAACCCCGCCATCGTGCCAAGCAAGGCCGCGCAGTCTTCGGCGCTCACGCCGAGCATCCCACCTTGGTCCAAACTGGAGGCATAGGCCACCATGCCAAACCGAGAGATCCGGCCGTAGGTCGGCTTCAGACCGGTCACGCCACAGAACGTGGCCGGCTGCCGGATGGAACCGCCGGTGTCGGTCGCGGTGGCCGCCGGGGCAAGGCGGGCCGCCACGGCAGCAGCGGAACCGCCGCTGGAACCGCCCGGGACCCGTTCCTGATCCCAGGGATTGTGGACCGGGCCGTAGTAACTGTTTTCGTTGGACGAACCCATCGCGAACTCGTCCATGTTCGTCTTGCCGAGCATCACCATGCCGGCCGCCTGCAGCCGTTCCACGACCGTGGCGTCGTACGGCGAGACGAAGTTGTCCAGCATCCGGGATCCGCAGGTGGTGCGCACACCACGCGTGCAGAAAATGTCCTTGTGCGCCAGCGGCACACCGGCCAGCGGGCCGGCTTCTCCGGCGGACCGGGCGCGATCCGCCGCTTCGGCCTGCGCCAAGGCCTGTGCTCCTGTCACGGTGACGAAGCTGTTGAGCGACTCGTCGTGCGCCTGGATGCGATTGAGATAGAACTGCGTCAGTTCGACGCTAGACACCTCCCCGTCCTGCAGCGCCTGCGCCTGTTCCAGCAGGGTTCGCTCGTGCATCAGTCGGAATCCAGCACGGCCGGGACCCGGTACAGACCCTCGCGCGCATCCGGGGCAATCTCCTGGTAGTCTTCCCGACGGTCGGGTTCGGTCACTTCGTCCTCGCGCATGCGCTGATCGACCTCGAGCGGATGCGCCATCGGTTCGATGCCGTCGACTTCCGCTTCGCTGAGTTGGGCGAAAAACTCGAGAATCGCGCCCAGATCCTGGATCAGGCGCTGCTCTTCATCGGGGTTCGGGCGGAGTCGGGCGAGTTTTGCGATCCCCCGGACAGTCTCGGCGGTCAGATCCATGAACGAAGCGGGGTCTTGGGGGTCGAAAGAAGCTGAGATTAACCCTTTAGTATAGCCGCCAACTATTTATCTATGCTAAATTGTCGCATTCAATTTTCTGGAAGTTTTCCATGTTCCGACGTCTTCTCAGCGACGATATGTCCATCGACCTGGGTACCGCCAATACCCTTGTCTACGTGCCCGGAGAAGGAATCGTCCTGGATGAGCCTTCGGTGGTGGCTATCCGCAAGTATTCGGACCTGAACAAACCGCAGGTCGAGGCCGTCGGCATCGAGGCCAAGCGCATGATCGGCCGGACGCCTGCCAATATCGAGGTGGTGCGCCCTTTGCGCGACGGCGTGGTCGCCGACTTCGCAACCGCCGAGAAGATGCTGCAGTACTTCATTCGGAAAGCGAGCCAACGGCGGCTGTTCTCCATCGGGCCGCGAGTCCTGATCTGCGTGCCCTGCGGCGCCACCCAGGTGGAACGCCGGGCGATCCGGGCCGCCGCGGAAGCGGCTGGCGCGCGCAAGGTCTACCTGTACGAGGAACCGTTGCTTGCCGCGCTGGGCGCGGGCCTGAACATCGAGGAACCCCGCGGCCACTTCATCCTGGACATCGGCGGCGGCACCTCGGAAGTCGCGGTGCTGTCGCTCAACGACATCGTCTACGCCGACTCCTCCCGAACCGGCGGCGACCACTTCAACCAGAGCGTCATCGAGTACGTGCGGCGCAACTGCGGACTGCTGATCGGGGAGGCCACCGCAGAAACGATCAAGCACACCATCGGCAGCGCCTACCGCCCGCAGACGGTAGAAGAAATGGAAGTGCGAGGCCGCGACCTGTCCGACGGCACGCCGCGCAGCATCACCGTCAACAGCAACGAGATCAACGACGCCCTGCAGGAGCCGCTGCAAATCGTTCTAAACAAGGTTCGTTCGGTTCTGGAGCAAACCCCGCCGGACCTGGCTTCGGACATCATGGCGCGCGGCATTGTCGTCACCGGCGGCGGCGCCATGCTGCGAGGCATCGACGAGTTGCTGATGCAGGAGATCAAGGTCTCCGTCATCATCGCCAACGAACCCTTGTGCTGCGTCGCACGCGGCGGCGGCAAGGTCTTGGAAGAAAACATCGAACTTCAGCAGGATTCGCAAGCCTTTTTCGGGTGACCGGCTGAAATTCGTTGGAACGGCTGAGCCTTTCCTGAGTCAGATCCCAAATGCTTTGGCGCAAACTGACCGGCAGCCTGATCCTGGCAATCGCATTGATCAGCGTCGACTATCGCTATGCGGTGGTTGACCGCGCCACCCCCCTGCTCGACCTGATCATCCAGCCGATCATGGTCGTCGCGGGCCTGCCCCAGCAATTCATCGACACGGTCTATACCCACTATCAGGGCGTCGAGGCACTGGCCGAAGAGAATCGGAGGCTCCGCCAGCAATTACTGGAAAACGTCTTCTCGTCGCGGACCCTTGAGGCACTGGAGGATGAGAACCGCCGCCTGCGAACCCTTGCGCAACTGGATGTCCAGAAGCATTCGAAACAGGCGCTGGTTGCAGTCGTCACGAAGAGCAACACGAACGCATTCCGCCAGACCATCACCATCAACCGCGGCACCCGGGATGGCACCTATGTTGGCCAGCCGGTATTGGATGAACGCGGCGTCGTCGGCCAGATCTCCAACACCAGCCTGTTCCAGTCCACCGTCCTGCTGGTTACCGACGTCAGCCACGCCCTGATGGTGCGCAATGCGCGGACCAACGACCGCTACTTGGCACACGGAAACGGACAGGGGTTGACCCTTAAGTTCGTCCCGCGCCACAACGACCTCAAGTCCGGTGACATCCTGCTGACCTCGGGTCTCGACGAGACCTACCCCGAGCAGCACCTAGTTGGAAAGGTCACGCAGATCACCGCCCAGCCCGGCCGAGACTTCCTAGAGGCGGACGTCCAGGCCGGGGCACAACTGCACCGGAACCGAGAAGTCCTGCTGGTCTGGAACCGGGAGGCTCCCGAGGAAGTCGCTGATGCGGATTGAACAATGGCGGCTCTACCAGGCCTTGAGCCTGATCGCGGCAGTCACCCTTTCAGCCTGGCCGTTGCCGGAATGGCTTGCACCATGGCAGCCACACTGGATCGCAATGGTGATGATTTTCTGGATCATCACCCAGACCGGGAAAGCCGGTTTCGGAATGGTTTGGGTGGCGGGCCTGGCCAGCGACCTCATCGCCGGCAACTGGATCGGCATTCACATCGTCAGCTATTCCATCATCGCGTATCTATGCACCCGGTTCTACCGGACGCTGCATTTCTCCGGTTCCCTGGAGACCAGCCTCCCGGTCGGCCTGCTGCTGGCGCTGCACCTGGGTTACCTTCACCTGCTCTCGATCTTTCTCTCCAACATCGACCCCGGCCTGATCTTCTGGGCCGGCCTGCTCACCAGCATGGTGGTGTGGCCAATCCTGTACTTTCTGTTGAAGCAAATTCCGGCGGGAGAACCCGGGCTGCCCTGAGATCAGGGTCAGGGAAGTCTTCCCGTTACCGGTGACGCTCCAGCCAGCGCGTCACCGCTTCCAGTTGCAGCGACGAATCCATCGGCTCCAGCAGTTTTTGAGCTCGCCGGAACGCGATCCGGGCCGAGTTTTTCTCCCCCAGCAGTACGTAGACGTTGCCGAGTTCACCGACCAAGTCCGGGTGCTTCGGCCAGAGGTTCGTCAACTCCAAGTAAGCCTGTTCGGCGCCCGCTAAATCCCGTTGTCGCAATAATTGCCGGGCCCGGCTCCACGATTCGTAGAGCCTTTCCGCTTCCAGATCGCGGAGTTGAGGCTGGGGCAGTTCTGGAGCCACCTCCGGCTGTGGAGCCTCCTCCTCCGCTGTCTGCACAGGCTCAGACGGAACATCCGATTTTTCCTCTTGGGGAGCGGCCGGCACAGGTTTTATCCCGCTTTCCTCTTCCGGCTGGTCGATCACGTCCCGAAGCGAGGGCAACTGCTCGGGCTCAAACAAGGGTTCCGTCTCCAAGCCTGGAAACCAGGTGACATCCGGGCTCATCCGCCATCCGAGCAGCAACAGCGTAATCACGATGATGACGACGGCCAGATGGCTGGCAAGGCGGGAGTTCCAGCGAAACTTCATGGTGCCCCCTGCCTCATTTCCGGGGTCAAGCGCATCCGCAACAAGGGGTAGATATACGGCATGTCGACCAGGATGTCTGGAGAGTACAGGCTCAAGGGGTCGGAGGGGTGTACAAGGGACTCTTCTTTCGGCGGAGCAGACGGCTCAGGTGAAAGCTCCTCTCCAGTTGATATTGGTACATCATTCGGTGTCGTTTGAGCCGGGTCATCTGCGGCCAGGTCCTGCGCTTGCGCCTGTCCCGGAACGCTCACGCCGACGAGCAGGAAAAGCAGTAGAAAAGCCTGAAAAATAGGCATTTTTTGAGGATCGGGAAGAATTTCTCGGTTGGGCGCATTATACTGTCCCCCCATGGGGAGGATGTTGGTTCCGAGTTGGACATGGGTCGCCCGGCAGGACACCCTGTTGAAATTTATTGATTCCATCAAGGAAGCGCCGTGGCTTGCGCTGGACACGGAGTTCCTGCGCATCAATACCTACTATCCGAAACTCTGCTTGATGCAGGTTTCGGACGGCACTCAGCATGCCCTGATCGATGCGCAAGCCGGACTCGACCTGTCCGGCTTCATCGAATTGTTGCGCGAACCCAACCGAATCAGCGTCCTGCATGCCTGCCTCCAGGATGTCGAGATCATGTACCATGATTTCGACCTGATTCCTGAAAACCTGTTCGACACCCAGATCGCCTGGGCCCTGCTCGGGCGCGACTTCCAGGTCAGTTATGCTGCCATGGTGGAAGAAACGCTGGGAATCGCGTTGGACAAATCCCAAGTGCGAAGTTGGTGGGACCGCCGACCGCTCAAGCCCGCTCAACTCCAGTACGCGCTGCGCGACGTCGTGTATCTCGGCCCCATCTACCAGCAACTGTCGGAAGACCTGGAAGCCAAGGGACGAACGGCCTGGCTCCGGGAAGAACTGGAACGAAACCTGGCCCCTTCCGTCCTGGTCCCCAACTCGAACCATATGTGGAAACGAGTCAAAATCCCCAACAGCGAAATCCCCAACGACCGGCTGCACGTGCTGCAGGGGCTGGCGCGTTGGCGCGAACTGGTCGCCCGGCGCCAAGACCAGGCCCGGGGCCGGGTCGCCTCGGACGAGATCCTAGTGGCTCTTGCCTGCGCGATGCCCGAAGACCGGGGCGACTTCGAACAGATTGTGTCCGGCAGGGTCTCCTGGAAGCTACATGAAAGGCTGTGGAAGACGCTTCAAGAAGCTCATCGCTGCCCTCCCATCCAGCGGAAGCTCATGGATCGGAACGAACGCATGGAAATGCGCAGGAGAATCCGGACCCTGGCTGGCGTTGCCCGCAAAGTCGCCACGGAAATCGAAGTCTCGCCGGAACTGCTCGCACCCCGTGCCATGCTGGAGGACCTCGTACGGCAGAACCCGGATCCGATCCTGCTTCAAGGCTGGCGCGGCAAAATAGTCGGCCCGGCCTTGACCCAAGCCCTCAATGCTCTCTGAGTCGGCGGCGAGCACGCCGGTTTCCCTTTTCGAGAGGGTTCGAGAAGTCATCTCGGACCGGAGCGTGCTGCTGATTTGCGATCTCCCATGCTCTCCCGCATTGCGGTGGATCACCATGACACTGTCAAGCGCCGAAGCCTTGGCGGCACCGCACCCGAAATCGCGCTATGCCTGCGGACTGATCCTGACCCCATGGGTGGAACCGAAGCAACTGGATGCCGTTATCGCACACCTACGTGACTTCCTGTCGCTGGAGTTATATGTCCTGCACCCCGGCGATACCCTGGAACAGGCTGAACGGATGGGCGCGCTGGGGTTGCGCTGCCTGGAAGTTTTCGATATCAATGGGCAGCTCTGGGGACTGAACCATTTCAGCCTGAAGACCTACAAGAAAACGCCCAACTGGCTCAACAGCCGCTTCTGGGCCAACCCTCAACTCTGGAACAAATTCCGCTGGTAGACCGGGCTTAACCCTGGTCGTGCATGTTGCACATGGCCTGAACCCCCGGCGGCAGGGTGTCGGGACAACGCCCGCATAGTTCATTGGCCGGAACCGAGAAATCGAGCTTCTTCGGGTACGGCAGATCCAGACTGTTCATCAGCTTCACGAAATCCTCTTCGCTGCGGTTGCCCTTTAGGCGGGGGTTGCGGGCTTTCTCCTGACCGATAGTGGACACGAAACGCCCCTCGTAGTCGTGCGCCGGATAGACCAGGGTGTCGTTCGGGCGGGAGAAGAACTTGTCGTGGATCGAGTGGTACAGCATGCTGGCATCTCCCATCTGGAAGTCGGTCCGCCCGCAGGCGTCGATCAGCAGCGCATCGCCGGTGAACAGCCAGTCACCACTCGGGGAGTGGAACAGGAAAGCATGATGAGTGTCGGTATGCCCCGGCGTGAACAGCGGGTGAATCTCCAGAGCTCCGACGCGGAACGTCTCACCCTCGCGAACGCCGATATCCCGGCATGCCAAGTCGTCCATCGCGGCACCGGCAATCTTGCAATCAGTGATCGCCTTGAGCTTGAAGGCCCCACTTACGTGATCGGCGTGAACGTGTGTCTCCAGGGTATAGGTGAGTTTCAGACCCATCTCATGCAGAACTTCAAGGTCACGGTTCGCCGTCTCCACCACCGGGTCGATGAGCACAGTCTCTCCGGTCTGCGGACAACCGAGCAGATAGGTGTAGGTGAACGATTCCGGTTCGAAGAGTTGCCTGAAAATCATGGTCGGTCTGTTCTTTGCGTGAATTCCTCGATTTCTAGTGCGGGCATTTTAGCGTATGAAGGTGCGGCTCATAGCCAATTCTCGACTAGACAACAGTCGGTCTTTCGGACCAAAGAATATGTTCGTCTGTTTCGGTATCTATTAATCCGTCTATGGTTGGAGGATTGTCCTCTGGGTCTGCAATTGAAAAAGCGATTTGTCGCTGCGTCAAACCTCCAGCAAGGACACCATCTTTGTAAAAAATTGCACCTGCAAGGTTAGCTCCAGTAAAATCTGCCCCTTCAAAATTCGCACCAGACAAATTTGCATGTGCCAAATTAGCGGCCACCAGACTCGCGTCTGAAAAATTGGTTTCAATTGACATCTTAATATGAGATAAATCTGCGGCTGCTAATGCCGCCCCAGATAGATCCGAACCCGAAAGGTCCGCACCTGATAGATTTGCTCCGCCATAAAAATGGGCATCGGAAAAATTGACTTTAATAAGAGAGGCACCAGACATATTTGCTTTTGATAATGTGGCCCTTGACAGATTCAATTCATAAAGAAACATTTTGTTGAGATCAGCGCCAGAAAAGTCCATTCGGTAGTCTTCCTTTTGCTCTATGTCAATTTGGGCTTGACTTCGAGTGCCGACAGCTTTCATTACCGCATAGATATCCGCACGGACAGGTTGAGTGTTTCCATCTCCTCCATCTGGGTCTTTACCATCGCCAGTTGGTTTATCTTTTCTCACAGGGGGGTGGCGTACGAATGCACAAAAGAGTTGCATAATTTGGATATGGTAAATCTCTGGATACTCTGATGCCAACTGCTCCAACGCATAAATACCGCCGAGGCGTACCGTAAGAACATCACTACCTAGCATTTCAGCCCCCTTCTGATAACGTTCATTCAACAATCCACGCTGAGTTGTATTGGCCTGTCTCTCGGCCACCCAACTACGCCACACGGCCAGCGGTAAAGCAACAATTGCTGCGGATACAAGTCCAAAGTTGCGAATCGTTGAGCTACACGATTCGAACCCATTAGCAGCGGGCCAACACCAGCAGACTAGTGGAGGTATAAAAACTGCTATCAGTACAAGTAAGACTACCGCGACCCAAAACCAGCCGGATGTGGCTGCAGTCCGGCCTTTAAGTAGAACCCTAATGTTTTCTGGCATTAGAACTGATCTAATTACCCATAGCTGGACTGGTCACAAGATCGCCATTCCAAAGGTCATCGATGAAGGTTGTTGCCGGCAAAATGTCGATACCGTCGTCCGTACGCCATGCCCGAGGTTCAAGGCACACGACAACACGACGACAGGATGAAGGATTGTCTTTAACCAAACTACGCAACCCTCGAAGGTGTTTTGATGTAATCCGGGTGCTGGCCTTTACTTCAATTGCGAGCCGCATGTCTCCCAGAACGAAATCTACCTCAGTCCCACCTGAAAGTTTCCAATAGGACAATGTTTCATTTAACGCGTGATAAGAACGAAAAGCAGACAATTCGTGAAAGACCCAGTTTTCGAAGGCTTTCCCGTAAAGCTCCGACCCAGGCACCAGCTTCCCTCTCCGTGCCAACCAGTTGACGACACCGACATCGAAAAAATAAAACTTCGGCGCACGGACGACTCTCCGTTTTTGGCGCTTCCGGTAAGCCGGAAGCCAGCGCCCGAGCAGCGTGTCCTCCAAAATGCCGAAATAGGCTTTCGCAGTGGGGACCGACACAGCGCAATCACTGGCGATGTTGGAGAAATTGATGATCTCCCCATCGCACAATGCCGCTGCATCCAAGAAGCCTGAAAAGTCGGGGAGGTGCCGAACCAAGCCTTCTGCCAAAATTTCCTCTTTGAGATAGTCGGCAACGTATGCCTCCAGCAATCTCGCCGATTGATCCGTCCCGTACATCTGTGGCAGATAACCATGATTAAGCATCCGGGACAAATCGAATTCGGTTCCCAACTCATTCGCCGTTAAGCCAAACAACTCGTATCGAATCGCTCGTCCACCCAGCAAGTTGGCAGCGCCACGCCTCACCTTGCGCGCACTCGACCCGCACAAAGCGAAACGTAGTCCGTAGTTCTCGATCATCCAGTGCACCTCGTCGAGCAGTGCCGGGACTTTCTGGATCTCGTCAATGACGATCTGGCTTCCCTCTTCCGGCAATCCTTCTTTCTCGATCTCCAGGCGCAAAGACTCTGGTTTGTCAGCATAACGCTTGAATTCATTGGCCTTAAGCAAATCAAGCCAACGACTTTTCGGATAACGCTGCTTCAGGAGCGTGCTCTTGCCCGTCTGACGGGGTCCCCATAGGAAAAAGTTCTCTTCCCCAGGCGGCGGCAAAACCAAGTTTCTTCCATACATACTTTAAATATACACGATAATTTAAAGTTATGTGTTAAATTTACACGTCCAGCACTTACGCAAAATCGCCTTGTCTGTCTCCTATGGCAGCGTCCAAGACACGTTCGATTTCTCCCTTCCTCAGTAGGGCGAGCGGTTCCATCCCATCAAGCGAATTCCTCGGGGTCGTCAGCCAGAACCAGACCGTATATCCATCGTCGAAATACGAAACTACTTTTTCAAGCCCTTCCGGCGGCCTGCCGCGTTCATCCAACTGCCCTTCCGGGAACACATACCCGCGTTTCGCTCCTCGCCAGCCGACGATCTTGCCTTTGTGAAGCCAATCATGGACAGACTGGCGGGTCTTGAGTCCGACCCGTGCAGCTAATTCATCCGAAGTCAGAAGATTTTCTTCTTCGATGGGTATCGTTCGTCGTGCTATTTCTTTTTTGGCTTTTGCTGCACTGTATTTACGTAATTTTTCACCCTTTATGATCTCAACTTCTGGCTGTTGCTCAATATTCGCATCAGCATGAGTCTTCGACAATGCTTCTAAAAACGCGATCAATGCCGAGAATACAGCATCTTGATTTTTAACCAGTTCAGCCAAAGTAGCTGAACTTAAACCATCCGTGGCATTATGGAAAGCGCTATCCAGCTTTCGATGCATTTGCTTTTTTGTCAGCATCTGCTCTTGAACCTGTGCCATGATGATCCCCATACGGTGGCAACTCAACATTGGCTATGTTCGTCTATATTGTCTATTTTGTCAATTCTCTAGAAACTTGCGCAAATAAACTGGCTTATTCACGCTCCTGTTTTCAAACAACTAGAGCCTCAATCCATGGGTGCTTGTACCTTAATATTCCCAGTCGCGCAAAAATCACCCGGATTTTCCATAACATAAAGAAAAACAAAGGAAAAACGTATGCAAATTTAACTCGGTACTTCAAATATGCATGATGATTTGAAGTGGCGCTTCAAATTATCACGGTTCCGTAGCACGCAAACACTGGTTTCCGTTTAGAGTTTCTTCCCGACAGTCCGCACCATGCAAGTACAATGCACACCTTTGTGGAGACCCCTGTGAACGCAGAACAGATCGAAAACCTGATCCAGGCCGGCATGCCCGATGCCAAAGTCACCGTCAGCGGCGGCGAAGGGAAGTTTGAGGCGACGGTAGTCAGCAATGCGTTCGAGGGCCTGATGCCCGTCAAACGCCACCAATTGGTCTATGCCACCGTCCGGGAACAGATCTCGGACGGATCACTGCATGCCTTGACGATCCGGCCGTTGACGCCGGAAGAAAGCGAGAAAACCGGTTGATTCAGGGAGTGCCGGAGCCCAGACCCGCGTCGATCTGGTACAGGCCTTCCTGGGACGCGTAATACGCGGCCAGATCTTCAATATCCTCTTCCGACAGCGGTTGCACGATGGCAACCATGATCGGATTGGTGCGCTCGCCAGTCCTGTAACTCAGCATGCTGTGCACCAGATAATCCTTATGCTGCCCCGCAATGATCGGGAACGTCGGGATCGGGCTGTTGCCATCCGGGCCATGACAGGCCTGACAGGTCACGGACTTTTCCTTGCCCGCTGCCGGATCACCCGCCAGCACGGGGCCTGAAAGGCCGGCGCTCAGCGCGATTGCGGCTGAAATCCGGAAAGAACGGGACAGAGGGTTCATTTGAGGGAGGAGAAGTAGGTTGCAATGTCTTGAATCTGTTCATCAGAAAGCCTGACCGAATGCGCCCGCATGGTCGGATGCTTGCGTTCACCGGATTTATAAGCTTTCAGGGCCACCACGATGTATTCCGCATGCTGGCCACCTAGTTTCGGCACATGGAAAGTCGGATAGACATTGGTGTAACTGGGGACGCCGTGGCATCCAAGGCAGGTCCCTGCCAAAGTACGTCCGCGTTCAATCACCGCTTCGTCAGCGACTGAAAGAGCGGGGGTTAATCCCAATACGAGAGAAGCCGCAAGAAGATATCCGCGTCCGTGCATGACGTTTATGAAACCTAAAAAAGATATGCGAGAGAATGCGCTCGTCTCATAGGATTATAGCATTGCGCTTATTTGGATACGACAAACTAGCCCTGCCGAATACGATTATATTTTTTTAAGATTACGCAAAAAATACCATAGCAAAACCTATACATCCGCCTATAGAGACTTAGACAAGCATGAGTTCTCAGTACACTCTGACCATTCTCCGGCAAAGTTTGTGGGCTTCTTTTTTATCAACGATCATCACCCGCTTAGGATCCCCATTCATGCAGTCTTCTACTAACCATTCCTGCGGAATTGGATAAACCAAAGCAACTGAATCCTCTGGCCAAAATTTTCCTAGCCGCCATACCATATCTCCAAAGTGGAAAAAGACAGGAACTGTTGCTTCTCCCCAGTTGTGTAAGAACCGACTGCGCCCCCACCATTCCAACTGAAAATAAACTGGATCAAGTCCAATTGGTTCCATAGAGAGACCCATATTGAAATAGGCGGCCACCGAATCACGGTCAGTATCTACAACCCAAATCATGTTTTGGTAAAACTGTTCGCGGCTTTGCATCTCCTCTGGCTTAATCGGGGAGTGCTGAAACTCAATCACCAAACCTGAAGGAGTCTTGATATCTGCGATGTGGCGCTCTCCGGTAATTTCATCCACATGAACCACCTCTTGCCACTCTTCTGGAAATTGATCTTTCCACTCTCTATGCCATTCTCCCTCTGTTTCCCACCAAGGATCGCAATTTGTTCTGCTTTTATGTGCCCAATGCCACGCTTTCACTCGACCACATTTCGCCACCATTTCGCTGCCACAGCAATTGCAAATACCATGAAGACCTGGCATTGGTGCCGTTTTCTTGCCATCAACGAGAGCGTACTTCATTTGTCGCTAGAAGTATGGGCCGATATAACAATATTCTTGAAGACAAATCATATCAAGCCACGGAAGAAACCCTGCAAGCATTTAGTCGCTTACATATATAGCAACGAGTACCTTTTCGAACACATGTCACCAAATGCGCTCTAGATGATCGGGCATAAGCAGCTATATAACTCCGGGCTTGGGCTTGGTCATCATCGGGCACTTGTCCCGTGTGCAGCCACAGGGCTTGTCCCCGCAGATCCTCATCTGCTTCATCGCATAATCCATTGCCTCTTCCCGGGTTGCCGTGAAATACTCGCTCCACTCCGGGCTGGCGAACCCCGTGCGCTCGAAAATCTCCATGATCTCCGGCTTGGCCCGGGTCACGATGAAAGTGATTTCGGAATCCACCAGTTCCCGTGCAAGGCTGTGCAGCATATGCTCCCCGGTCGAGTCGATCTCCGTGATGCTGCTCGCATCCACGATGATGTAGCGCAAACCCTCGGTCGAAGCAGCGGCCCGCAGAACTTGGTCACTGAAATAACCCGTATTGGCGAAGAACAGCGGTCCGTCAAAGCGCAGCATCGAGATGCTGCAGCAAGTCTCGAGAATCCTCCGCCGGGCATCGGCAAACTTGCCCATGCTGTCACGTGAAATCAAGCTGATGTTCGGACGCATAATGCGGTAGACGAACAGCCCGAGCGCCAAAAGCACCCCGATGATGATCCCGTTTTCCAGATGCGGCGCAAACGCCAGCGTCAACACGAATGTGATGACCGCCACGACCGCGTCGTGCTTCTGCACTTTCCAGGCATCGATAATCGGTTTAACCCGGAACAGGCTAGCCACCGCGATGATGATGACCGAAGCCAGCATAGCCTGTGGCATGTGGTACAGCATCGGGGTCAAGAACAGCAGCGTTGCGGCTACAAGCAGGCCAGTCACGACGGAAGAAAAACCCGTGATTGCGCCGGCGGTCAAGTTCACTGCGGAGCGGGAAAACGAGCCGGAAACTGCATAACCCTGGAAGAAGCTGGCCGCCAGATTGCCCAAGCCCTGACCCAACAATTCCTGATCGGCATCCAGATGCTGGCGAGTTTTCCGCATCGACATCGACTTGGCAACGGAAAACGCTTCCATGAAGCCGATCAGGGAAATGGCAATCGCAACACCTGCCAAGTCCAACACATAGCCAAAATCAATGGTTGGGATAACGAGATTCGGCAAACCTTCAGGGATTGAGCCGACAATGGCCCCGCCGAAATTCTCCTTGAAGCCGATCAGCCAAGAAACTACCGTGGTCAGGACTGCCGCAACCAGGATACCAGGCACTTTTTTTGAAATTTTCGGCAGAAAATACATCAAACCGATGGCTGCAACGCTCATGGCCACGGTCGGCCAGTGTGTGAATTCGGAAGCCGCGACCAGTATGTTCCAGACCGTCTCGTAGTGATGTTCGCTTTTCTCGGCAACCACCCCCAGCAATTTGCCCAACTGGGATGTGGCGATGATTAGTGCCGCCGCGTTCGTGAAACCGATGACCACCGGATGCGACAGAAAGTCCACCAATACCCCTAGACGCAGAAGCCCCAGAGCGATCTGGAACACGCCGACCATCAGAGCCAACATGATCGCGTAGGCGATATAGCCTTCCGAACCCGCCGACGCGATCGGCTCCAGGGCCGATGCGGTCAGCAACGAAATCACGGCTACCGGGCCGGTCGCCAACTGGCGGGACGACCCGAACACGGCCGAAACGATTACCGGCAAAAACGAGGCATATAAACCGTAATAAGTTGGCAGGCCGGCCAACTGGGCATAAGCCATTGATTGCGGAACGATCACCAAGGCAACGGTGGTGCCGGCGATGAGGTCCGCCTTCATGACGGAGGAAGAACGCAGTTCCGGCAGCCATTCGAGGAATGGCAGGAACCGGGTTTTTAAGTATCTCGGGATTTTTTTGGCGGTCTTTCTCCAGAATTTCCTCATTTGGGTGATTCCGTCGTTAAATCAATCCGCCAAAAAGTGTGAGATTACTTTAGCATATGGGATTTTTGCCGCATTTTCCTGTGCATTCTCTATTGCCTAAATTCTGGTACACGGGCGTGATACCTACATTTTGCATGCGCGTGCCTGTCCCGAGCTGTACTTGACTCAAAAATATCGGATATGAGGGTAGTCTTGATGAAGAAACACAAGATTAGAACTAACCCAGTTAACTAATGTGTAACCCTTTTCCATCATGTAAGAATACAGTTGGCTTTACATTACATCAGCCAAGTTGGAATCCCATGTCTCAACACAAATTACTTTAGGGCGATACCGGACAAAATCCAGTGACTGTAAGACCTCGAGGTCATGGCCCTCCACATCGACGCTAAGAAAATCTATCGGGCGATTCTTGTGGAGTGTTGCATCGATAAGATTTGTCAAAGTATCGACTTTGACTTTCATCTCTCTGGAATCCCCCCCCCCTTCTCCATCAAGTTCAAGAGAATTGTAGATAGACCACAACCCTTTTCTCCAATACTTCACCTCTCCTGGCTCCTTACTCACAGCGCAGGTAATATTCGTGTCTTGAGGGCGGCGAAGATTAAACGCCTCTACCTTGATTGAGTCCACATCAATGTTTATTCCACACCAACCCTGTCGGTACAGGACATAAGTGGTATTTCCTCTGACTGGGTGATAACAACCAACATCAACAAAGAATCCATTTGGAGAAACTAGCCCCTGATTCTGCAAGTGTTTAAAAATTCGCTTGGTAAATCGGTCGGAGTCTGAAAAATAGCGACCCCCAGAATGGTGCAACAATCGACGCAATATATACGCTTTCCTAAAACAAAAATTGCGTTCCAACCATAGGGGTGGATTAGTTCGTTTGTAATTCGGAAGCATCTAGATTTCTCACTGTCAATTAATTGTTAGCCTCACAATTGAAGATCCCTATTTTTCAATCAATTCTGAAATCTTACCCAAAACCTGCTGTGGAGTAATTTCTTTCATGCAAGCATGGTGCCCATAGGGGCATCGATTCTGGTAACAGGGACTACACAAGGCCGCTGTCCAGCATATTTCCCGAGAGTCTGACAGCGGGGGATACGCTTCGGGACTGGTTGGCCCGTAAATTCCAACAACTGGCGTCTGCACAGCCGCAGCCACATGCAGAAGCCCAGAATCATTAGCGATCACACATCTGGCCGTAGCAATCACGTCTACCACTTCATCAAGGGAAGACCTTCCACACAAATTAACGATGCCCCGAGGGTTTCCTGCGGCAATCTTTTGCCCCATGGAGGCTTCCTGATCTCCACCAACAACACATATGCGATATTTTTCTGTCAGCATTTTGGCTAGTTCCACGAAATATTCCAGTGGCCATATTTTGGTTTTCCACCTTGCCGCACCGGGAGCCAATGCAACAATGGGCTTGCTTGAAGAATCTATTTTTAAATTGCGGATTGTTGCGGCAATTTCTTGGGGATTGGTCTGAAGATGTGGGTATGGCAAGCGATCCGGCAGAATCATTCCTTTAGGAGCTAGACGAGTTGTTTTCTGACGAAAGTTTGAGGGTCGACCTCCACGCGAATCATTGATCAGGCCTGGGCGCACTTGCTTAAAACCTGTGCGGATTTGGATCTGAGATAAACGAAGTAATGAAGCTGCACTAGTTGAACGTGGAATCAATATGGCTTGTCTGTAGTTTCCTTTACACAAACTTCGCGCGACATTTAGCCATCGGCGAGATAGAGGTTGAATTGAACGAATGTCTAAAGGAATATGTTGCCGCACTTCTAGCATCCGCCTAGTCAATCCCTGAGCTACAGGCGGAGCAATGACATCAATCTCAAGGCTCGGCTCATGCTGCTTCAGCAAAGACAATAGTGTGTGGTTCATCACAATGTCGCCCACACTAGAATCCAGAACTACTAGGGTACGAGAAGGATGATTAGCCATATCCAAAGCCCATGTCTACATCTCCCCAATGCGCTTTACATATGAGCAACATACTGAAGCATGAATTGTGAAGAATGATTTTATTTGCGCGACATGCTACGCTTTCTTCGCCTAACCAACAAGCAAAGCATAACGCATTTGCTAACAGGGTAATATTCACGGCAGGTTAAAATTTCGGGAATCGCAACCGCTCAAGTTGTCATGTTTTCTTTCTTTTCCCCTGAAGACAAAGCCGCCCTTCGAAGACCTCGTGGATATCGAACTCCATTCTCCCTCCCTACAAAATCGCCCGAGGCAACCAACCTGACGATGCTTGGAATGGTTATCGAATGCCTAGAAGGCGGTCCACTCCACATTTTAGATATAGGTTGCGGCTCCGGTGCTTTATTGCAGCGCATTGCAGATCACTATCGGGCACAGGGCTGGGATCCAGACAGATATCTCATGGGGACTGACATGGACGAAGACTTTTTTCAAGCTAACGTCCCCTTTCAAGTATCAGAACTGACAAAGCCCCTCAATTTCCAGATGCGATCTTTCGATCTTGTCATTGCCATGGAAGTGATGGAACATGTCCGCTCCCCATACACACTGTTGGAGGAAATCTACACGACTCTGAATCCCGGTGGGAAGCTTTTATTTTCAGTCCCCAACATGATGACTATCAGTAGCCGGTTTCGCTTTCTGTTTACGGGTCGATTCCAGCACTACGACGGCCCCAGCAGTGATCCTGTGGACGCGGATTCGGGAAAAGGGCATATCAATCCATTTCCAATCCAGTATTGGGATTATGGGTTCCGTTATGCAGGATTTACGGACACTCGTTACCGGACCGATCGTATCAAACGGGGCGCCCTATTTCTCGCCGCATTTTTGAGCCCAATAATGTGGCTAGGAAAATTTCTACTACACAGGCAGGAACGCAATAAAGACTTGCGGATCTACCAGCAGAATCTCCGTCCATTTCGCGAAATTAACTCTCTTCGCAATCTTTCAGGACATGGCCTTGTGGCGATCTGCACCAAGCCCCACTAGTACTCTAATCAAATAGATGGTCAGAGGTTACTATCATTATGCGAGGCCGTGTAATAAAAGGTAAAAGAGACTACGGCAAATACCCCTTTATTTGTCAGACGCCCACCAACACAAAGC
Organism: uncultured Chromatiales bacterium; assembly: GCA_964526195.1. GTDB lineage: Bacteria > Pseudomonadota > Gammaproteobacteria > Poriferisulfidales > Poriferisulfidaceae > Poriferisulfidus. Next base: position 109,689 of record CAZGIH010000020.1, on the reverse strand, counting down.
CTGAATGGAAGGCAGCGTAGCAACAACAATGCTCTTTAGCCTAAAACCAACCCGTGAGTTCGATAGATTCTTATATGTTCTCTCGCTATCAATTCCGGACTGTATTCCTTCGCCCTCTCCACCCCCTTCTCCGACAAACTTCGCCTCACTCCCTCTGATCGATACAGACGAAGCAATTGCTTTGCCAATGCCCCCGTGTCTCCAGGCGAAATCAGGGCCCCGCATCCTTCGGCAACAATTTCCGGAATTCCATCCACCCGGCTCGCCACGATAGGTACACCCGCACGCATTACATCCAGAAGCGTGGACCCCAGCGGCTCAATCAGAGAAGGAAATGCGAAAAGATCAAAAGCGGCAATCCATGTGATGGGGTTTTCAACCCAACCCGCGAAATGCACATTGGTCAGACCCTCAACTTGTTGGTGGAATTCCTCCTCCAAGCGGCCGCTCCCCAGCAAAACAAATTGGATGTCTGGCGCCTCCTGCTGCAAGACCCGCGCCGCTTGAAGCAATACGGAATGTCCCTTCTCCGGGCCATCCATCGCAGCGGCATGTCCGACAATGAATTTGCCTGAAAACTTCTCCCTAATCTCCCGCACCCCATCCGGATCGGGATACTCTGGATTCCAAGCATCAGGAATACGGGCAATTGAAACCTCTGGAAAACGATCCCGAAGGCTGTTTTCCACTGCTTCGGTCAAAGCCACCACAACTCGCGCGTTCCGGTATACGGCAGAACTGTAGGAATTGGATCGCACAGGCTTTGTCAGCCGGCGTGTAATCAGGTATTGCTTGCCAAACAGACTAGCGGCATATGCCACCTGCGCCGCATGTGCTTCATGCGCATGCAACAAGGGTGCACCTCGACAAGCGAATACTGCTGACAATCGATTACCTACCTGGCGAACTTCCAGTTCAGGACTGCTTTGGAAGCGATGTGCCAAAGGACCGTTCCGCAACACGATCACACGCTGTCTGGCTACGCCTTCGACCGCCAGTGCCTCAACCAGAATTTTAGTCTGTCGCTCACCTCCACGCAGTTTTGGATTACGGGCCAGATTGATATGGCATATCGAAACATCACCCCGGAGTTTTTTCTGATCCCACAATTTGGCATGGTACTGAGGAGATTGCGTCGCAAGCCGACGAATTAACCAGAAAGGACCGACAAGTATGCGGTACGTTCTTGACGCGTACCAGCCGCCTCGGAACTTCCAGAAAATGCTCCAGACCGTTTTACTTCCCCTTGACAAATCCATTATCAAATTGGAGGGAGCTTTTATCTCTACAGAATCTCCGTTTTTTAATTGAAATTTTTCTCTCAGCCGATAAGGGGAGAGAATCTCAACAATGTGCAGCGGATGCCCGTTTGCCCGCGTAATTAGGCAACGGCTTCCATTAATTTCGGCAGGCCAATAATAGGCGCGAGGGCCTCCAGGAAATGCTACCTTCTCCGGGTCAAACCGAACCGGTCTCTCCAGCGCGATATTCAATGAACCCGGTGCTGGAAGTTCTCCGAAAAAGTCTGAAACTGGCGATTCTTTGACTTTTGACCGGGAAGCAGTCCCGCGACCACTGATTACTTGGCCACGCAAGATCACAAAAGCAGGTTTTTGCTCAGACATGAAAATTGAGATTATCCGTATAGTACGGCAAGAATGCCTTTCATGTTCTTAGCTAGGTTCGTTGAGAGAGGAATTCCCTGAGAGCAGGAGCAACGACCTCCACCAGATAAGACGACCGCGTACTCCTCCCCCAAAACCCAGGTGGGCCACCTGCCGAAGGGTGGCTGAATGTAAACAAGTCCACAGGCTGCCCAGCAATCGAGACAACTTCATGCTGATCTCTCTGCTCTGCGACCGGGAATGCATTCGACATCCATTTTCGTACTCCAATGCCTTGGGCGATAATCACAGTTGGTTCAAGAATTTCCAAAGTTGCTCGAAAGTGGCGGCTGCAATTCCGCCGCATAATTCGACTTGAATTGCCTTGCCCTCCTCCACGAGCGTCCTGCTCTTTGCTCCTAAGCTTCTTAAGCGCCGTACAAAGCAGGTAGTTGACCAAAGCAAAACCATCGAATATGTGGCTGTCCAGCAAGCGCTCGCCTTCCTCATCATCGCCAGGTTCACGTCCAAGGAGCAACCGCAATGTGGAGCTTGTTCCTCTCATGTGTGGATTGCGACCCCGAAACCCTTTTGCAGCCGAAAGCGAGATTCTCTCAGATCGTTTCGATAGGCTGACGCATTCCTGTGTTTGGCCATATTCTTGCCCAACCAAAACGATGCGTGTAGGGCATCCATCTACTTCTAAATCGTAGTGCCTTCCGATATGACTCATTTGTCCTTTGTGGAATGGTTGTCCGCTCCGGCTTCCGAGGCACTGTGCGAAATGGTTGCAAATAAAGGAACCATTTTCCGAAAGCAGGTTGCCTTGTATATATCTCTCAAGGCGATGAGTTCGCTCTTTGGTTCTTTCGGGATCAGATTGGATCGTCATCCTGATTCTCTACAAATCCTTAAGATCTAGACAGAACGTCCCTTTCCCTGCCCGAGTCTCTTATCCACCTCGGTCTGCAAGGCTATTTCCCGTTCTCCTATGAATTCCATGAAATCATCCGGAGTAAATGGCTTCCGAAGCAGAACCTTCATCGCTTTTCTTGATATGAAATGAGACTTCAAGATCTTCCTGACTTGTTTCTCTCCGCTTTTCTCGATCATATCGGGCAGGTATTCGTTCGGCAATTTATCCCCTATGACATTTCGATTTGTCTCTGCAGTCAATGGGGTTCGGTTGAGAATGGTATTCACGAGACCGGCCTCCAATCCTTTGATTTTATGGGCCACTGGAATGATGTGGTGATCATCGATTTCGTCAGATGCAGGTATCTTGCCGCTCACCCAATCTCTAGCTCCTCGCAGAATCAGGAGATTGAATATACCGTTGTAGAGTGCTGGGCCTGGCCTGTTCACCCGCCGAACAAGGTTTAGGTCTTCAAGCCGTAGCTTTGCCCCTTCCATGAAATTGGGAATTTCTTTTTGCTCAATCCACTTTCTGACATCTTGGAAGTCAGCAGCGCTTGTGGACTCAACTGCTTGGGAGTAACGCTGATAGAAAACCGACCTCCAATACCAGAGTCGGATTCTTTCCTGCGCCTTAAGTTTCATGGCTGGTTCCAAACTTTTCAGTGATGCCTGCAATGCGGCAAAAATTGGCAGGATTGAAAAATAAGGCAAGAAAGAAAATTTGATCGCACCGAATTCCTTCGGGTCGCGCAATGATTTGATCGCCCCCTCCAGTGCGCTCACCGCCTCCTCCCAATCATTCATGAAATGCTCCGCATCGGGAATCAGGACTTTTTTGCGGGATGCATCATCCGAATCACGTGTCGACTTTTCTTGTCTAGGTATCAGATTGTAGAGATATCGAGGAGAACAGTAGCTCTGTTTCAAGATGGACATGACTTGCAAGACATACACCTGCATTTTCTTCATGCCGCTTGGGGCAACGTACCCAAACTTGCCTGCCGCCGACCGCCATGCGTCTTTAAGCTTTATGTCTTTGGGCTTGAGCAAAGCATTCATCAAGTCAAATATTTTTAATTGCACGCCTTGACTGTTGATCTGCTGAAAAATGTTGCAAACCTTTTCAAGTTCCAGATTCTTGTCTAATTCAATGTAGGAAATTTTGTAATGATTCATGAGTTCCCTAATGTGTTGCTTGAATCTTTCTGCATGTCTCTCATAGCCTCGTGCTTGTTCAAAAGCATCCTTATCCCCCGCACTCTCCTTATCCCCAGCTACAGAGCTCCAATGTCTTATGTATCCATCAAGCCACTCCCCTAAGCTAAATTCATCCTGAGACCCGAACATGGCCACAGGAAATTCATGTTCGTCATATTGCTGTTTTCTGTTTTCCAGCCATTGCTCTATGCTTTTGGAGGAGGCAAACCAATACCCGAAAGCTTCGTCGTCCTCATCGTCCACAAACCTGTCGATGTGAATATAGTAGACGGCCCGCGTCTTTCGATATGGAGGCGGTAGATCAGGAGCAAAGAAAGCATAATACAGAGCCGTTAAACGTTGCTGACCATCTAAGACAATGTAATTGCGCTCGCTCCGTCCACTAAATCCATAGAGTGATTCGCAGGACAATGCCTCGAAGTTTTGCTTCTCACCTTTCCAGAGAAGTAGATTGCCTATGTAGTAGTCACGAAAAATAGAGCGTAAAAGCTGGAGAATGTGCGAAGGCTTCCATTCAAACTCTCGTTGGAAATCCGGGATGACATAACGTCCGTCACGCAAATAGTCAATTAACGCCCTCAGGCTTAAATCCTTCGGTGTAGTGTCTTTCATGTGAGAAATTTTACACTTGGCAACAATGTATGCTGTTATTTATTGCACAGTTCAGGAGAGACCATGCTTGTCGCGAAGGTTTTCAGAGGTTCGCTGGCCATGGCCTTTAGATAATCAGAATATATAAACCCAAAAACTGAAGTACTGTAGCTACTCGGCTTGCTAAAATGCAGCATCCAGCCCCACATCCCCATGGAGTTCCTAAAACCCCGCACCCTCAAGGCCCGCCAGAAAACTCTTGCCCTGCTTCTACCCTGCCTCACACCAGTCCATGATGACCTTGGAAATGTCCCAGTTTCGATGCAGCAGGATCCACATGTTAACGGTGCCTTGATCGGCCTAACCGAACGTGTCTGTATCCATTTTGGAGTCACCCGGCAAGCACTCGTCCACCGCGTGACCGCGACCGTGTTCGAGGAAATCTACCGTCGCGAAGCAACCACTGTCCTCACGCAGTGCGACGAATTTCTGGAAGACCCTCAGTCCGAACTGTCCCGGGCGCGCGTCAGCATCGGGGAAGTGCCACCAGAAACTCCGGATCCAAACTGGGTGAGCGACCTGAACGACTACATCCAAAAAAACTACGAACGTCCCGACATCCTAATACTTTGAATTTCTGATTCATGGACATTGCCCTGCATCGCTCAGCCTCTGATATTGAGGAAGACCTGGAGTACTACTTCAGCGAACAGCGCGACAAGCATAACCAGATTCGTCCGTCGGACGACATCCGGAGCTTCACCACGGATTCTCCAACTTTCGTGGAAGACCCCGGCGAAGGAGAGATCGGCAATGTGTTTCATCCCTTCGCGCCATTCTCACTGGACCGCATTTTCATCGGCATCAGCTTCCCGCTGTTCTCCAACAATTGGGGCGCGGCATTCCTGCGTCACCTGCTGGGATTGATAAAGCCCAAAGGGGCCGTAATCCTTCCGGTCTACCCGGAAATCCAAGCACGCGACCAAGGCCTGTGGTGCCGCAGCTCCCTGGAAAACATCTTCCGCAGCCGCTCACGCTACATCGGCATCAGCAATATCTGGGCAGAAAACGACGGCGTCATGTCGATGCGGGTCGGCCGACGCTGGCCGCCTATCATCCCGAGTACGGCCCGGTGGCTGTTCGAGCAAACCCCTCGGCGTACAGTGGCTTTGGGACTGGAAGGCAATGCCGAAGCAGCCCAAGACTTTTGGCAGTCCGAAGTCCAACGTTTCTGGCGTCTCGGTCGCTATCACGCCGTCATTGAACAGGTCATCCGCAATCAATACGGTCCACGCCGACCCGTACGCCTAGCCGCCATCGGTAAAGATGCGGGCCTAATCGCGCTTGAATGCCTTTACAGCCCCTATACTCGTGTCACCCGGGCCGATGCTCACGGTTCCAAGGAATCTCCCGACATCCTGCAGGCCCTGGATCAAGTCTGCTCGACTCAAGAACATGGTCCGTTGGAATACTCTGAGTCCTCTGACGCCGAAAATCTGCGAGATGTCCTGTGCATCACCAATCCTGCAGCCTTTGATCCAGACGCGGCTGTGCGTCAACTCTCCAAAGACGGCACGCTCATCCTGACACCGGAATGCGCTGCATCAAACCCGGAACTGGGTTCAGGATTCAAGGAACCGGAATACTATTCGGATATAGTTGCACAACGCCTTCATTCCAGCATTCCGATCTACCATTACTCCGAACGAATCGAGGAAGAAATCGCCCAGCAAACCGAATCACATCAAAACGCCTTCGTGGTTCTGAGCAAATCCTAGAGCCACTGGTAAATTGCTCCCGCGATGAACGCCACACTGACGATCAGGGCTACTGCATTGAACAACACGGCCTTCCCGTCCGCGTCCTTCTTCCCCTGCCGCAGTCGACCAATCTCGTGGATCAGCATGTTCCCGCTGACCAGCGCTGGAAGTACCGCCATCACGCCGAATAGCGTTATGCCGTAGCGATAGTGCGGTAGATTGATGATCCAGTCCCAATCAAACATTCGGCGGCTCCATACGCCCCACTCGCGCCGACAGTATACGTGCTGGCTGATGGCGTTCAGCCTTCTCGCGGCCTCACCCACTCTTGCCATAGCCGCCAAATCCAGCGATCATGAACTGACGGCTCAGCGCGCGGTCTACAGCCAAGCCCTGAAAGCCCTGAAGAAAGGCCAAACCAAACGCTTCCACCGTCTGCGCAAGCAGCTCGGCGACTATCCACTGGTTTCCTATCTCGACTACCGCTACCTGATCGTACGCCGCGGCGGATCGCACGACAAGCAGATCGCGAAATTCATCGTCGAGCACAAGGATTCCCACCTGAGTCGTCGACTGCACAATGCCTGGTTGCGCTCCCTGTTCAAGCGTCGTCATTACACCAAGTTAATCAACTCTTACCAGGAATACGGCGATGTTAGTCTCCAGTGCCTATACGTCCGCTCCCACATCCATCTCAAAAGATTCACGCAAGAACTTGAATCGCTGATCCATTCCATTTGGCTGCACGGCAAGTCCCGGCCCAAGATTTGCGATCCCCTGCTCAAATGGTTCCAAAGCAACGGGTTGACCAATGACCTGGTCTGGCAGCGCATCCAATTGACCATGGAGAAGCGCAACACCCGGCTGGCACGCTACCTCAAGCGTTTTCTGCCGAAAAAGGAGCGCGCCTGGGTCGACCTCTGGATTCAGGTTCATCGGAACCCGAAACGCTACCTGAGAGATCGTCGCCTAAAGTCCGCTAGCCCCCACGCACGCCGGATCGTCGCGCACGGCATCACGCGCCGCGCACGCAAAGACCCCGAAGCCGCCCACGAATGGTACGAAGGATTCCGCAAAGCCAAGGTACTCAGTCTCAAACAGATCCAGGACCTGCGCTACCGCATCGCTTTGGAGGCCGCCAGCGACGGGTTGCCGCTGGCCCATTCATTGATGGAAGCCACTCCCAATTACTTGCGTGACGATACGTTCCGGCACATGCGCCTGCGCTTGGCCCTGCATGAAAGGGACTGGCAGAAGATCCTTGAGGCTGCCCAGGAACTGCCGGATGCCTATCCATACAGACAAATGGGCTCGTACTGGCAGGCCCGTGCGTTGAAGCAACTCGGCCGCACCGCCGAAAGCGTCAAACTGTTCGAGGAAGTCGCTAACCACCGCAGTTACTACGGGTTCCTCGCGGCTGAACGGCTCAACCGGCCGCACTCCTTGAACAATGCCCTCACTCCTCTGGACAAGGTTTCCAAGGAAGAACTGCCCGCTCTGAAGCGTGCCCGCGAGTTCCTCCACCAAGGAAGCATTATGAATGCGCGTGAAGAATGGTATGACCTGATGAATCAAGGTAGCGCAGAGCAACTCAATCGCGCAGCGATCGCCGCCAGCAACTGGGGTTGGCATGAAGGCACGATCCGTGCTTTCGGGAAAAGTCGCTACTTCGATGACCTAAAACGCCGCTTCCCGCGGGCCCACGCCGACCTGTTTGAAAAAGAGGCCCTCCGCAACAAGGTCGATTCTTCCCTGCTGTTCGCCATCTCGCGACGCGAGAGTGCCTTCGCGGTCGACACGCGCTCCCGAGCCGGAGCCGTCGGCCTGATGCAACTGATGCCGGGAACTGCACGGCAGGTCGCCCGATCCCTCAAACTCAAGCGTCCCCGAACCCAGTCCCTCAAAAGGCCTTCCCTGAATATCCGCCTGGGCAGCCGCTACATTGCCGACATGCTCAAACGCTACAACGGCAACCCCGCCATGGCCCTGGCCGCCTACAACGCCGGCCCCGGAGCCGTCGATCGCTGGCGTCCTGACTTCGAGACGGATGCGGATATCTGGATCGACACCATCCCGTTCGAAGAGACCCGGAAATACGTCCGCATCGTGCTGGAATACGCTGCGATCTACCAGTGGCAGGCAGGTCGACCAACCTCTCCGATCTGGCCGCAGATCCAGCCGATCCGCCCCTGACGGGCCCGCATACGGGCTACGATCAGGCCTTTGCTGTTAGCAAGGCTTGGTCGAGATCTTCGAGAATGTCGTCGATATGCTCGATGCCGATCGACAAGCGCACCATGTCCGGGCTTACCCCGGCTGCCTTCATGGAAGCCTCGTCCAACTGACGGTGAGTGGTGGTTGCCGGATGGCAGGCCAGCGATTTGGCATCCCCGATGTTGACCAGCCGGACGATCAGGTTCAAAGCGTCGATGAACCGTCCACCTGCTTCCGCACCACCCTTGATCCCGAAACTCAGGATGGACGAAGCCCGCCCGCCCATGTAGCGTTGCACCCGGTCGTGATGCGGATGATCCTCAAGTCCCGCGAACTGTACCCAACTTACTTGGTTGTGTCCCTGCAGGAACTCCGCGACCTTTTGCGCGTTCTCGCAATGCCGTTCCATGCGCAACGGCAAGCTCTCGATTCCCTGCAGAACCAAGAAACTATTGAACGGAGACAACGCCGCACCCATGTTGCGTAGCGGAATCAGCCGGACTCGCGTGATATAGGCCGCCGCACCCAGATCGGTGTAGACCACGCCATGGTAGGAAGCATCCGGCTCGCTCATCATGGGAAAACGGTCTGCGTGATCGAGCCATGGGAATTTCCCGGAATCCACCACGACGCCACCGATCGACGTACCGTGCCCTCCCATGTACTTGGTCAGGGAATGAATCACGATATCGGCCCCGAACTCGATAGGCCGGCACAGCACCGGAGTCGGGACAGTGTTGTCCACCACCAGCGGCAACCCGTGCGCATGCGACAAATCGGCCAGCGCCGTCAGGTCCGCGACATTGCCAAGCGGATTCCCGATGGTCTCGCAAAAAACCAGCCGCGTGTGGTCGTCAATGCTTGCCTCCATGGCCTTCAGATCATCCGGATCGACGAAACGGACTTCGATCCCCAGACGCGGCAAGGCGTGCGCAAACAGGTTGTAGGTGCCCCCGTACAAAGTGTGCGTGGAAACAATGTTGTCGCCACTGCCCGCAATCGTGAAGATTGCGTCGGTGATGGCCGCCATTCCGGAGGACAGCCCCAACGCCCCAACCCCGCCTTCCATTTCGGCAACGCGCTTCTCCAGCACCGCCGTGGTCGGGTTCATGATGCGGGTGTAGATGTTGCCCTCGACCTTGAGGTCGAACAGATCCGCCCCGTGCTGCGTGTCGTCGAAAGCGTACGACGTGGTCTGGTAGACCGGCACAGCCACCGCCTTGGTGGTGGCTTCCGGTTCGTAGCCGCCGTGCACGGCCATGGTTTCCATCTTCATGTTGTCAGTCCTCAATGCCGGTCAAAACCGTCTCGCCTGCACGAATCAAAATATCAGTATATAGAATAAGCAAGTTTTTCAGGTTTTCCATGTCCCCGCTGCTGCCCGTCATTTCGTTCGCCCTGTACCTGGTTGCCTTAGCGGGCATCCTGTCGGACAAATTGAGCCGCAACTCCACGGCCGTAGCCTGGGCGGCAGGCTGCGTACTGCACGCCTGGGTCCTGTTCGACCCGACCGGGGCTGAAGGAAGCTTCACGTTTACCTTCTTCAATGCCATGGCGTTGACCGCCCTGCTGATCAACGCCCTGGTCCTGGCCTGGGCCGTGTTCCAGCCAACCTGGCACTTGGGCCTGATTACCCTGCCTTGCGCTCTGGCCGCCATCTGGATTGAGCCTGTCACAGGCTCGCAGGCCGCAATTCTTCCGTGGAACGTCAACACGCACATCATGATTTCGCTGTTGGCCTATGGCACGCTGATGCTGGCCGGGGCTCAAGCCCTGATGCTGCTACTGAAAGAGCACCAGCTCGGCTCCCGGCATCTGGCCGACCGGATCTCCGGCCGATTGCCTCCGCTGGACCGCATGGAGTCCTTGCTAATCAAAATCATTGCACTGGGCCTGATCCTGCTTTCAATCGGCCTCGCTGTCGGCGGCAGCGCACTGACCGAGCCATTCAGTCCCGGCATGCTGCACAAGATGACGTTTTCCGCCTTGGCGTGGATTACGCTTGTCGCGCTTCTATGGGGGCATTGGCAATTCGGCTGGCGGGGTCGGCTGGCCGCCGGCATGACTTTGGCGGGTCTTGTCTTTCTGATCTTAGGTTTTCTTGGAACAAAACTGGTCCTAGAGATAATTCTAAATCGACCCATCTAGATAGCATTCACAGCCTAAGATTTGCCACCACATCTGCTGTCAGTCGCCTAGAAGCCGTGATAAGATCGGATCATGAGTGAATCAAACCCCAAAAGCTACACGGCCGTCGTCGAACGCTGCCCGGATACGGGGCTCTACGTCGGTTACGTTCCCGGCTTTCCCGGAGCGCATAGCCAAGGTGAAACGCTTGAGGAACTCAACGACAACCTCAAGGAAGCCATCGCCATGATATTCGACGACGGTATGCCTGCAATGGCAGGAGAATTTGTTGGCACGCAAGTTGTCGTAGTGACCTGAGGCCGAGTGCCTCCCGTTCCTGTCCTCAAGCCACAAGAGGTCATAACCATCCTCAGGGCGCTGGATTTCGAGGAAGTTCGCCAGCGCGGTTCACACAAACGCTTTCGCCATGCGGACGGGCGGTCTACGACAGTCCCAGTGCATAAAGGCCGAGACCTGTCGCCGATTCTTTTGCGTCGTATTGCCAAAGATATAGGGCTAACAGCACAAGAGTTTGTGGCACACCGCCGATAGGGAAATGCATCACTGAATCAGATAATTTGTCTGAGTCGAGATGTGCCCACAGCCGAATATGAGGATCCTGACTTCAAGTTGTAACTGCAACGATCCCGGCAACCGACTTCCTGATTCCTTCCGTATCCAGACCCACCGCCGTCAACTGCTCTTCTCGACTCCCGTGCTCAATATAGTGATCCGGGAGGCCCAATTGCAACAACCGCACAGAACCATTCAAATCCAAGGCCTCGCTCACCGCGCTGCCCGCCCCGCCTGCCACGACGTTGTCCTCGACAGTCACCAGCAGACTATGGATCCCCGCCACCTCGTTCAAGCATTCGATGTCCAGAGGCTTGACGAAACGCATGTCGACCAGCGTCGCGTCCAGTTCCTCCGCGACCGGGGTCACCTGATCCAACAAACTGCCAAACACCAAAAACGCGATCTCTTTCCCTTCGCGAACCTTTCGCGCCTTGCCGATCGGAATCGGCTCCAAAGTCTTCTCAACCTCGGCCCCCGGCCCCTTGCCACGCGGGTAACGCACCGCCGCCGGGCCTTCATGTAGAAATCCGGTCGTCAGCATCTTTCGGCATTCGTTTTCATCGGATGGCGCCATAATCACCACGCCTGGCAGACAACGCAAGTAGGACAGGTCGAAAGCACCGACATGGGTCTTTCCGTCGTTTCCGACCATCCCGGCCCGGTCGATGGCAAGCAGCACGTCCAGTTCCTGAACCACGATGTCATGGACCAACTGGTCGTATCCGCGCTGTAGGAATGTCGAGTAGATGGCCACCACCGGCTTCGCGCCTGCGCAGGCCATGCCCGCACCCACGGCAACTGAATGCTGCTCAGCGATCGCGACGTCGAAATAACGGTCCGGATACTCTTTCTCAAAGCGAACGAGGCCACTGCCCTCTCGCATCGCCGGAGTGATCGCCATCAACCTGGAGTCCGCGGCAGCCTGGTCACACAGCCACTCGCCGAACACTTGGGTATATGTCGGCCCTCCGCTTGACCCTTTCTTCTTCACGCCGATTTCCGGATCAAAGGTCGGAACCGCGTGATAGCCCACGGGGTCTCCTTCTGCCGGCTCGTAACCCATTCCTTTCTGGGTGATGACGTGCAGCAGGCGCGGGCCAGTCTGGTCGCGCATCTTCTCTATGACCTCCAGCAGTCCCAACACGTCATGGCCGCCAACCGGTCCAAAATACTGCACGCCCAATTCCTCGAACAGCATGCCCGCCGGCAAAATTATTCCCTTGAGTTGCCCCTCCATCCTCATCGCGAACTTTTTAACTCTCGGCACCGTGCTCAGCATGCGTTGGCCTGTTTCACGCACCGAGGCGTATAGGCTCCCTGCCAGCAGGCGGGTCAGGTAACGGGACATGGCACCCACATTCGGGGAAATTGACATCTCGTTGTCGTTGAGTATCACCAGCACATCCGCTTCGGAGACCCCCAAGTGGTTGAGCGCTTCGTAGGCCAAACCGGCCGTCAGCCCACCGTCCCCGATCACGGCCACCGACTTGCACGGTTTCCCCGCATTGCGGCTGGCCAACGCCATGCCCAGGGCCGCGCTGATCGAGGTGCTGGAGTGCCCCACTCCGAAACTGTCGTAAGGGCTTTCATGCCGTTCCGGGAACGGCGCCAGACCTCCCCAACGGCGAATCGTCTCCAGCTGGTCGCGACGCCCCGTCAGGATCTTATGGCCATAGCTCTGATGCCCCACGTCCCAGACCAGCCAATCTTCTGGCGTGTTGAATGCGTAGTGCAAGGCCACGGTCAATTCGACCGCACCGAGGCTGGCGCCGAAGTGCCCCCCGCAGCGGGCCACGCCCTGAATCAGGAATTCGCGAAGTTCATCTGCAACCGCAGGGAGATCCTCGCGGTCCAGCGCGCGTAAATCAGCCGGGCTTTCGATCTTCGATAGAAAAGGGAAATTGTCCACGATCAGTCATCCTTGTCCTCATCGTCATCGCCCATGAGGTCCATGGGTTGTGCGGCCGTCTCGCCGCCTTCTTGCTCCACAATTTTGTCGACCCTCTGCTGCGCCTGATCCAGACGCTCGCGCAAGGTGCGCACCAAGGCGACGCCGCGCTCGAAATCCTGCAGCGATTCTTCCAGCGAAACTTCACCCCCCTCCAGCCGCTCGACCAGATCCTCAAGTTGTTTGAGGGATTCTTCGAACGGGAAGGTCTGAGCGTCGCTTGATTGATTTCCCATACCTCGCCGCCAAAAAATTGGGTCCCCGTTAGTTTATCATCGGGCTTGCGCCCGTTACAATGGAAAACTTGGAATTGAGCCTAGTCATGTCCAGGAAACCCGACCCGAGCATCTACGCGCTTGACGACTGGACCATTATCGGCGTCACCGGCGCCGACGCTTCCGACTTCCTGCACGGTCAATTCACTAATGATCTCCTGGCCTTGCCCGACAATCGGGCTCAGCTATCCGCCTATTGCATGCCCAAGGGGCAGATGATTGCCAACTTCCTAGTCTGGCGTAGAAGCGAGAACCAATACCGGATCGTGCTTCCTTCGGGCCTTGACGAAGCCGTGTTGCAGCGTTTGCAATTGTTCAAACTGCGCTCCGACGTCGAAATCGAATCTCTGACGGAATCATTTTCCCTGTTCGGCGTCACCGGGCCTTATCTCGAAGAAAACCCCGAATTTCCAGTTGAATTGCCCCGATCTCCTCTCAGCAAAATGGAGACCGACCCATACACCTCCATCACCTGGCCCGGGCAACGCGTCCGATGGCTGGTGATCAGCCCCCAAGATGCGGCATCCACCTTGTGGGAGGATGGCAAAGCTCCCGATTCAGGCTCCGACCTGTGGCGCCTTTGGGACATCGAGGACGGGATTGCGTTCGTCCGCGCCGAGAACCGCGAGCAGTTCGTCCCGCAGCACCTGAACCTCGACTTGGTCGACGCAATCAGTTTCAGCAAGGGATGCTACCCCGGCCAGGAAGTCGTCGCACGCATGAAATACCGCGGCCAGGTCAAGTTCCGCACCTACCGCTTGAGCGGCAACTTCGATGAGGTCCCGGTTCCGGGCGACCCCATCCACCTGAGCGAGGACCCCGATGCCCGTCCCTGCGGCCGGGTGGTCGACGCGCGCGTCCCTCCCGACGGCGGGCCGTGCCAGATGCTGGCCTCCGTCCGCGCGGCGGACGCCGGCCAGCCATTGCGTGCACAACGTCCGGACGGTCCATCTCTGGAGCCGCTCCCGCTCCCCTACCAGCTGACTTGAGGCGATCGATATGTCCCGGATGATGCTGATTCTGTACGTGGCGATCCTGTTGCTGGTCGGCGGCTACATCCTGTTCAACCGCCAGCGCGACATCGGCATGCTTCTCTACATTCTCGGCGCGATCGCCGCCGGGCTGGCGATCATCGGTTTCCTGGAAATTATCTAGTTCAGATCAGCCCGCTTCCGGTCGCATGTGCGGGAACAGCAGCACATCGCGAATCGACGGCGCATCGCAGAAGAACATCACCAGCCGATCGATGCCGATGCCAATCCCGGCCGTTGGCGGCATGCCGTATTCTAGAGCACGGATATAGTCGGCATCGTAGTGCATCGCCTCCTGATCGCCTGCATCTCGCCTCTCCACTTGCTCTCGGAACCGCTCTGCCTGATCCTGCGGATCATTCAACTCGGAAAATCCGTTCGCGATCTCCCGTCCGGCCACGAACAACTCGAAGCGATCCACGAAATCAGGGTTGTGATCGCAACGCCGCGCCAACGGTGAGACCTCGAGCGGATACTCGGTCACGAACGTCGGCTGCTCCAACTTCTCCTCCACCGACGACTCGAAAAGGTCGAACAGCAGCCCTCCTTCGCCCCGGTTTTTATCGATCTCTATGCCACTATCCCGGCACAATCCGGCCAGCAGTTCCCGGTTGGACAGGTCGGACCGATCCAGGCCCGGATGGTGCGCCAGCACTGCATCGGTCAGCGTGGTGCGCTGGAAAGGCTGCTCCAGGTCGTATTCCTGGCCCTGGTAGGACACGGTCGTGCTGCCCAGCACGGACTGCGCCATCTCCCGCATCAATGCTTCCGCTAAGTTCATCAGGTCCTGGTAGTCGGCGAACGCCTGGTACAGCTCCATCATGGTGAATTCCGGGTTGTGCCGCGACGACACCCCCTCGTTGCGGAAACTGCGGTTAATCTCGAACACTTTCTCGAATCCACCCACCACCAGGCGCTTGAGGTACAACTCGGGCGCGACGCGCAGGTACAGGTCCTGATGCAACACGTTGTGGTGCGTCACGAAGGGACGCGCCGTCGCGCCTCCTACGATCGAATGCATCATGGGCGTCTCGACTTCCAAAAAGCCTCGCTGCTCCAGTTGCTGCCGCAGGCAGTTGAGCAACTGGCTGCGTTTCTGGAACACGCCCCGGGCATCGCTGTTCATGATCAGGTCCACGTGACGCTGCCGGTATCGCTGTTCGATATCCGTCAGCCCGTGGTATTTCTCCGGCAACGGCCGCAGGGACTTGCTCAACAGCCGCACTTCCTGCACATCCACCGACAACTCCCCGGTCTTGGTCTTCATCAGGATGCCCTGCGCCCCGACGATGTCGCCGATGTCCCAAGTCTTGAAGTCTGCGTAGTCCGATTCGCCCAGTCCATCGCGCCGCACCAGCAACTGGATTCGTCCGGTCCGATCCTGCACATGTGAAAACGCGGACTTGCCCATCACGCGCTGGCTCATCAGCCGTCCGCCCAAGGCCACGCTCACCTGGCCGTCGGCCAATTCCTCCGCTGTCTGCTCCGCATATGCCTCCTGCAACTCCTGCGCCGTATGCGTAGGCCGGAAATCGTTCGGATATGCCCAACCGGACGTCCACAGTTCCTGCAGTTTCTCCTGACGCTGCGCGAGCAGGCGCTCTTCGCCGGTTTTTGTTTTGGCCATTACAAGCCCGCCTTGAGACTGGCTTCCAAGAAAGCATCGATGTCGCCGTCCAATACGACCTGCGGCGTGCCGGTCTCGACCTGGGTACGCAGATCCTTGATCCGCGACTGGTCCAGCACGTAAGAACGGATCTGGCTGCCCCAGCCGATGTCAGCCTTCTCCCCGGCACTTTGCTGCTCGGCTTCACGCCGCTTCTGCTCTTCCAACTGGTAGAGCTTGGCCCGCAACTGCCGCATCGCCATCTCCTTGTTCTTGTGCTGTGAGCGACTATTCTGACATTGTGTGACTACGCCGCTTGGGAGATGCGTGAGCCGCACTGCCGATTCGGTCTTGTTGACGTGCTGCCCGCCAGCCCCGCTGGCCCGGTACACGTCGACCCTCAGGTCACTCGGGTCGATCTCGATTTCGATCTCATCGCTGACCACCGGCGAGACCACCACCGCCGCGAACGAGGTGTGCCGGCGATTGCCGGAGTCGAACGGCGACTTGCGCACCAGGCGATGCACGCCGGTTTCCGTACGCAACCAGCCAAAACAATAGTCGCCGGTGTACTTGATGGTCGCGCTCTTGATTCCCGCCACTTCACCTGCCGAAGCAGCGATCAACTCAGTCCCGTAACCGCGCTTCTCCCCCCAGCGCAAGTACATGCGCAACAGCATCTCAGCCCAGTCCTGCGCCTCGGTGCCGCCGGAACCAGCCTGGATGTCGAGAAAAGCGTCGCCGGCGTCGAAACGCCCGGAGAACATGCGCTGGAACTCAAGGTCATGCACCCGCTTGGCGCAATCCCGGACATCCGACGCCAAGGCCTCCATCGTGTCCTCGTCCTGTTCCTCCAGGGCGATGTCCAGCAACTCCCCGGTGTCGCGCAGGGAGTCTCCAAGATCGTCGAGCGTCAGCACAACGGACTCCAGGCGGGCACGCGCCTGGCCCAGCTCGCGCGCTTGGTCCTGATCCTTCCAGATTTCGGGGTTTTCCAGTTGCTGCTTTATGTCGTCCAGCAGGCGGCGTTTGCCGTCGAGGTCAAAGATACCCCCTAAGCGCATCCACCCGCTGTGTCAGGTCACGCAACTGTTCCGGCAGAGAGAGTTCTTCCATGGTCAGGGCCTCGTAAGCGGCGGATTATACGCGAATTTGTCCGTCGCCATAGACCACGAACTTCTGACTGGTCAGCCCTTCCAGGCCCACCGGCCCGCGGGCATGCAGCTTGTCCGTGCTGATTCCGATCTCCGCGCCCAGCCCGTACTCGAACCCGTCCGCGAACCGGGTCGAAGCGTTGACCATCACCGAACTGGAATCCACCTCGCGCATGAACCGCTTTGCCCGCTCGTCGTCCGCAGTGACGATGGCGTCGGTATGCTGCGAACCGTACTTCGCGATGTGATCCATCGCCGCATCAAGGCCTGTGACCACCCGCACCGACAAGACCGGCGACAGGTACTCTTCGGCCCAGTCTTCCTCGGCAGCCGGAACGGCCTGCTTCAGCAATTCGCAAGTGCGGGGACAGCCACGAATCTCCACGCCATGGTCGGCGTAGGCATCGCCCAGGATTGGCAGCAACTCTTCGGCGCGGGATTCCGCAACTAGCAAAGTTTCCATTGCATTGCAGACCCCGTAGCGCTGGGTCTTGGCGTTCACGGCAATGCGAATCGCCTGATCCCGGTCTGCGGTATCGTCGATGTATACGTGGCACACACCATGCAGATGCTTGAGCATCGGAATGTGAGTCTGGCTGCGAACCCGCTCGATCAACTCCGTCCCGCCCCGGGGAATAATCAAATCCACCCACTGGTCCATCTTGAGCAGCGCATCGATCGCGGCCCGGTCCGTGGTCGGCAGCAATTGCGCGCCTTCCGGAGGCAGCGAAGCCTGACGCAGGCCTTCCTGCAGGCAATCCGCCAGCGCCTGATTGGAACGGTACGACTCGGAACCGCCACGCAAAATGACTGCATTGCCGGACTTGATGCACAATCCGCCCGCTTCCACGGTCACGCCGGGACGGGCTTCGTAAATCATGCCGATGACGCCGATCGGCACCCGCATCCGTCCGATCTTCAGGCCGTTGGACCGATCCTGCACGTCCGAGATCCGGCCCAGCAGGTCAGACAATTCGGCAATATGCTCCAGTTCCACCGCCAGCCCCTCGATCCGCGATTCGTCCAGTGCCAAGCGGTCGATAAACGCATCGTCCCGATGCGCCCTTGCTGCTTCCACATCCTCCGCGTTGGCATCGACGATCGCGCCTGTGCGCTCCCGGATCAGGCTAGCCGTGGTTCTCACGGCCTGGTTGCGCGCTTCCGCGCTGGAGGCAGCAATGACCCGCCCGGCCGCTCGCGCGGCTTGACCTAGTTCAGCAATCCGGGCATCCAGATTTTCGTCAGGCATGGTCGGAGACTCCCTGTACCGGTAGCAGTCGGTCCTTTCCTGAAAAAGCCAGGCAGGCATTTTGGATGGCAGGCCACGGGCTTTCCGGCCCCTGTCCCTTGACCACCCGTTCCAGGTGGATGAAGCGTGCCAGTATAGCGCGAAAATGCTCCTGAGAGTGCTGATTCAAGGCTCTTTTCAGCAGGTCGCGGCGAGTGAACGGGAAAATCGAGTCCAGCCCGGATGGTTGGCGGCTCAAGGCAAGCAACTGGCGGATTTCACGCATCAGCATGGCATGCGTCGTAACCGGATCGTGACCCTCGCTCTCCAGGTTCCGCGCCACGCTGATGATCCGGCGCCCCCGGCCCTGCAGCATGGCCATGGCCAGATCCATCGCCTCGTAACGGGCGTCCTGCCCCAGAGACTGCTGCAAGGACTCCATCGAGATCGGCCCCGACCCGTTCAGGATGTGCAGCTTGTGCAACTCCTGCTCGGCCGCCAGCAGGTTGCCCTCCACGCAGGACAGGAAATAATCCATCTCGAAACTGCCCATTTCCAACTCACGCTTCCGAAGCGCCCCCTGCAACCACTGCCGGGTTTCTCTTTCGTCCATCGGCATGATTCGCACGATCAGGCCAATCTTGTCGATGGCGCGCACCCACGCCTCGTTCAGGGCCCGATTGTCCAACCGCGGCACTTGCAGGGTGATCAAACTACCCTCTGGAGCCTGTTCACACCATTCCTTGAGCCGGGCTTTCGCCGTCGCATCCGGCTTGCCACTCAGCACCCGCATGTCGAGCATGGCCTGATCCCCGAACAGGGACGGGCTGCACAGCGTCGGTAATTCCTCCCAGGAAAAGCCCCGCTCGATGATCCGCAATTCGCGACGATCGAAGCCTTCCTGTTTCGCCCGCTGGCGAATCATCCGCGCCGCATCCCGCATCTGTACTGGTTCGTCTCCGGTAATCAGGTACACCGGCAGGAGCGGTCCATCCAGGACCTCGCGGAGTTTCCGAAAATAGACTTTCACGATGCGGGTATGATGCGTTCGTATTGTATCGGGAATAAGACTCCATGAACGAACTTTCCATCGGTTGGATCGGCCCCGGAATCATGGGCCGCCCAATGGCTCTCAACCTGTTGCGCGCCGGTTACCCAGTTAAGGCGTTTGCGCGCCGGCCCGAGCAGCTGGAGCCCCTGGTCGAAGCTGGAGCGACAACTGGAGACAGCCCGGCTGCGGTCAGTGCGGCAACCGACCTGACCATCGTCATGGTGGCGGACACCCCCGACATGCTGGAAGTCGTGACGGGAGAGAATGGCATCGACAAAGGTGCCCAGCCCGGTCATATCGTGGTCGATATGAGCACCGTCTCACCAACCGAAACGCGAGCCGTGGCCAAACAGCTGGAGGCGAAAGGCATCGCCATGCTGGATGCCCCGGTATCCGGGGGCGAGACCGGGGCCATCGACGGTACCCTCTCGATTATGGTCGGCGGCCCGGAAGAAATATTCGAGTGTGTCCACCCGGTGCTTGATGTGCTCGGGAAGCAAGTACGCCGAATCGGCGATGCCGGAGCCGGGCAAGTGGCCAAAGCCTGCAATCAACTACTCGTGGCACAGACGATGGCGGCGGTGGCGGAGGCGTTCCTCTTGGCGGAATCCAGCGGCGTGAGCCGCGAGCAGGTGCGCGACGCCCTGCTTGGCGGATTCGCCTACAGCCGGATCCTGGAGGTCCACGGGCAGCGCATGCTGACCGGCGACTACCAGCCCGGATTCAAGGCCGAACTGCATCTCAAGGATCTTCGTATCGTGGATCGAGAGGCCCGAGAAACCGGCCTGACTCTGTCTGGTGCGGAAGATGCACTGCGCCTGATGGAACAACTGGTCGCACAGGGTGATGGCGGTTTGGATTCCGCTGCCTTGGCAAAGATGGTGCGCCAGCGCTCCCTGAAGAAAGGTTGATGTTGGAGATCATGCCTGAAAAAATATTTCCAAAATTAAATGTTGTTAGAAGGAGTGGATCAGAATGCTTCCACTCTGGTGGTTCAGATGCCAACTTCAATCTACTGGAGTTCTGGCAATGGTCAATGTCCGGTCTTGTGGACAATACAATCCGAGGTGTCTTGGCTGAATTCATCGTGGCTCGTGCTGTAGGTGCCCCAACAGTTGGAACCCGTGATCCGTGGGCCACTTTCGATCTGGAAACCCCCGAAGGAGTCAAGATCGAAGTCAAGTCTTCAAGCTATTTGCAGAGTTGGGCACAAGATCGGCTTTCGGATATCAACTTCGGCATTGCTCCATCTTACGCATGGGATCCCAAAATTGGAGATTTTGAAGGTGAACCCAAAAGACATGCGGACGTTTATGTATTCGCGCTCCTAGCGCATAAGGATCAGCCGACAATTGACCCGATGGATTTCGATCAGGGGGAGTTTTACGTGCTGCCTACTGCCGTGTTGGACAGAGATTTTGGCAGTCAGAAGCGGATTACATTAGGCAGATTGAAAGCACTTGTTTTATTCGTCCATTTTGATGAACTCAAGGCTATCGTTTCACAGGCTTCCGCGAACTAGTTGAGCGGCAGCTTTACGACATGGGGGCGCTCGCCCAGCTAGACGTGCTTGGACGCTTGCCTAGGGAACTCATCCTGAAACTGCTCCACTAGGCTCCTCTCCATCGACACTCCCGATAAACAGTATCTCCTCCCGTGCCTGGTCGTCCGCAAAACGGATGTTCCAGCGCTTTTCCATGAATCTGATTAACTGAATGCCTCGCTCGCGAATCTCATCGGGTCCCCAGTCTTCGTAATGGGAGACTTCGATTTCCGAGTGCGATCCGTCTGCATAACCGTTGCGGAGCTTTTTGCCATCACTGTTGTATTTGGGCTTCTTCTTATCGGCAAAGGAATCGTCCTGCAGCGAAGAGTTGATCGCAGAAGAGAGGAGCAACAGGTTCCCGAGACTATTGCAGTACGCCTTTCGCTCTTTCTTGCGGATACCTTTGAAGGGCGGCTTCCACGCCGCCGTCTCGGATTGCGGATAAATGTGCTCAATGGAGATTGTGTCCTTCGGCGTCTTGAGCAAATCCACCCAGTCAACCTTCTTCTGGCGACTGCTGGACAGCAAATCCAACTCGTACTCGTAGAGGAAATACCGCAATCCTGACCAGCTGTAGTATCCCTGACTGTTTTCGAACTTCTTCTGAAGCAACACACGAAAGTAGTCGTTGTCATAATGACCCTCATCGGTGAACGTGAAACCCATCCAGTCCTGCAGTCGCTCCTTCAGTTCCGCCAAGCCCGTGTCGCCGCGGTCGATCGCACGGACGGCATTGCTGAACTCAGAACTGCCATAATTCGACCGGGTTTCGGTCAGCCGGAACACAACGAAAACAAATCGTTCGATCTTCTTGAAGGCATCGATACGCTGGCCGGGATCATCATATTTCTTAAGAATCGCCATCAGCAACGGGCGGAAATACGCCATGCCCAGTCGATTCAGGCGTTGAATCCACTCAATTTCTTCCGGTGTCAAATCGTCAGACATCTCGGGGCTGAACGTGCAGAACCAATGAACCGAAGATGCCTTGAGGCTCTTGACGTATTCGCGAATTTCGTTCGGCCGTAACTCGGCCACTTCCATCGGCTCGACGCTTTCGACCCCATCCAATCCGTTCTCGTCGTCCGCTTCCAAGTCCGCATCAGATGCCTGCTCCTCGGCTTCCTCCAGTTCCACCGGCTGAACGATCTTGCGATGAACACGCCGTGGTGTGAACTGCTCCTCCAATAGAAACTTGATGTAGTCTTGCCCCGTCTGCCGCGAGAACTTGAAATACATCATCCAGTGGGCCCGCAGAAACTCGTTGTCGTTCAGCGTCTTCAACTTGTTGCGTCCTAACTGGAAGTAAACCTCCTTCCAAGCGTCGTTGATCAAGTGACGGAGATCATTGCGCTCCGCAGGATCCAGCTCCGCATCGGTATAAAGGGTCGTCAGGTAGATCAAACGATTCTTGAGCAATTCCAAATCTGAAAGCTTTTTGCCACGGTTGTTCATCGTCTCGAAGGCGACGAAAACGTCAAATTCGTCCTTGATGATGTACTCGTTGAACAGAAACCGCTTGGTCAGTTTGCGGTACAGGCCTTGGAGCCCTAATACCCCTTCTTCTTTGTGCAAGGCTCGCAGTTGCTCTTTGAAGTAGCGCTTCCCATTACTGAGATTGAGCGTGTAGAACGTCTCGAACACCGTGCCGCCACCCTCCTCGCCAAGAATCTGGTACCGCATGTATTTGTCGCTAGGGTTGTCAACCGTGTAGCCAAATTTGTAAGTGCGAAAGGCCTTTCCGGCCGGTTTCACCTCAAACAGAAACTTGCTCTCAACGGCCGCGATACTGAGCGTGTCAGTCAGGTAGATTTCGTCATCCGCCTGGCCTTCGTTTTCAGGCAGGCTACGGAGCAGCTCGATTAAGGCTTGCAGAAACAGTATGAAGGTCGTCAGCCGTTGCTGACCGTCGACGATATGGTAGAGCTTGTACGAATGGTCATCGACCAACCAGAACTCCTTGTCCTCCTGCTGAACATCGGCGGACGGAATCTCTTTCAGAGTCAGTACACCGGTATAGTGGAAGCGACCGTCGGGCAGGTCGATCAGGTCCTCCCAGAAAGCGTCCCACTGCTCACGCCCCCAAGCGTAGCCACGCTGGTAGTCGGGAATTCGGAACAGTTTTTCTTTGAAGAGGCTATCAAGCGGTTTGGGTTCATCCATCGAAATTTTCGTTGGTTTGTTTGACTTGACGGGTTCAAGCAAAGGCGTTGGCAGCCAGCCCGCGTTCGCCCTAGCATCGTCCTACACGACGGCGAATACTGCATTCCCTTCAGAAAAGGATTATATGCCGTACCTATTCACGATCCTTCTGCCTTTGGTATGCTTCTTGATAGACTCCGAAGCACTACGGGAGATTCCATCATGGCTGCGACCAACATGACGACAATCAGAATCGACCGCGATTCTCTCGCCAAGCTTCGCATGCTTGCGGACCGCGAGAAACGCAGCCTGCGTGCCCAACTGGCCGTTTTGATCGACGTCGCATTCCGGACAAACCCGGCTGATCTGACCGACCAGGAATTTTTCGGCGCCGTAATGGATACCATCGTCGAGAATTCCGAGGCTGGAATTTCCACCAAGACCGCGATTCAATGTGCCAAAGAATTCTCCACCGCTGGCCGCATCAGCTGGGGTGCGGAAGACGGCAAGGTTATCGGCATATTAGCCGATGGCTCACGCTGCGATGTTGATGGCAACATCTTGAGCAGGCCGAAATCTTGCAGGCATACCCGTAGGCGACCGCGGAAAGGATCCGCCGTCAAACGGCGAGGCGCACGATAACCCGGAACTGGCGGAGAGGGAGGGATTCGAACCCTCGATGGGGTATCAGCCCATACTCCCTTAGCAGGGGAGCGCTTTCAGCCACTCAGCCACCTCTCCGATAACGACTACTCTTTTTCAGGTTCTCTCGCCTTGTCACTCGCATCACGCGGGAAAATCTCTTCGCGATATATACGGACATTCCTTGGCGCATCAATGCCAAGCCGCACCTGGTTTCCCTTCATTCCCATGACCGTCACCGTGACCTTGTCATCGATAATCAGGGATTCCCCGATTTTCCGCGTCAGAATCAGCATTCCTGCGCATCCCAGGCGTCCGGCCCAGGGCAAAAACAGGCTCTCAGTGTAGCACTAACTTTAGGTCTTTAGGCGCCAGAGTTTCGGTTGCGAAAGCACAAGGGCTCATATCCCGCCCAAACTTCTTAAGGAAGGGCATAGCGCAGCGTGAGCATGACAGAAAGGCGGCCGAGATCATCCGTCCTGGACCAGGCGCTGACCGGCTCGCTCCCGTCCAGACGCAGATTGGGGGCGTGGCTTCGCAACAGATCGCCTTGGTAGGCTCCCGACTCGAACGTGCCGAAGCGCTTCCACTGCACCTTAAACCCCGCCGTCAAGGTGTCCGAAAGGGTGCGCTCCACGCCAGCCTCCAGGACATACCCCGCGACCACGTCACGCAGCACACTGCGGCCCACACTGACGGTCCCGGCAAGATTGCGGCGAATCTCCCCCGCATTGGGCTGCCCGGCTCCAGTGGCGATATCCCTCGGATCCGCACTCCTGGCCCAAAGCCAAGAGAAATCCATGCGCACCCACGAAACGCCGGCCCCCAATCCCGCGTAAGGCTTCCACTGGCCCCGGGTCGGCCAATTGTAAAAACCCATCAGAAAGATCTCATGGGACCGGACGGCATCCAAGGTCTCTACACCCGTCGAAAGCTCATTGCCGATCTTGTCGAAGTCCACCCCGGACGCATCCGTGGACGAAACGGTCTGATCAAAACCGGTCACATGGTAGGAATAAGCCAAGGCAACCCGGACGCGCGGCCACAGCCGGTAGCCCAACTCCATTTCGACGGAAACCCCTTCGTCTCCATCAAACGGTGCGAGCCAGCCATCTCCGGCGCCTCGGTCAGGTGTGGTGCATCCAGTCACCCCGAGTGCTTGGGGGTTGATGTACTCGTCGCAGATGCTGGCACGATCGTTGCTGCGGCTCGATACGGTCGGAGACGGCGCGACGTGACCGCCCAGAGAGATGCCGGCCTCCCAAGGCGAAGCCCCCGCCTGCGTGCCAACTAGGCATGCCGGCAGCAGCAACCAAAGCCATGCGGCGGGACGTCGGAAGGCCTCTCGCGGCATAGGCCGACCTTCCTCAGCCATCAATCCAAGCCGCGCCGGATCCCCATTATTCCCACCACCGTACCTGGTCATCAACGATGAAAGGTCCCTCGATTTTCACGTCAGGGACAACGTGCCTACGCATCCCGGGCGTCCGCCAATCCGAACTCCTTGTGCAGCACTTGAACGCAGGTTTCAAGCAGCGGCTCGTCGATTACCACCGAGATCTTGATCTCCGAAGTGGAGACCATGGAAATGTTCACGCCCGCATCGGCCAGAGCCTGGAACATGCGGCTCGCGATCCCCGCATGCGAGCGCATCCCGACCCCGACCAGCGAAACCTTGACGATGTCCCGGTTGCCGCAGGTCTCGCGCGCGCCGAGTTCACCGCCGACCTTCTCCAAAATTTCCAGCGCCTTGGCGTAATCGTTGCGGTGCACCGTGAAGGTGAAGTCCGCCGTGCCATCTTGCCCGACGTTCTGCACGATCATGTCCACTTCGATCTGTGCTTCGGCAATCGGCCCCAGGATACGCGCCGCAACACCCGGCATGTCCTGCACGCCAGAGATGGTCAACTGCGCCTCGTCGCGGTTGTGCGCAATGCCCGCAATCGTGGCCTGTTCCATGTTTTCAGCCTCCTCTGAGATCAGCGTTCCGGGGCCGGACCCGAACGCGGAAAGAACCCGTAGCGGAACATTGTACTTTTCCGCAAACAACACCGAGCGCAGTTGCAGCACTCTGGAGCCCAGCCCGGACATCTCCAGCATTTCCTCGTAGGTGAGGTGCTCCAGCCTGCGTGCTTCCGGCACAAGCCGGGGATCCGCCGTGTACACCCCTTCGACATCGGTGTAGATCTGGCATTCGTCCGCACTCAGCGAGGCTGCCAGCGCCACCGCGGTCGTGTCCGACCCGCCCCGGCCCAAAGTCGTGACTCGCCCGGATTCATCCATGCCCTGGAACCCGGCCACCACGACCACCTGCCCTTCGTCGAGAAGGCCGTTCAAGCGGTTGCTGTCGATGTTCTTGATCCGGGCCTTGTTGGCTTGCCCTTCCGTCAGGATTCCCGCCTGCCGTCCGGTCAGTGCGACAGCCGGGCATCCGAGCGTCTGCAACGCCAGTGCCAGTAATGCAATGCTGACCCGTTCACCGGAGGACAGCAACAAGTCCAGCGCGGGACCTCCCGGCTGCGGACTCACCTGGCGTGCCAGCGACAACAGATGATCGGTTTCCCCGCCCATCGCGGACAGCACCACCACCAGGCGATGCCCCTGGCTGTGCTGCTCGTGAAGCCGCTCGGCAATCGTCAAGAGCTTCTCGGTGCTGGCCACCGAGGTCCCGCCGTATTTCTGCACCCACAGGCTCATGTCAATGCAGCCGCTCGCGAACCCATTCTGGGATTGATTCCAGTGCCTCCTCCAGCGCCTCCGGGTGGTCGCCCCCGGCCTGCGCCATATCCGGGCGGCCCCCGCCCTTTCCGCCAACCTGGCTGGCCACGGAGTTGACCAGATCCCCGGCCTTGATTCGCTCAGTCTGGTCCGGAGTCACCCCGGCTACCAGTGTTACTTTTTTGTTCTTGACCGAGGCCAGCACAATCACGGCACTGCCAAGTTTGTCCTTGAGTTGATCCAGCATGCTGCGCATGGACTTGGCATCAGCGTCTACCTGAGCGCTCAACACCTTGATGCCTTCGACCTCCACCGCTTGCTGCGCCAAGTCTCCGCCCGCCTGGTGCGCCTGCCGGTTCTTGAGTTGCTCCAGTTCTTTCTCAAGGCTTTGGTTCTGTTCGACCAGACGTTCCAGCTTCTCGCGGAAGTTGTCCGGTACCGCCCGAATCATTTCGGCCGTGTCGCGCAATAGCTCTTTCTGCTCCCAAGCCCAGCGATTCGCCACTGCCCCGGTGAGAGCCTCGATCCGTCGTACGCCGGATGCGATACCCGTCTCGCTGACAATGCAGAAGAATCCGATATCCCCGGTTCGCGAAACATGCGTCCCCCCGCACAGCTCCATCGAAAAGTCGCCCATCCGCAGCACCCGGACTTCATCTCCGTACTTGTCGCCGAAGAACGCGAGCGCGCCTGCATCCATCGCTTCCCGGAACGGCATGACCGCCGATTCCGTCTCATCGTTCCGGCGAACAGCCGTATTGACCATTTCTTCGATCTGGTGCAATTCTTCCGGTGTGACTGGTTGCGGATGCGAGAAATCGAAACGCAGCCGGTCCGGCGCGACCAGCGAGCCTTTCTGCATCACGTGAGAACCAAGAACCTCGCGCAAAGCCGCGTGCATCAGATGCGTGGCGGAATGATTGAGCACAATCGACTGGCGACGCTCTGCGTCTATCTCCGCAGCCACCGAATCGCCGACATGTAGGTTTCCTTCCCGCAGCCGGCCCAGATGCAGATGAGCCTGCCCATGTTTTTGCGTGTCACAGACTTCGAACCGGGTGTTTTCGCCACGCAGCCAACCGGTATCGCCAACCTGCCCGCCTGATTCGGCATAAAACGGAGTCTCCTCCAGTACCACCACCGCATCGTCGCCCGCCTCTATTGCCTGCACGCTCCGCCCATCGGCGTAGAGCGCAACCACTGAACTATCCTGGCTGACCCGCTCGTAACCGCTGAAACGGCCGTCCTGCGCCACACCCTTGAGTTGGGAATAATCCACCGAAAACTGCGCGGCATCCCGGGCACGATCGCGCTGTTCGTCCATTCGGCGTTCGTAATCTTCCACATCGACCACTAGGTCGCGCTCCCGGGCGATATCCTGCGTCAAGTCGATCGGGAAGCCGTACGTGTCGTAAAGCAGGAATGCAAGTTCTCCAGGAATGGTCTTATCCTGAAGCTTCGCCAACCCCTCGTCCAGAACCTTCAAGCCCGTCTGGAGGGTCAGCGCGAAGCGCTCCTCCTCCTGCAGCAAGGCCTCCTCGATCCGGTCGCGGGCCTCCGCCAGATCCGGGTGGGCTTCTCCCATCACGTCGACCAGCGGCCCCACCAGACGATGGAAGAAAGGCTCGGTCAGGCCGATCTTGTTTCCATGGCGCAAGGCTCGACGAATGATTCGGCGCAGCACGTAGCCCCGCCCCTCGTTGGACGGCAGCATGCCGTCCATGATCAGAAATCCGCTGGTCCGGATATGGTCCGCGATCACGTTGAGCGATGCCGAATGCGGCGTCTCCGAATCCACCATCTCGGACACGGCCTGCCGCAACGGGATGAACAGATCCGTCTGGTAGTTGTCGTGCACGCCCTGCATGACCGCCGCGATGCGCTCAAGTCCCATGCCGGTATCCACCGACGGGCTCGGCAGCGGCTCCATGCTCCCGTCCGCTTCGCGCCGGTACTGCATGAAGACCAGGTTCCAGATCTCCACGAAGCGGTCGCTGTCGTCGCCCTGTCCCGGCGGCTTTCCGGGAATCCCCTCTCCGTGATCGTAGTAGACCTCGGTGCAAGGCCCGCACGGCCCGGTGTCGCCCATCGACCAGAAATTCTCTTCTTCACCGAGCCGGGCCAACCGATCTGGACTTACCCCGGTCTCTTCAAGCCAGATCCGCTCCGCATCGGCGTCATCCTGGTAGACCGAAACCCACAGGCGGTCCGGCGGTAACGCAAGCGTGTCCGTCAGGAACTCCCAGCAATACTGGATCGCCTCTTCCTTGAAATAGTCGCCGAAACTGAAATTCCCCAGCATCTCGAAAAACGTGTGATGCCGGGCGGTGTACCCGACGTTCTCCAAGTCGTTGTGTTTCCCGCCAGCGCGGACGCAACGCTGTGCGCTGACCGCCCGGGATGGCGTGCGGGTTTCGTGCCCGAGGAATACATCCTTGAACTGCACCATGCCAGCATTGACGAACAGCAGGCTCGGGTCATTCGCTGGAACCAGTGAACTGGAAGGCACGACCTGGTGGTCGTGATCCGCGAAATAGTCCAGAAAGGCTTGGCGAATGTCGTCGCTTTGATCAATCATCTCGATTCTCTTGCCGTGCCGAATCGGTCGCCCGTCTCGCGACTTCGCCCGGATACCCACGCTGGCTCAGGAAACGCAGCATCTGCGCCCGCGTCCTCGGCTTCTGGCCCAATGCCTCACAGGCTCGTTTCAAATCCCCTTCCCTCGCTGAAACCTCGAACTCCTGCGCAATGTCACCCGACACGCCGCGCTCACGCAACTCACCTGCCACGCGAAGGCTGCCGTAACCACGATCCATTAACGAGCGGGCACAGGCTTCCGCAAAACGGTAGTCGCTCTGCAAATCCTGCTTACGTAATGTCGCCAATGCCGCTTCCACCGCCTCGGCAGAAAAACTTCGCGCCCGCAGCTTGTCTCGTAACTCCCGGCTCGAATGTTCGCGTCGCGCCAGAAGACCGACCGCCTGCTGCACGGCGTCACGCTTCGGTTGCGGCATGCTCCGGTTCGGTGGCTTCCGGTTCCGGTGACGCCTTGCGGTCCGGCAGCAGCGCTTCACGCAGATCCTTCTCCAACGTGTCGGCGATCTCCGGGTGCTCGGTCAGGTAAAGTCGCGCATTGTCCTTGCCCTGGCCGATGCGGTCGCCTTGGTAGCTGTACCAGGCGCCGGATTTCTGGATCAACCCGTTGTCGGCACCCAACGTGAGCAATTCGGACAAGCGGCTGATGCCCTCGCCATACCGGATTTCGAATTCCGCCTTCTTGAACGGCGGTGCCATCTTGTTCTTCACTACTTTGACGCGAGTCTCATGACCCATCACCTCTTCGCCTTTCTTGGTCGCCCCGATGCGGCGGATGTCCAGCCGCACCGACGAATAGAACTTCAAGGCATTGCCGCCAGTCGTAGTCTCCGGGTTGCCAAACATGACCCCGATCTTCATGCGCAACTGGTTGATGAACACCACCAGCGCGTTGGATCGTTTGATGTTGCCGGCAAGCTTGCGCAACGCCTGCGACATGAGCCGCGCGTGCAGGCCCATGTGGCTGTCGCCCATACCGCCTTCCAGTTCAGCCCTCGGAGTCAACGCCGCAACCGAATCCACCACGATCAGGTCGACCGCGCCGGATGTGACCAGCGTGTCAGCGATTTCCATCGCCTGCTCGCCGTGATCCGGCTGTGAAAGCAACAGGTCGTCGACCTGCACTCCCAGATTGGTGGCGTAGGCCGGGTCCAGCGCATGTTCGGCATCAATGAAAGCGGCTACGCCGCCTTGCTTCTGGCAGTTGGCCACGACATGCAATGCCAGCGTGGTCTTGCCGGACGCCTCCGATCCATAGATCTCGACGACTCGGCCGCGCGGCAAGCCGCCGATGCCGAGCGCCGCGTCCAGTGCCAGCGAGCCGGTTGGAATGACTTCGACTTCGGGCACCGCCACGCCTTCGCCAAAGCGCATGACCGCGCCTTTTCCGTATTGACGTTCAATCTGCCCAAGCGCTGCCTCCAGAGCCTTTTTCCGTTCTTTGTCCATAGGTATCTCAACCTCCCTGTTTAAGGGCGGCCCGGTTCGCAGCAAGCGTATTATTCCACACGGGCCACCCCGGATTAATCCGGGTTCGATCAGCCCTGAAACTACAGGGAAATCTCCTCCGCCATCCGACGCAGCGCGTGCAACACGGACCCCCGCCGGATCGAATCCCGACCCTCAGGGAAGTCTCGCCGTTCGCTGCGCATCTCCCCGCCCGTCCGCAGAAATGCGAACCACACGCAACCGACCGGTGCACGCTCCGTCCCGCCTGACGGTCCGGCCACGCCGCTGATAGCACAGGCCAGATCGCACTGTGAACGTTCTAGGGCTCCTGCTGCCATCGCCTCAACCACGGCCTGAGAAACCGTGCCTTCCTGGCGGATCAGTTCCGGATCGACACCCAGCGATTGGCTTTTCGCCTCGTTGCTGTAGGTCACCCACCCGCGTTCGAACCAGTCGGAACTGTCCGGCAGGTCGGTGCAGCATTTGGCCAGCCAGCCCCCGGTACAGGATTCGGCCGCCGCCACGCGCAGGCCCTGCGCCCGGCTGAGGTCGGCCAACATTTTTGCCGCTTTGAGCAGCGATGCATCATCCATACTCCAATCATACCCGCTTGACAAGTCATTTCACATGCATCACACTCTTCCAGAAGTGTATTACACTATGTAACACATAGGAGGAGCCATGAATACTCCGACGATCAGTTTCCGCGTGCGCCAGGACTGGCAGGCCGACATCCGCGAATTGGTTAACTACATCAAAGACGACCCGGAGTTGATCGGACTGGCACTGGAATACATCCGCAGCGAACCCCGGCCGGGGCAGGAGACCGTAGCCGCAAATAAAAATGTTGGCCCATTCCGCAACGCGGAAGCTGCTCTTTCCGTTCTGACCATGAATCTGGCTATCGCATTCAATCCGGATGCCATTTTCCTGTTTGGCAGCCGCGCATGCGGTACCGCGCGCTCGGACAGTGACTTCGATCTGATGGTGGTCACCCCGGACGACCAGCCCCTCGATTACCTGACAGCTCGGAAACCCATTTCCGGGTGTGGTGTCCCGGTGGACGTGGTTCCTTGCCAGTATTCTGCGTTTGAGAAGAATCGGAACGTGCCCGGCATGCTCCCTTACACGGTTAACCGAGAAGGAAAATTGTTGGACGCGCGCATTGACGGCCCATTCTGGATGCGTTATCGCGAGGCATTCCCCCTGCGATGATTTTCCCGCTCGCCTTAGGATTCCTGAAAGCGGCCGAACGGGACACCGCCGGCATTGGGCGCCTTCTTCCAGACCTCCCAGACCTGGCCGCTTTCCATGCTCAGCAAGCCGCAGAGAAACTCGCACGTGCCGTATGTCTGCACGAGGGCCTTCCGAGCCTTCATACCCACGACATCGCACACATTGCCGAACAACTCGCCCAAGAGCACCCGCTCAGAAAAAGCCTCGCCAAACTCGACAGCCTCACCGGAGCGGCAACCGCTTGGCGTTATCCAAGCACCGAAGGTGAACTCCCGAAACCTCGTGAAATTCAGGCGGCTCTCAAGCAGATAAAAAGTACCGAGGCCGAAATTCGCGACTGGCTCTCGGCTCCGCGGCCCTCCTCCGCAAACCTTTAGGCAATCATCGCCACCTGCTCTGTCGAACCGAATCGCAAGACTTACACCCAGACCGAACCCTTCCCGAATATGTACCGCGACCGAGAATCCCAACAGTCCAGATTTGACGGCAGGCGGCGCGACAGATCAGGCTATGCCGGTGACGGATTTGCCTTTTGGATGGTTTTTTGCTCCGTCGTACTCACGATACTAACATCGCCATCATAGCCAAAACACTCACCGAAGAGCGTATTGAAAACCACATTCAGGAATACCTGGAGAACTGCATTGATCGCCCAAACCTCTCCGACCCGGGCCGTCGAGCGCCATTGCCATGACCCGGGCAACCACCACCGCAAGAGTCTGCCTGATGGAGTGGAATACCGGAACGTTGCCGCTGTCCTTGGGAGAGCCAGCAGACCATGGAAAAACGCGAAAAATTCCCAAAAACCCGACTCGCAAGCATTGAGTCTCATGTCTAGCTATTTGATTCTAATTTTGATTCTAATATAGAAACAATGGTCTAAAAATTCCGACCATTTTCCCTTGATTTCCGCTGATTCCGTGTCATTATCTCGGGTCGAGCCATGGAGGCCTTCAATGAAAAGGACCTCCCCACATTCGTCCCGCTCCCGTCAAGGAGAACCGACATGAACCCGAACACCAAAAAATCCGGCACCAACTCCGAGACACGCGGGAAGTCCACTCAGCCTCCACCTGCTTTTGATACACTGCAAGCTGTCAGGAAGCTGAAGAATGCGGAATTCGGAGAGAAGCAGGCCGTGACCTTGGTCGAGACCCTTCAGGATGCACAAAACGAGTTAGCCACGAAGGTCGACTTGGAACAGATGGAACTCAGGCTACGCAGCGACTTTGAGAGTCGATTCACCGAACTGCACCGGTTCCTGCTCATCGGCGGAGGCGTCATGACCACCATTCTCAGCGTCGTAATCACTCTTGCCATCACTCTTGCCAAGTGAAGGCGGCTTGCAGACTTTCGCGACCATCTATCCGTTTCCAGACACACTCCAGCATAGTCAAGACACCTGACGGAAGCCTGCAACGGCCTCAAAAATCCTTGACGCTTCAGTTTTATGAAGTTTGTTAGAATTATGCCATCAGTCATATTGCGAGGGATGGCTGGATGCAGATCGGTGATTGCGGTAGCTTGATTGGCTTGAAACAAGGCGGCTATGAAGCGGCGGACGCTGGCATATCCTGGCCGTTGTTGAGCGTTCTGCCTGCGTACCCTCGATGCCGTCAAACATGGATGAAAAAGTTTCGGAATCAGGGCACAAGATGACTTCAGGATCGAGCACACCCGACAATTCATCGGCTGCACCCGTTTTCGTCACCGGCGCGGCCGGGCACGTGGGTGCCAATCTCGTGCGTCGGCTACTCAACGAAGGCACCCGGGTCCGGGTGCTGCTAAGACACGAAGAGAACAACGAGGCGCTGGAAGGCCTTGAGGTCGAACGCGTGTTCGGCGACCTGCGGGACTTGAATTCCGTCAGGCGTGCGGTCGAGGGCTGCCAAGGCGTCTATCACTGCGCGGCCAAGGTTTCAACCATCGAAGGAAACCACGCCCATCGTCGGGAAATATACGAGTGCAACGTTCTCGGCACCCGCAACATGCTGCAGGCGGCACGGGAGACGGAAGCCGGCCGGGTGGTCGTGACGGGCTCTTTCAGCGCGGTCGGGTACAACCTGGATGACCCCTCCGCCCCCAGCGACGAGACGATGCTGTTCTATCCCATGGAACGCACGATGCCCTACGAGCGCAGCAAGACGCTCGTCGAACAGGTGTGCTGGCGCGCCGCGGCGGCCGGACAGGATGTCATCGTCGCAACGTGTTGCGCGGTTGTGGGGGGCAGCGATTTCTTCCCTTCACGATTGGGTAGAACCTTGTGCGATTACACAAACGGCAAGCTCCATGCCTACGTCGATGGCGGCTTCGAGTTCGTCGCGGCACGGGACATTGTTGAAGGACACCGGTTGTGCATGGGCCGCGGGCGCACAGGCGAGAAATACATCTTCAGTTCCGAATACAAAACCATCTCCGACATCATCGACCTGTACGAGGAAGTCTCCGGCATCCCGCGACCCAACCGACGGATTCCGGTCCGTGCAATGCTTGCTTTCTCAGAAGTGGCCAGTTTTTACCTGAGCCGGTTTCATCCAAGTTTCCCTCAGCGTTTCACTCCCGGCGCCATTCGCCTGCTGCAAAAGTGCCGCCACGCCAACAACAGCAAGGCGAAAGAAGATCTCGGTTATCGTCCGACCAGCATCCGCGCCGCGGTTCACGAAGCCTACGCCTTTCACTACCACCAGCGCAAGGCGATCACGAACCCGGACGCGAAACCCCCGTGCATGGACGGCACAGGACAAGTAGAAGAACTCATGCCGGATCAAGGCACACCCATCACTTCAGACGGAGGCTGAAATGGACTCAATGACAAGCCCGCCTCCTGGCTTCGATGAAGCCAGCAATTTGCGACAGAAAGCGCGCGCCGCGGGCATGGACCCGGATTATTGGTACGCGGTCGAAGAAGTACGCCGCGTCAAGCCGGGAACCGTGACCGAGGTTGTTTTCTGGAAACACGCCATCGCATTGTTCCGAGCAAAGGATGGTTCGTTCCATGCGGTCGAGGATCGCTGCGCCCATCGCCAACTCAAGCTTTCTCTCGGCCATGTTGAGGGCTGCCGGCTCGTCTGCGCCTACCATGGCTGGCAATACGACGGAGGGGGGCAACGTGCCGGGGGGCCTCGCGAGCACCTCGGAGAAAGTTGTCAGAATGTCTCGATTCGATCCTATCCCGTGAAGGTCCGATACGGCCTGGTCTGGTTGTTCCCTGGGGATCCGGAGAAAGCGGAGTCACGGCAGATCCCGGACATTCCTGAACTCGAGGGACCCGACCGATGGGCCTGCGTCCCGCTCACTTTCACCTGGTTGGCCCACCACTCGATGGTGATCGACAACGTGAGCGACTTCTCTCATGCCCACCTGCACCGTCAATACCGGCCTTTCGTCGGCGCTGCCCTCACCCGCTGCGAGACTATCGGTGATGATGTGCACCTCTCCTACGACACGCAGGTCGGACGCGGGCGTATCTCCGGGCTGTTCGTCGACCACAAACGGCTCGACACCAATCACATGGATCTCTGCTACCAATACCCTTACCAGTGGTCGAACACCGATGACTGGATCAAACACTGGCTTTTCGTGCTGCCCATCGACGAGCGGACAACCCGGACCTTCTTTTTGTTCTACTTCAAGTCGCTGAAGATACCCTTGCTGCCGGTGCACATTCCCCGTTTCGCCATGACCTTCGTTCTAAAGATCTCGAACCGCATCCTCATCGGCCCGTTGCTTTCTCAGGATCAATACGCACTCGAAGGAGAACAGGAGGGTTACGAGAAACATTGGGACGCCCCGACCGTCGAGTTCAATCCCGTGGTGGAGGCTTTCCAGGACGTGACCGTGCGCAAGTGGCGCGAATACCTGACACGCAAAGCGGAGAATGGCAACGCTTATGCCTGACCTGCCCTTCTCGCTGACTGCGCTGTCCGGCAGCACCCTGCTCGACGCGGCAGCCATGATGCTGGCATTCTTCGGCTTCCTGTTCCTGGGTTCGATGCTGTTGCCCGGACGCCGGGTTACGGGACCGGATTACAATGGAAAATCAAGGATCTACAGGAGCAACGGCCTCGCCCTGTTCCTGCTGACCATGATCGTGGGAGGACTTGCCCAAGTCTCCGGTTGGTTCTCTCTTTCGGTGCTGTATACCCACTTTCTCGCCCTGTTCGTGGTAGCGAACATATTCGCGTTTGCTTTTTCCGCCTTGCTGTACTACCAAGGCACCCGGACCCAGGGCGATTCCCCGAAGGGATTGGAAGGTTTCTTCTATGGCGTGGAAGGCCATCCGACCTGGTTCGGGGTGGACTTGAAGTTTTTCAGCTACCGCCCTTCCCTCATCGGCCTCGCGTTGTTCAACGTCTCGTTCGCCGCCGTGCAGTACGAAACCTACGGCGAGTTGACCTTGGCGATGATGCTTTACCAGACCTTCACTTTCCTGTACGTCCTCAACTACTTCCACTTCGAATACGGAATGGTCCACACCTGGGACATCGTCAGCGAACGCTTCGGGTGGATGCTGGTTTGGGGAGACTATGTACTGGTCCCGTTTTTCTATTGCCTCGCCGGCTGGTGGCTGGTTCACGCAACCGATCCCCTGCCCCCCGTCGCTGCCGTCGCAATCACCCTGCTGTTCGTCTTCGGCTTCTGGGTCTTCCGCGGCGCCAACGGGCAGAAGCACCGTTTCAAGCGTGACTCTCACGCCACGATCTGGGGGAAACCCGCCGAGTCCCTGGACGGGCACCTGCTGGTCTCCGGATTTTGGGGAATCGGGCGGCATCTCAACTATACCGGCGAGATCTGCATCTACCTTTCGTTCGCCCTGACCACCGGATTCGCATCCTGGGTGCCTTACCTGTTGCCCGCGTGGTTGGCGGGGCTGTTGTCGCATCGCTCAAGACGCGACGATCGCCGCTGCCGCGCCAAGTACGGCGAACTCTGGGAGCGGTACACGAAGCGAGTGCGTTTCGCGATGCTGCCGTTCGTCTATTGAGGCGACCTGACGACATGACCACCGTACGTTCCACCCCACTTTCGCCGCAGGAGGCCCGGGCCATTCCCGAGATCGCGGGCAAGTGGCCGCTGATCGGCCATCTGCTGGATTTCCAGAAAGACCCGATCGCGATGCTGCAGCGCGGCTGGCGCGAGCAAGGCGAACTCATCCGGTTCCGGCTCGGCCCGCGCGAGTTCTTCCTCTTCACCGGGCCCGAAGCTCACGATTTCTACTTCCACGCACCCGAAGACCAACTCAGCGCCAAAGAGGTCTACCAGTTCACGGTGCCCATCTTCGGGCGCGGCGTAGCTTACGACACTACGCCTGAACTGATGCTCGAGCAATTGGGATTTTTGTATCCGGCACTCAACGAAGCCGCGATGCGCCGGTTCGCCCGCATCATGTTCAAGGAAACCTGGCAGTTCGCCGAGGACCTCGGCGAGCGTGGGGAAGTCGATCTGCCCCACGCAATGAACGAACTCACCGTCAAAATCGCCAGTCGCTGCCTCATTGGAGAAGAGGTCCGGACCCAGCTGGACGCAGGATTCGCCGAGGCTTACCACGAACTGCAAAACGGCATCAACACCTTGGGGTTCTTTTTTCCCTATCTCCCGATTCCGGCACATCGGAGCCGCGACCGGGCCCGGCGAAAAGTCGCCAAACTCTTCGGCCAGATCATGGCGGAACGCCGGCGGACCGAAGCCCAGCCTGACGATTTCATGCAGACCCTCATGAATGCTCGCTACAAGGATGGCCACGCCCCGAGCGACGACGAGATTACCGGAATCCTGCTGACGGTGTTGTTCGCGGGCCAGCACACCAGCGCAGTGCTCGCAACCTGGACTCTTCTGGAACTCATGAGGGCACCGTCATACCTGGCGCGGGTGAAAGACGAGGTGCAAGACACCTACCGCGAGGCGGGAACCGTGAGCTACGAGAACCTCAGGCACCAAGTAATACTGGAGCATGCCATCCGTGAATGCGAGCGGATGCACCCGCCGTTGATCATGCTGATCCGCAAGGTGCTCAGACCCTTGCACTACAAGGACCATGTCGTGCCGGCCGGCGCCCTGGCCATGGTGTCGCCGGCGGTCTCTCAACGGTTGCCGCACCTGTTTGCCGATCCGAACCGCTTCAATCCGGACCGGTTCGCTCCACCTGCATCCGAGGGCAAACAGCACCACTACGCCTTGATCAGTTTCGGCGGCGGCAAACATCGATGCATCGGTGAACATTTTGCTTACATGCAGTTGAAAGCAATCTGGACCGTGCTGTTTGATTGTTTCGATTTTGAGCCCATCACCGAGTTTCCCGAACCGAATTACGGCAGTTGGGTGACAGGCCCCAGGGAACCCTGCTGGGTCCGTTACCGCCGCCGCCCACAGGCCAGCATTTTCCAGTGAGCATCCCCCCCTCCCGGCATTACGACGTCGCGATTGTCGGCGGGGGACCAGTCGGCAGTGTGTGTGCGCTCGCCCACGCGCGAAAAGGTGCCCGGGTTGTCCTGCTCGAAGCGAGCCCCGAAGCTTCCAAGCGACTGGCGGGAGAATGGCTGCACCCCCCCGCCGTGCAGATCCTGCGCGAGATCGGGGTCGGGATCGACACGCAGCCTCCCATCGGTGCAGGCAATGGGTTCGTGGTGTACCCGGAAGACGACTCGGAACCGATCATACTTCCCTATCCGGACGGTGCTCACGGATTGGCCTGTGAGCATTCGGCACTCGTCTCGCATCTGCACGAAGCGATCGAGAACGAATCGAGCATTGATTTCATTTTCAATGCACAAGTCCGTGAGGTTGTAGACGGACGAATCACTTTTACTCGAAACGGGACCGATGAGTCCGTCGCGACCACGCGGATCGTCGGCGCCGATGGCCGGGGTTCGGTCGTGCGTCGATCGCTGGGCTTGCCGACGAACCACAAAACTTGCTCGTGGATGGTGGGAGTCCTGGTCGACGACGTGACGTTGCCGTTGGAGGGTTATGGGTACGTGTTGGGAGGTGGACCCGGGCCGATCCTCATGTACCGCCTCGGAGAGCGCGGCGTGCGCATCGTCGTTGATGTCCCGGCGGATCGCTGGATACCCCGGGATCGGATTGGGTTCCTGTTGGACTCGTACACCGGTTGGTTGCCGGAATCAGTCAGGCCCGCATTTGTTGAAGCGCTGCGGGCGGGGCAGTTTCGCACTGCCAGCAATAAACTAAGGCCGCGCGTTAGCTACGGGAGCCCGCATCGAGTACTGATCGGCGATGCGGCCGGGCACTACCACCCCATGTCGGCGGTCGGAATCACCCTTGGTTTCGGTGATGCACTTGCACTCGCCGAAAACGGGGACTTTCGCGACTTCACCAAGAAGCGCTTCCGGGCGATCCGGGCCCCGGAATTCCTTGCCATAGGACTCTACGAGGTCTTTGCTGATCATCGGACCGAGGTGGCGGCTCTCCGGCATGCAGCCTACCGAGGCTGGCGGGCAAGTTCTACGATGCGCGACCGGACCATGCGTTTACTCGCCTGCGAAGACACATCGGTCATTCACCTGAGTTCTGCATTTTTTACGACGATGGCCCGGGCGGTTGCCGGAGAAATGCCGCGATCTCTCGACAAACTTGCCTGGCGACGTGCCCGAGACACCTTTAATTCACTCTCGGGCCGAATCAAATGGCTGCTGCGGGGTGCCCGGATGTTGCATCGGGTGAGAAGCACGGGCGAAGGAGAGGACGAGCAAATTCGGGACACCTGGTCCCGCACATTCCTGGTCTCCATCCCGTCGAAGACCAACGACTCTCAACCTGCCCGCCCATGGACGGTCGAATCGCCTGATGCTGGTCCGGCGTTGAAGAGCGCGAGCGAGCGCCTGCTGAGTCTCCAGGGTGGGGATGGCGCCTGGGAAGGCGAGATGGTCTGGTGCCCCATGCTCACCGCGCAGTACGTACTGCTGCACTACGTCATGGGGCAGTCGCTCGATCCCGATCGGCGCCGACGCGTGCTGCGGTCTTTCGAACAGACTCGCCTAGAAGGAGGCGCATGGGGCCTGCACGAGTACCCGCCCCCCAACTTGTTTGTTACCACGCTGGTTTACGTCGCGGCAAGACTGCTCGGCATCGAGCGGGATGACCCGCTGCTTAAACCTGCCCAGGAATTCCTGCAAACCGAAGGAGTTCTCGGCATTCCGAGCTGGGGGAAATTCTGGCTGGCGCTCCTCAATCTATACGACTGGCGCGGAATCAACGCCATCCTGCCAGAACTGTGGAGTCTGCCGCGTTGGATTCCGCTGCACCCTTCCAACTGGTATTGCCATACCCGGCTCATCTACATGGCGATGGCGGCCGTCTACTCACATCGGTTTCAGGCACCCGTCACGCCTTTGATCGCGTCACTGCGAGAAGAACTGTACCCCGAGGGCTTTGCCAATGTCGGCTTTTCCGCGGGCCGCAATCGCCTGCGAAGCGCCGACCTCCATGCGCGGCCCAGTGTATGGCTCCGGATCGGGTACGGGTTTTCGCAATTGTTTGAACGATTCCATAGTCAATACCTGCGTGCTCGATGCATGGACGCGATCACCGAGCGCATCCAATGGGAACTTCGAACGACCAATCACACGAGTATCTCCCCGGTCAGCGGGCTCCTCAACATCTTGGCCTTATGGCTGCGCGACCCAAACGATCCCGACAGTCGCCAGGCACTCGCGAAGTCGGACGACTGGATCTGGGAAGACGAGGAATACGGGGCACGAGTCACCGGGGCGAGAAGCATTTCGTGGGATACCGGCTTCGCCCTGCAGGCATTGGACACAATGTCCGGACTCGATCTGGCCCCTGAAGTTCAAAATTCCCTCCAGCGTGGAGCCGATTTCCTGGAAACGCAACAAATCAAGACCAGTTTCGAAGGATTTCGTGAGGCTTTTCGAAACGACCCCAAGGGTGGCTGGTGCTTTGCCGGACAGTGGCATGGCTGGCCAGTCACCGACTGCACCGCGGAAGCGGTGCTCGGGATTATCGCCGTCCACCGCGGGACGACGAACACGGCCATGCTCAAGGATGCGATCCAGTTCATGCTGCGAGGTCAGAACCGCGATGGCGGCTTTGGCAGCTATGAAGCACAGCGTTCCGTAATCGGGCTCGAATGGCTGAATCCAGCCGAAATGTTCGGCGAGTCGATGACTGAACATTCCTATGTCGAGTGCACCGCTTCTTGCCTCGCGGCATTCGCCGCCTGCAAGAAGCACTTTTCAGACATCACGGACCAGGCAGTGACGGATGCCATGTCGCGAGCCGGCGCCTGGCTTCGCCGAACCCAGGCAAGCGATGGGTCGTGGCGCGGCGTATGGGGAGTTCAGTTCATCTACGGCACTTCCTTCGGGATCAGGGGCCTGCTTGCGGCCGGAGCCCGTCCGGGTGATACGGCGCTACGCTTGGCCTGCCGGTGGTTGCTGGACCGTCAGCGCGGAGACGGGGGATGGGGTGAGCACCACAGCGGTTGCTTCACCGGCCAGTACATTGCGCACGATGAAAGCCAGGTCATCCAGACCGCATGGGCATTGATTGCGCTCCTTGAGGCGGAGGACCCCAACTGGGCCGCGATCTCGCAGGGCGTCCGGTTCCTGCTCAACACCCAGGATGCGGATGGCGCATGGCCCAAGCAAGACATGGCCGGAGTCTTTTTCCGTACGGCCCTGCTGGACTACGTCCTGTATCGGCAGTATTTCCCCCTGCGCGCCCTCGGCCTCTACGAGCAGCGGCGCCGGGCCCGGCTGGAACTGGCAACCGCCGATTCCCTTGCCACCGGCGCAATTGCGAGCGACGCGGTGCCTTTGGCGGCAGCGGCTTTGGAAGAGCAGCCCAACGCGCCTGCTCCTTCTTGAAGAAGAACGCGAACTGGCAGGATAATCGAATGAGCAGCACTTCCACCAAGCAATCGAGTTCCCGTTCTTTTTCGGACCTCACTCCGGATGAAGTAACCCAAGCGGTCGATCAATACACCGGGCTCCACGACGACGACCTGGAGAACAGGAAAGAGGACTATCAGACACTCGTCAATCACTACTACGACCTAGCGACCGATTTCTACGAATTTGGCTGGGGCCAGTCCTTTCACTTCGCGCCCCGGCTCCGCGGCGAAAGCTTCAAGGAGTCGCTGCTCAGGCACGAGCATTTCCTAGCCGACCAACTGTCCCTGAAACCCGGGATGCAGGTTATCGACTTGGGTTGCGGGATCGGCGGACCAATGCGCACGCTGGCCCGTTACTCCGGGGCCAGTTTCGTCGGGCTTAACAACAACGCCTACCAGATCAGGCGCGCCGAAGCACAAAGCCAAGACATCCAGTCGTTGTGCCGCTTCATCCACGGCGACTTCATGCAGATTCCCGAGGACGACAACTCCTACGACGCCGCCATCGCGATCGAGTCCATGCCCCATGCGCCGGACAAGACCGCAGCGTTCCGGGAGGTCTTCCGCATCCTGTGCCCGGGAGCCTGCTTCGCGGGTTACGAGTGGTGTCTCACCGAGGACTTCGATCCGGAGAATGCCGAGCACCTTCGGATCAAGAAAGACATCGAGAAAGGGAACGGGCTACCGGATATCGCCGTCACGTCTGAAATCGGTCCCGCATTGAGTGCGGCCGGGTTCGAGTTTTTGGAAGCCCGCGACCTCGCCCCTGAAGCGGATCCGGGTATGCCCTGGTATCGCGCCCTGCAGGGTCGCGACCTCAGTCTCGCGAGCATTCCTCGCACGCCCATCGGGCGCGCCCTGACCAATTTGACCTTAAGAGTCGGGGAGACGCTGCGGATCATTCCGAAGGGCTCCACCATGGTCAGCACAATGCTGAACAGGGGAGCGGACGCACTGGTCGCGGGAGGCGAATCCGGTCTCTTTACCCCGGCGTTTTTCTTCTTGGCCCGTAAACCCAAGCATTCGGGAACTGAGTAAAGGGCTTTTTCGACCCGAGTTCCCTGCAACCATCTGCTCCGTCGCGGGCTCCTTCCGGCAGCCGTTTCAGGGGATTTTAGAAATTTGACAAAATAGCCGGATGGCACTGCAACCGGCTCCACTGTTGACGTCACCCTCGCCACAGCAGCAGCACACTCCCAGCATGCGCCAGTACCTTGAGTTCAAGGCGCAATACCCCCAGCACCTGCTGCTCTACAGAATGGGAGACTTCTACGAGTTGTTCTTCGAGGACGCCAAGCGCGGCTCCGAATTGCTGGATATCGTACTGACCGAGCGCGGACGCTCCAAGGGCCAGCCTATCCCGATGGCGGGCATCCCGGTGGTTTCGCTTGATTCCTATCTCGCAAAACTCGTCGACCTCGGAGAATCCGCGGTGGTTTGCGAGCAGGTCGGTGACAGCCCGCCCGGCCGGGGGCCGATGGAACGCCAGATTTCGCGCATCGTCACACCCGGAACCCTGATCGAGGATGAACTGCTGGACGCCGGGCGCGACGCCCTGCTGCTTGCACTGTGGCCGGGGGATCCGATCGGGCTGGCCAGCCTGAACCTGAGCTCGGGCCGCTTCAACGTGATGGATCTCCCATCCATCGAAGACCTGTACGCGGAACTGGAACGTCTCCGTCCAGCGGAAATCCTGTACCCGGAATCGAACACCCCTCCGGACTGGGAAGACACGCACTGGCAGCCTCTTTCGGACTGGCATTTTGATGCCGAAACCGCTTCCCGGCTCTTGTGCCAGCAACTCGGGGTTTATGACCTGTCTGCCTTCGACTGCCAAGACGCGCCCTCCGCCACCGGAGCCGCCGGAGCCCTGCTCTACTACGCCCAAGAGACACAACGGGCGGCCCTGCCACACATTACGAGCCTGCAAAGGGAACGGCGCGATACTCATATCTACCTAGATGCCACCAGCCGACGCAATCTCGAGCTGGAGCAGACTATCTCCGGCGATTCCCGCCACAGCTTGCTGGGTGTATTGGACAAAACCGTCACGGCCATGGGCCACCGTTGTCTCGGTCGATGGATCCAATCTCCCCTTCGCGACCGGGAAACACTGGCGACACGCCACCAAATCGTTTCTCACCTGTTGGACAACACGCACCGCGCCCCGATTCGCGAACAGTTGAGGAAAGTCTCCGACATCGAGCGCGTCATCGCCCGCCTTGCCCTGCATACCGCTTCCCCTCGGGACTTGTGCGGCCTGGCCCAAACCCTGCAGCGCCTGCCAGACCTGCGCCGCCTGCTGGAGGATATCGACGCGGCAGAATTCGACTCCTATCGTGCCCATCTGCAATCGGACCCGGAACTGGCTGCACATCTGGCTTCAGCGCTCGCGGAAAATCCCCCTCCGACCATTCGCGAGGGCGGCGCCATTGCGGCAGGATTCGATCCCGAGCTGGATGAGCTACGCGAACTGTCGCGCGGAGCCGACGATTTTCTTTTGGAGATGGAAGCAACCGAACGGGAGAGTACCGGCATCGCCCAGCTCAAAGTCGCCTACAACCGGGTTCACGGCTACTACATCGAGGTCCCGCGCAGCCAAGCCGCGCGGGTGCCCGATCACTACCGGCGGCGGCAGACGCTCAAGAACTACGAGCGTTACCTGACATCGGAGCTGAAGGAATTCGAGGACCGCGTTCTGAGCGCGCGCAGCCGGGCGCTGGAGCGGGAAAAACAGGTCTACCAAGATCTCTTGGAAAGCCTGACGCCACACCTGAACCACTTCAAGCGATGTGCAGATGCGCTGTCCGAACTGGACGTGCTCTGCAGCTTCGCCGAGCAGGCCAAGGCACACCACTACTGCTGCCCCGAACTGGTCGACGAACCCGGCGTCGAGATCGAAGCCGGTCGCCACCCGGTAATCGAGCTGACCTGGAACGAACCATTCGTGCCGAACGACACGCTGCTCTCCGAGCAACGCCGCCTGCTCCTCGTCACCGGTCCGAACATGGGCGGCAAATCCACCTATATGAGGCAGACCGCACTGATCGTGCTGATGGCCTGCATCGGCAGCCACGTGCCGGCCAAGCAGGCCAGGATTGGCCCCATCGACCGCATCTTCACCCGAATCGGGGCCTCCGACGACCTGACTTCGGGTCGTTCCACGTTCATGGTCGAGATGACGGAAGCCGCCAACATCCTGCACCACGCCTCCGAATACAGTCTGGTGCTGATGGACGAGATCGGTC
Organism: uncultured Chromatiales bacterium; assembly: GCA_964526195.1. GTDB lineage: Bacteria > Pseudomonadota > Gammaproteobacteria > Poriferisulfidales > Poriferisulfidaceae > Poriferisulfidus. The sequence continues at coordinate 64,941 of CAZGIH010000020.1, read as the reverse complement.
GCGGCACCAGCACTTTCGACGGGATGGCACTGGCACTGGGCTGCGCCGAATACCTGGCCACCCGAAATCGGGCATTCACCCTTTTCTCCACCCACTACTTCGAGCTGACCCAGCTGGCCGAAATCCATCCCGGGATCGTCAACCTTCACCTGGACGCCACGATGCATGGCCAGAAAATCGTCTTCCTGCACGCCGTCAAGGAAGGACCTGCCAGCCAAAGCTACGGCCTGCAGGTCGCACGTCTCGCGGGCATTCCTGCGCCGGTGCTGGAACGGGCCCAGGCATACCTGCTGGAACTCGAGGATGACAGCACTCAGCGTTGGGCGCGCAGCAATCCGCAAAAAGACCTGTTCGTGCCACCTTCCGATCCTCCATCCATCCCGGCCGCCCTGGAACGTCTCCGACAGGTGAAGCCCGACCAGCTGTCGCCGAAGGAGGCTCTGGACCTGATTTATGAATTGCAGAAACTGGATTCTCCCGCGGATGATGATTGACTCCGCCGAATCCGACGCCTGCGGATAGATCGCGATGCCGGCTCGGTCATTCCTGAAATTGGTTCTCGGCAAGCTCGCCGCACCGTGGGTCCAGTTGTACCGAAACGTCCGTCAAGGCTCGGCCCGGCTACCGGAAGAACTAATTGAACAAGGCCCCCGCATCCAAGCCAGTGCCCAATACGGCGGGATGGGAGAACGCGAGTTGGAACTGCGCATGGAGCAGATCATCGAGCGCATCCTTTCCACTCGGCGCCGCGTGCACGAACCCGCAAAGCAACTGGCTCCCTTCAACCACTTCGAGCAACGCCGCTTCCTGAATTCCGGGCAAGCCCTGGCTGATCGCGACGTCGAACTGGCCTATCAATTCTTCCACTTCGGCATCCCATCGCTTCGGCTGATCGACGAGGAGCACTGGGATGGCTGGCTCGACCATCTGCGCGCCTGCTACGACCAGATCGGGGTCGACGCCGCCGTACAAGCCATGCAGGAAGTCGAAGGCTACCTGCAGAAAATCCTCGGTGGCACCCGTAGCGTCCGTCTCAGCGATGTGGAGCGGCTGGTCGAATCACTACTGGTCGGCTTCGGTGGACGGCCGCTCAAAGTGGGAACCGCTGCAGAACCCTACACCGACACGGAAACCGTCTACCTGCCCGAACTGATAGACGCCTGCGGCACCCGGGAAGAAAACTTCGACCTGCTCAAGGCTACCGCCGCGTACCTGTGGGCGCAAATCCGGTGCGGGACATATCGGGCACCCACTGACGCCTTTGCCAGCTATTCGGATCGTGCCCGCGCCCGCCACTACTTCCACGCACTGGAAATGCTCCGTTTGGATGCCCGGATCCGGCGCGACATGCCCGGCATCGGCCGCATCCTCAAGCGCCATAACCCGCCCGATGCGTGGACGGAATTGCCCGACGCATGGACGGCCGCCGTCGCGGAAATCTCGGATCCGAAAGCCACGGTCGAAGACTCTCTCCGCCTGCTCGAAGGGCTCTACCCGACCGCAGTAACGCTTCCGGAGGTTCCGTACCAAGGCGTACTGCGCCCGGAGCTTGCATCCGAAATCCTAGTCAGACGGGTGGACGAAGAGCAACATCAACTGGCGAATGCTCTGCTCAGCCTGAAGAAGGAACTGTCTCCTTTCCAGTCCGAGAAAGAACAAAACGAACGCTTCACCGTGCGCAGGGATCAAAATCAAGTGGCCGACGAGTTTGCGTTTTCCCTGGAACTCGGCGACGAAACCGTCATTCCGTCCGAAGATGTCCAGCAACTGCTGGAGTCCATCATTCAGGACCTCGGGGAAATCCCCGATGAATATCTCGAGCCGGCCAGCACCGGCGCCTATCCCCCGGCTTCGGAAGAACTGGAGGATGCTTCTTCACCCGCGAACGGAGACGCTGACTACGTTTACCCGGAGTGGGATCATTCCCGCCAGAAGTACCGGACCGACTGGTGCCAGTTGTACGAACGCCCGATCACCGGCACCAGCGAACAGTTCGCACTGGACACGATGGATCGGCACCGCCGCCTGCTCGCCGGGCTCCGGCGCACGTTCGAAGCCCTGCGCGACGAGGAAAAGCGCGTTCGTCGGGAGATGCACGGCGACGAGGTAGACCTGGACAGTTTCATCAACGCCTACAGCGACTATGTCAACGGCTCGGAACTGGATGAACGTTTATTCACCCGGATGAAGAAGCTAGACCGCGACATCGCCGTGATGTTCCTGATCGACATGAGCAGCTCCACGTCCGGCTGGATCAACGATCTGATGCGCGAGGCGCTGGTGCTGCTGTGCGGTGCATTGGAAGCGTTGGGGGATCGCTATGCGATCTATGGATTTTCCGGGCGCACCCATCGCAATTGCGAGTTGTACCCGATCAAGAACCTGGACGAGGCCTACGGCAGCGACGTTCGCCGCCGCATCAGCGGCATTACGCCCCGGAACTACACCCGCATGGGCGTGATGATCCGCCATCTCACGCAACTGCTGAAAGACACGGAAGCCCGCACCCGCTTGCTGATCACGCTGTCTGACGGCAAGCCGGACGACCAGGACGGCTACCGGGGCACTTACGGCATCGAGGATACCCGCCAAGCGCTGAATGAGGCCCGACATTTGGGAATCCACTCGTATTGCATTACCATAGACAAAGAGGGCATGGAGTACCTTCCGCACATGTACGGAGCCTCTAACTTCGCCGTGGTCAGCCACATCGAGAAACTCCCGACCAAGGTGTCCGACATCTACCGCCGCATCACCCTATGAACACTATTTACCCCCATGGAATCCGCATCGGCTTGGCACTGACACTGGTGCTGGCGCTGACCGGCTGCAAAACCGACCTCTTCAGCACCCAGGACATCCCCGAAGAGGTCAAGGGAATCGCCAAAACCAGCGTGGACTACGCCTTGGACGCACACCTGAACGCGACCACCGAGGGGCTCGAAGAACTGATGCGGGAGTTGTACCGGCTCAACCCCGAAGAACTGGAGAAAATGCCGACCGCCACGGTCGACGAGCGGGTCGCCCTGGTACTGCCGGACCGCACTTACGACGAGTTGCGATTCGGAGAACTGAACAGCCACCGCGGCACCGAGGCGATGCAGTTGGCATTCGAGCCCCGCTTCATCGGCGACCGGATCTTCGCGCTGATGGTCGGCCTCGTCAGCCAGATGCGGATTGCGTACAACGACAAGCTGGAATTTTTCGCCCTGAACCGGTTGGATTCCGAGAATCTCGAAAACTTCGCCAACAACCTGGAAATCGTTCGCGTCAGCCTGGAACGTCGGACTGGATCGGATGGCCAGCCGATCATACGGCACGAGGGCGATGACCAGCTCCTGGAATCGGGGCTTCCTAAGCCGACTCCCGAGCAGATCCTGGATCGACTCGTCGGGCACCAGCGAGTGCTGGCGAGCATCACGAGCGGTTGGCGGGACCGTGCCCACCAGGCCGCGGTGAAGACGATGGGTGCCGTCATCATGCTGCCTATCCCCTAAGTCTCCCACGCGCATGGACGCGAACATCACGATCTACCACAACCCGCGCTGCAGCAAGTCCAGACAGACGTTGCAACTGCTCCGGGAACAGGGCGTCGAGCCCGACATCATCGAATACCTGAAGACGCCTCCAGACGAATCAACCCTGGCCGACATCCTGGGCCAGTTGGGAATTTCCGCTCATGAACTGACCCGAACCGGGGAGTCGCTGTACAAGGAACTGGGATTGGACCAGGATTCACCTGACGAGACGCAGATGCTCCGTCTGCTGGTCGAGAACCCGAAACTGATCGAACGCCCGATCGTCGTGACGCCGCGCGGGGCGGCCATCGGTCGACCGCCTGAAAACATCCTGAAACTGTTGTGAAAGACGTCGAAATCCTGGTGCTGTACTACAGCCGGTACGGCGCCACCGCCGACATGGCGAATCGGGTGGCGCACGGCGTCGAGGAAGTCGAGGGCGCAAGCGCGAAGATCCGTACCGTGCCGCCAATCTCGGCCAACTGCGAGAAAACCGAGCCGGACATCCCGGAAGACGGCCCACCCTACGCCCAGCCGGAGGACCTAGAACACTGCGACGGCCTAGCGTTGGGATCGCCCACCCGATTCGGCAACATGGCCGCGCCAATGAAGTACTTCTGGGACCAGACCGGGAGCCAATGGCATTCAGGCGCGCTGATCGACAAGCCGGCCGGCGTGTTCACTTCGACCAACAGTTTGCACGGCGGTCAGGAAACCACCCTGATCAGCATGATGACCCCGCTGCTGCACCATGGTGCGGTGATCGTCGGGGTGCCCTACGACGAACCGGCGCTGAATGCCACGCAAAGCGGCGGGACGCCTTACGGGCCCAGCCACTGGGCCGGTCGCGAGGAATCTGCGGCTTTAACCGAGCATGAAATCGCCGTCTGCCGGGCGCTGGGTCGGCGTCTTGCTCTGTTTGCTCAAAAGATAAGTTCGACGTCTGACTGAATTCAGAGCCGGCTCTCCGAAGTCGGCGACTGGGCCAACACCTCACGCACGAACGGCACGGTAATTCGCCGCTGCTGGCTTAGCGAGGCCTGCTCCAACTGATCCAGCAACTGACAGAGTTGTCCTAAACCGCGGACCACATGGCGCTGCATGTAGCGCACCGCATCCTCCGGCAGGTCGTACCCTTGGCTGCGCGCGCGGCGACGCAATGCTTCGGATTGCCGTTCGTCATCTAGGGGCTGCAGTGGAAACGACACGGCACCGCGGAGTCGGGAACGCAGATCGGGCAATTCCACCGACACACTTTCCGCAGGCTGACGCGCTGCCATCATCAGGCTGGCACCATGATCCATCGCCTGATTGACCAAGCCGAACAGCCGTTGTTCCCAATCCCCTTGTTCCAGCACGGCATCCACGTCATCCAGGCAAATCCACAGGCACTGCTCCAGGCCGTCCAGAGTTTCCGGACCCAGTTCCCGCATTTGCTTCAGCGGCAGATAGGCCGCGGACTCTTCCCGAGCCTTCGCCTGATGGCAGACCGCTTGCAGCAGGTGCGTCTTCCCGCTGTCCTGAGGGCCATGCAGCCACAAGGACCCGCCCTGTCGCGGCAAGGATTCCAGCGCATCGAGAATTCCCTCGTTGCCGTCCGTGCAGAAATTGGCAAAGGTATGCCGCGGATTGGAGCCGAGCGGCAGAATCAATTGGCTCATTGGGAAGCGTCCCCAGGATCCGCCAGCAATCCACCCCAGACCAGTATGTACCCGATCCCGCTGACGAACGTTGCGAGCACGGTCGCCCACAGCAGGACATCAAGCAACATCGGCGGCAGAACGGCCAACTGGTTTCCCATGAAGGCGAACACCGTGATGATTTGCACGAAAGTATTAATTTTCCCGACTTTCAGAACTGCGGTTTTTTGGCCGGGATGGAGCAGGTAGTTCATCAGGGTTCCCCCGATGACCATGACATCGCGCCCCACCACCAACGCTACCAGCCACACTGGCAGCAATTCCAGGTGCCCCAGCACCACGAAAGCGGCCACCAGCATCACCTTGTCCGCAAGCGGATCCAACCCGGCCCCCAGAGCGCTCGTAGCTTTCAAATAACGGGCCAGGAAGCCATCCAGGCCATCCGAGATGCCCATCACGATGAACAGGATCAGTGCCAAACCGAACTGCTGTTCCAGCAGCAGCATGGCAAACCATGGCACCAAAAGCAGGCGCAGGACGCTGATCAGATTAGGAATGTGCTGGATCATGGGCTTTCCACAGATATTTTAATGCAGGAGTAAAATGGCGCGCGTACCGAGCGGTTCCGTGCCAGAGAAAAAATCTTCTGCTTCCGCCTACCGGGAGGCCGGGGTCGATATCGACGCCGGCAATCGCTTGGTGAAACGCCTTGCGCCGCTCGCGCGGCAAACCTTCAACGAACAAGTCCTCGGTGACCTTGGTGGATTCGGCGGACTTTACCAGCTAGCGCAGGACTATACGCAACCCGTGCTGGTCTGCGGAACAGACGGGGTCGGCACCAAGCTGCTCCTGGCTCAAAAGCTCCAGCAACACGAAACCATTGGCATCGACCTCGTGGCCATGTGCGCGAACGATGTCCTGACGCACGGCGCACGCGCCCTGCTGTTCCTCGACTATTACGCCTGCGGGACGCTGAACGTGGAAGAAGCGGAAGATGTAGTTCGCGGGATCGCGGCGGGATGCCAACAGGCCGGTTGCGTCCTGCTTGGCGGGGAAACAGCCGAGATGCCCAAGCTCTACCGCCCCGGCGACTACGACCTCGCTGGGTTCTGCGTCGGTCTTGCTGAACGCGACCGCCTGCTCCCCCGTCCGGACATCCAGCCGGGAGACGTTTTGATCGGGATGGACTCCAGCGGCGTGCACGCCAACGGCTTCTCGCTCGTCAACCGCCTGCTGGAGACGGCACCGGAAGATCCAAACCGACTGGAAGCGCTGCTGCAACCCACCACGATTTACGAACCGCACTTGCGGGAAGTCATCGATTCCGGAAAGGCTCTCGCACTGGCCCACATTACGGGTGGCGGCTTGACCGAAAACGTTCCGCGCGTCCTGCCGGAAGGCCTGTCCGCACAAATCGACCTAGAAAGCTGGACACGCCCGGAGTTGTTCGACTGGATACAGTCGGAGGGCAACGTTGATGAAGAAGAGATGCGGCGCATTTTCAACTGCGGAATCGGCATGGTCGCGTTGATCCGTTCGGAAGACGCAGAAACCGTGACGCAGAACATTCAATCCACTGGATTGGGCGCCCGAATCATCGGCGAAATCATCGCCCGGGAAGGCCCCGCTCAAACGGCATATAATACGCAGCCATGATCCCGATGGCGATCTTGTTCTCCGGTGAGGGAACAAATCTGCAAGCCCTGATCGATGCGGTGCACCAGCGCCGTATCTATGCTGAAATTCGCTGCGTTATCAGCAACAAACCACAAGCGCACGGGCTGGACCGCGCGAGAGCGGCCGGCATCGAGACGCTGGTCATTGGCGACACCGACCGGACAGCTCGGGAAGAAAAAACGCTCGCGGCCCTGCAGGGACACGGCGTCGAGTTGGTCTGCCTAGCCGGCTACATGCGCGTCTTGTCCGAAATCATAGTCGGGCCCTATCTCGGGCGCATACTCAACATCCACCCCTCCCTGCTTCCGGCCTACCGCGGCGCAAACACTCATCGCCGAGTCTTGGAAGCTGGCGAAAAACACCACGGGTGCAGCGTACACTTCGTGACCGTGGATCTGGATGAAGGCCCGCTGATTATCCAGGCGAGCGTGCCCGTACATCTGGACGATACCGAAAGAGCACTGGCCCTTCGCGTGCTGGAACAAGAACACCTGATCCTGCCGCTGGCGGTCCAGTGGTACTGCGACGGCCTCCTGCGCTTGCATGACGGGGCTGTCCATCTTCGCGGAGAACGGCTCGACGAACCGTTGATTTATGAGGCTGGCCCCTAGCCTCTGCGGCCTTTTATTTTTTGGCTTATCCGCTGCCGCTGCGGACACCACCCAAGCCACCTACGACCTTTACTACCAAGGCGCGCGGACCGGGACGGTCACCGTCACTCTCACGCGCGAAACGGCCCACACCTACTACAAGGCCATTGCAAAACCGAACTGGCTGGCCCGCCTGTTCGGCCAAGGCACCATCATCGAGCGCGGCACCATGAGCAGCGAAAATCTGCAGCCCCAAGAGTACTTCTATCACGATTCAGGCCGGGAACGCCACTACCGATACGTCTACGACTGGTCTCACGGCCAAGTTCTCATCACAACCCATGAAAACGAATCCACCGAACCACTCGGGGACAGCACACTGGATCCTGCCGCCATGGCCGTACGTCTGCTTCGTGACCTGCCCAGCCCCTCGCCCAACTACAGTGTCCTCTCCAAGGGCCTGCTCAAGGTATATCGTTTCGAGACTCCGGTGTTGGAACCCCTCGAAGTGCTGGGTCAAGAGCGGCTGGTCTGGAAGGTGATCCGCATTCGCGGAAGCGCCGAGGACTCACGCATCATCACCTGGCACGATCCCAAGCGCGGCCAGTGGATGGTTCGCACCGTGCGCATGGAGGACGGCGACGAAAAGGTTCGGCTTGAATTGGCCAGCCTGGATCAGTCAGACGCCAGCGATCTGCATCCGGTCGACCAGTAACGCTCCGGTCTGAAGAGAACCGCGGCGGTCCTGCTCCGCTCCGACCGCGACAATCCCACGGTACATGTCCGGTAGGGAACCAGCGATGGTGATTTCGTGCACGGGGTGCGCCACGGCACCATTCTCGACCCAGAATCCCGCCGCACCGCGGGAGTAATCGCCGGTCACCTGGTTGACGCCCTGCCCCATCAGCTCCGTCACCACCAATCCCCGCCCGAGGCGCTGCAACAATTCATCCCAGGACAACGCAGGCTCCCGGGATTCCAATACGAGATTCCGTACTCCGCCGGCATTGCCGGTAGAGGCCAGGCCGAGCCTGCGTGCGGAATAGCTGCTCAGAAACCACTCGCGCAGGATGCCGTTATCCACCACGGTCCGCTCCTGCGTCGCCACGCCTTCCGCATCAAACGGCGCGCTGGCTGCCCCTCCGACCTCATGTGGATGTTCGGTCAGGGTGACCTCCTCCGCCCAAACCTGTTCATCCTTCCGACCCAGCAGAAAAGACGCCTCATGGTAGAGGGCCCGGCCGCTGGCCGCGCCCACGAAATGTCCGAGTAGCGATCGCGCGACCGGAGCCTCGAACAATACCGGTGCGGTACAACTGGCAAGCGGTCGGGCTCCCAAGCGGCGTACGGTTCGCTCTGCCGCAATGCGCCCCACCGTTCCGGGATCCTGCATCTTGCGCCAGTCGCAGTGAGTGCTGTGCCAGTAGTCCCGCTCCTGCGCTCCAGCCTCGTCTGCCGCCACGACACAGCAACTGAGATCGTGGCTGCTGCGCCGGTAGGCGCCCATGAAACCCAAGCTGTTGCCAAGCACCCGGATGCCGTCGTAGCGGCGGACTTCCGCCCCTTCCGAGTTTGCGATGCGGGCATCGGCACGCGCGGCATCTTCGCACTCAAGTGCAAGCCGGATGGCTTCGTCGTTATCGAGATCCCAAGGATGATGAAGGTCCAACTCTGGGTATTCGAAGGCCAGTCGGTCTTCGTCCGGCAGGCCGTGGCAGGTATCTTCTTCGGTACTGCGGGCGATCTGGCAGGCCGCTTCGACTGTGCGTTCGACCGAATCTTCACGCAGGTCCGTGCTGGAGGCATTACCGCGCCGCTGGCCAAAGTAGGCGGTAATCGACAGGCCTTGATCCTGCTCGCGTTCGATGGTCTCAAGCTCGCCAAGCCGCACCGAGACCGTCAGACCCTCACCGCGATCCAGAGAAACCGCCGCAGCGGTGGCCCCTTGCCCACGGGCCTGGTCCAATGCTTGCTGAACGCACGTGCGCAGGTCCTGCGCCGAGGCGGATTCAGCCGTCATGCATCCGGGTCCCCCCGACTGTCAGTTCGTCGACCCGCAACGTCGGCTGGCCAACGCCCACCGGGACCTGCTGTCCATCCTTGCCGCAGGTGCCAATTCCATCGTCGAGTTCCAGATCGTCGCCGACCATGCTGACGCGCCGCAGCACGCTGGGGCCGTCTCCGACCAGGGTCGCTCCCTTCACGGGATGAGCAATCTTCCCATCCTTGATCAGATAGGCCTCGGAGGCAGAAAACACGAATTTGCCGGACGTGATGTCGACCTGTCCGCCATTGAACCCGACCGCATACAGCCCATGGTCGACCGATGCCAGGATTTCTTCCGGTGAATGGGCGCCCGCCTGCATGTAGGTATTGGTCATGCGCGGCATCGGCTGGTGTGCGTAGGATTCGCGGCGGCCGTTACCAGTCGATTCAGTCTTGCACAGCCGCGCGTTGAGCCGGTCGTAGAGGAAACCGCGGATGATGCCGTCCTCGATCAACACTGTGTTCTGGGTTGGGGTGCCCTCATCGTCCATGCACAGGGAACCACGGCGGTCCGGCAGGGTGCCATTGTCCACCACGGTAACTTCAGGGCTGGCCACGCGCTGGCCCATCAGGTGGGTGAACGCCGAAGTGCCCTTGCGAATCGCATCGCCCTCCAGACCGTGTCCTATGGCCTCGTGCAACAGCACGCCGGGCCAGCCGTGCCCGAGCACCACGGTCATGGTGCCGGCCGGGGCTTCCTGGGATTCCAGGTTGAGCAAAGCCACGCGCACGGCTTCCTGCGCAAATCGAGCCGGCGCCCCGGTCTCCAGGAGCCGGCTGTATCCGTAGCGCCCGCCTCCGCCATGTCCGCCGATTTCACGCCGCCCATCCCGTTCGGCAATAACGCTGACGCTCAGGCGCACCAGCGGGCGGATATCGGTCTGGTATACGCCTTCCGTCGAGGCAATCAGTATTACCTCATAAGTGGACGCCAAGGTGGCCGTCACCTTCTTGATCTCGGGAGCCAATCCGCGGGCGGTTTCGTCCACTTCGCGCAACAGGGCGATCTTCTTCTCCATGTCCAAGTCCTGCAGCGGATTGTCGTAGGCACAAACGGCGGGCGGCGGAGTCGAAGACGACTGCGGCAGGCGGGCCTGCCGGTCGCCATGCGCGATGGAACGCGCGGCCCGGGCCGCCTCCAGCAATTGGTCGGGACTCAGTTCCTCGGAATACGCAAACCCGGTCTTTTCGCCCAATGCCGCACGGACACCAGCGCCCTGTTCCAGGGTAAAAGCTGCATCCTTGACCACTCCATTCTCGATCGTCAGTGATTCGTGCTGTGAATGCTGCAGGTACACGTCCGCATAATCGCAGGCCCGCGACCAGGCATGCGCAAGGGTCTGCTCCAGCGTTTGCGGCGTCAGATCTCCCGGATCCAGGAGGTAACGCCGGACCGCGCCGTCGGTTACGCGCTCATCTGGCATGTCAGCCTCCGATTGTGGATGCTGGGGAAGTTTTTCCGAATCTCCTCGAGCCGCTGCCGATCGATATCCGCGACGACCACGCCCGCCCCGTGAGCCCGTTCCCCCTTGATCGAACCCCAAGGATCAATGATCATGGAATGCCCGTGGGTCTCGCGCCCGTTCAAGTGGTAGCCTCCCTGTGCGCTGGCAACCAGGTAGACCAAGTTCTCGATCGCGCGGGCGCGCAGCAGGCTCTCCCAATGCGCCTTGCCCGTCAGTGCCGTGAACGCGGCAGGCAACGTGATGATCTCCGCCCCCTGATCCAAGAGCGCGCGGAACAGTTCCGGGAAGCGCAGGTCGTAGCAAACGGTCAGCCCGATGCGTCCGAACGGGGAATCCGCGACGACCACCTCGTTTCCGCTGCGAATGGTCGCAGACTCGTTGTAGCTCTCACCGCTGGCGACCAGCGTCACATCGAACAGGTGGATTTTGTCGTAGCGTGCCCGGATTTCTCCCTGGTCGTCGAACAGCATACACGCGGCCGCCGTCTTGCTATCGACCCCGCAATGTAACGGGATGGTGCCCCCCACGATCCAGATCTGGTGTCGGCGGCACTGCTTGCGGATGAATGCCTGGATCGGCCCATCTCCCGGCAACTCCCGATATTGCAGGATATCCTTGTCCTGCAGGCCCATCATGGCAAAGTTTTCGGGCAGGACTACCAGCCGCGCGTCGTCCTCGACCGCTGTTTTGATCAGACGCCCGGCCTCCAGCAGATTGGCATCCAAGTTAGGGCCGGAAGCCATTTGTACCGCAGCAACCCTGTCCATAGTTTCTCGCAAGATCAACGTGGCCGGTTTTGGACCGGTTCACGAGGAATTCGTTCCTGAAATCGTAGCATGTCCTCACGTTCAGGTTTCTGCTTGAGCCGGATCCGGTAGCGTTCCGTCACGAACCTCCGTGCCGCCTCGTGCATCAGGTGGTTGGGGTGTTCATTGCAATACTTCTCAAGCCATTCGTTGGTGCGGGTGAGCCCGGAGTATTCCGCGATGCTGTACGTGTCGCGCACGAGATAATTGTATGCGGTGAGGTAACCGGCCAGCCAACTGTAGTACAGGCCACGTCCCTCCACCGAAACGTCCAGAAAACTGGTGCAGGTATCCAGGCCCAGCCCCTGTGCCTTGTACTGCTGGTTCACGTCGCGTGCGTGCGACAGCGTCGCTGAGGCGCCGAGCAGGATGCCGATCAACCCGCAAACGATCCAACGGCCCTCCCTTCGTCGCAGAACCGAACCGGTTCCCGCTGCCATCATTCTTTGCATAACGCTTTAAGCGGAAACGGCACACCGGTGCCGCCGTGGCCGCAGTAGCCTCCCGGGTTCTTGCCCAGGTATTGCTGGTGATAAGACTCGGCAAAGTGGAACGTTTCGGACGGGACGATTTCGGTTGTGATCGGGTCGCCCCCTTTTGCGGAAAGTGTCGCCTGATACAACTCTAGGCTCCGCTTGGCCAGTTCCTCTTGTTCGCGGTCGGCACAGTACACGGCAGAACGGTACTGGGTGCCAATGTCGTTCCCCTGGCGCATTCCCTGGGTTGGGTCGTGGCCCTCCCAGAAACAGGCCAGCAACTCCGGGTAGGTAATCAGGCCGGGATCATAGACAACGCGTACCGCTTCGGCGTGCCCGGTCTGTCCGGAGCAGACTTCCTCGTAAGTGGGATCCAGAGTTTTTCCACCGGTATAGCCCACCGCAGTAGTCCATACGCCCTTCAATTGCCAGAAGCGCTGCTCCGCCCCCCAGAAGCACCCCAACGCGAATTCCGCGATTTGCAACTGCACCGGATACGGCGGCGTCAGAGGGTTGCGCGTGAACAGATGCAACTCTCTCGTCTCTTCCATCAAGCCAGCATCTGTCATTGCCGTCGCCCCATAAAACAAGGCCGCCTTGCGGCGGCCTGAGTTTTGGAGGTAATAGTTATTATTGTTGTCTGCGAACCCTGACCGGTCAAATCCTGATCAGTCCGGGCCATAGGTGAAGTTCGAAGCCAAACTTACGGTACCTGAATGCTCATGGGTGACTCCGTTATCGCTGTACGCCACCTTGACGGTATCACTGATCGTGATGTCATTGCCCGGGGCAATGGCCAGGGGTGGGTTGGAAACGATGACCGGGCCTCCGTCGGCACCTTCGACTTCCACGACTTCGCTCTCTCCGATGCCGTCACCGACTTTCAGGCGACGGGTCTTGCCATCCACGGAGTACTCGATCGAGGTCTGCTTGACGCTGACCACCTCGCCAACCAAGCTGCACACGACCGCTAAATGGCCGCCGAGTTGGCCTGAGTACATCTGGGTGATGGCATCGAACTGCGCTTCGCTGGCACGCTCATCGACGTACAGGGCTACCTTGAAGCCGCCTTCGGTCAGAAGACCGGGGGCTTCAAGAAACATTGCGACATTGAGATCGTTGATTTCCAGGTCGTCCAGATGGCCTTCGTCGATATGCCATCCCAGCAGTGCAGTACAGGTTCCAGTGGTGGGGGGTTTCAGCGTGATGCACGGGCAGATGAGGTCGCACGTGCAGGATTCAAAGTAATTGCCTTTGATGCTCCAATTATCTGATGCCATGGCTGTTCCTCCTTTTTATTAGAGTACGCGGCGCGTTGTTCGGGTGGGGAGTATAACACGGCCCGCAGGCTATTGCGCCAAGGCCAAGCGTCAAACTGCCACAAATAATTCTCCTTGCTTTTCGGACTGCAATCGTGCTGGTTCCGGCAATAGTTCCGCAAATTCCGCAACCGGTACATTACTCAATTCTCTTGGCTCAAGCTTATGCAACCCCCCACCATAGACTCGTCCCTCATCCAGCATTGTCTGGGGACGAATTGCATTGAGAAACTTCCAGAGTTTCTTTTTCAAGTCCGGATCTTCCTCTAAGGCTCGGGCAATCGGTCCTTTAGGGTAGAGCATGAGGTAGACATTTGCGGCAGTCGCCCGAGAGTGGTTCAGTATGAAGCGAAACGGCCGCCCGTTTTTTGTTCCCTTTCTTCCAAGGTAAGTGCATACGAATGGCGCTGGCGGCCGTTCTTCCTGTGTATACCAAGGTGTCCGATGCCGACAGAGGTAGCGTTTGGCTATACCCAGTGCTTCCCCTTCTTCAAGATATTTCCACAAGGCTGGATATTTCTTCCTTATCTGCGCCTCTCCCAGTCGGCAATCAAGCAAGAATAAACGACGGCCCAGCACCGGGTTTCCATCCCCGTCGGCTACTACTTCGTTCTCTCGCAAATAACGCGGGCTCGGCAATATGGGCCGAAATGCTTCTCGAGGTAATCCACGGTACTTGATTTCCTCAAGTGTCAAGATGAAATACCGGTTGCCCCCGGTCACCAGTCCCCGCTTAATGCTGAAGAAATCACCCAAAACTGGCACATTTGCTTTATCACCGTCCTCTTTTGCCGGATAGCCTGTCCACTTAGAGCTACGACACAGCGTCTCGGCGGGCACCAAACGTTCCAGCCTTGGGCTGCCAAGCGATCCACCGTATGTGAACCTGACGTGGTGTTCTAGCGGCGGTTTCGCTTTGCGGAACCAGACCACAACCGAAGACACCAAGGCGTCTTCAAACTGCACATCGTCTGGATCAAATCGATGCAGATGCAGCAGCGTCACGTTATTTAGCAGGTAATTCCTTACTGCAGCACCATAATTCACATCCATAAATTCGCTTGGCACCAACCAGCCCGCAAGCCCTCCCTCGGCCAGCCACTTATGGCTTAACCCAAGAAAATAACAGTACAATCCGGCCAATCCACTGAGCCGCATGCTGCACGCTTTCTGCAAACAGGCCTTCAGGCGCTGTTTTTCTCCACTGTCAATATGATGGTGCCGAACGTAAGGTGGGTTACAAACAAGCAGGTTAAACTTTTCAGAATCTGGTGGCGCTTCAGCCCGCGTAAAATCACTCAAACGGACATCCAAGCCTGTCTTTTCCCACAAATTTGCCGCAGGAATTCCATAATGGGAATCGATTTCGTAGCCTACAGCAGAATCAATGCGGTTTTGTGGAAACACTTTGAGCAAAGCTGAATAAAACGACCCGGTTCCCAAGCTTGGGTCAAGGAAACGGACTCTTTCGTTGATCCCGCTATGGGTTTCAGCATAACGGAGAATGTCCACTGCCAATTCTGGAGGCGTGGCGAATTGCCCCATCCGATTCCGTTCAACTTGATGCTTTTTTGAGTCCAGTTGCCCCTGAAGCATCAAACGATGCTTCTCCAGCGTCGCAATTTCACTTCTAGCCATCTAAATCCCAAATTTTTCGAGATCATCGACACGGTGCTCCCACACCCAGTCGATACCTTCTGCTGCTTCATAGCCGAGATAGCCACTGTCGAAATATCCACATAGAAACAAAATAAACCGCACGTTGTTGCCATAGGTTCGCCGCAATTGACTCATTTTTGTGGCTTCTTCCTTTCGGCGCTTGTTGACATTTGTAAAGTCACCCGCAGATTTTGCCTCTATGAGAAGCGGCAAATTCCTCACTTTCGCATTTTTAGGCATCACGGCAACATCCATAGGAATATTAACTGATTTACCAGTTTGATCCTGCTCGGCTGGCACATTCAGTCGGAACGAATATGTTCCCGGCTGCATTTCATCATATTTTGCTCCCTCTCCTGGTGAAATCTTCAAATAGCCACGATTCTTTAGCCACTTCCCGATGGTAGCAAGCTGTCTTCTTTCCTGAGCATTGCGAATAATCGGGTTTGCAACAGCACCGCATAACCGGTCAGCCACAATTGTCGCGGCCCGGTACAAGTCCTGTCGAGATGGTTTTCTGTCGTTCTTCAACCAGCCAAAAATGTCCGGATCAATCATTTTCTGGATCGTTTTGCTGATTTTCCTAAGGTTGGCATCCAATTCCCTCGGTGACATCCGAGAGGGAAGCTTGCCTTGTTTTTCCATCACTTTGACAAGGTTGGCTGAAGCGCCCGAGAGTCCTACCAAGCGATCTATTGCAAGCGGTGGAGAAGTGGTCATCCGAAGTGTCGGCAACACAGCAGGAAATGCCTTGAGCAATGCTACATCAATTTTTCTGAAATTGCCCGTCGCTTTTAACATCTTTTTGACATCCTCGGCTGTCTGCTCTCGAACATCCCGATACGCTTTTGGCGCAAATCTGATAAACCACTTGTTGTACATGTCGACTGACCGGATAATGTCTTCTTTCCATTGGTCCGGCTTGTCTCGATTTACCGCTTTCATTAGGCCACTATATCCCCATCTTCCAACATATGCCACCTGTTAAAATGGCCGCGGGAGCTTCGCTCATGCCTGCCACCGCCTCCACTCCTGAATTCGCGCCCCTGCCGACGGCTGAACGCTGGACCCTCATCGGCGCCGTCATCGCCGTCACCGCCAGCGGGTGGGGCTGGATGCTGTACATGGAATGGATGATGCGCGACATGATGCGGGGCGGGCCCTCTATCGCGTGGATGCCTCCGCCCGCCGGAGTCGGCGGCTGGAGCGGATACGACTTCTGGATGCTGTTCGCCATGTGGTCGATCATGATGGTCGCGATGATGACGCCCAGTGCCGTGCCGATGCTGCGGATGTACCGGGTCGTACAACGGAACCGGAGCCGGCAGACCTTGAAAATCGTCCCCTGGATGATCTTTCTGGTCGGTTATCTCGCCTCTTGGGCCGCGTTTTCCGCAGTGATCTCGGTCGTGCAGTGGCCCCTGCACGAATGGGGGCTGCTCGACCCCATGATGGACAGTCGAAGCCAGTTGTTCAGCGGCATTTTGCTGATCGTGGCGGGCCTGTACCAGTGGACGCCATGGAAAGATGTCTGCCTCACCCTGTGCCGAACACCCATGCAGTTCCTGCTTGCCCGCTGGAAAGACGGCCGGGCTGGCGCCCTGCAGATGTCTTTTGAACACGGACTGTATTGCATCGGGTGCTGCTGGGCGCTGATGCTGGTCCTGTTCGCCGTCGGCATGATGAACATGCTGTGGGTCGCGGCTATCGCGCTTTTCGTGATCGTCGAAAAGGCCCTTCCAAGCCCTGCGCGGCTATTCCGAACGATAACCGGGTTATTGCTGGCCAGTTCAGGGTTCTGGCTGCTGTTGCTCCACTTCCAGGGCCCGACATGAGTGCGGCATACGAGCAACGGGTCCGGCAACTGTTTGAAGACAGCCTTGCGACCCATCGGGACTCTCAGGAACGGCTTGTCGAACCGATCTCCCAGGCCGGGGCCTTGCTGGCACAGGCCTTGTCGGACGACCGTCGGGTATTGAGTTGCGGTAATGGCGGCTCAGCGGCAGACGCACAACATTTTGCCGCCGAACTGATCGGCCGCTTTGAAAAGGAACGGGAGGCCCTGCCCGCCGTTGCCCTCTCCACCGATACCTCGGCGCTCACCGCCATCGGTAACGACTACGGATTTGAACGGGTTTTCAGCCGCCAGGTCGAAGGGCTTGGACGGGAAGGCGACATTCTTGTCGCGATCAGCACCAGCGGCAATTCCCCCAACGTCGTGCAGGCCATCGAGGCAGCACAATCCAGGCAAATGCGGGTGATCGCCCTTACCGGCCGGGACGGCGGCGCCATTCGCGGCCAGATGCGCGAGAGTGACATTGAACTGTGCGTTCCGTCCGATTCCACGGCCCGGGTCCAGGAAGTCCATATCCTGATCCTGCACTGCCTGTGCGACCTGACCGATCAGCTCGTGCATGAGTGATCCGGGCTGGCTGGCCGCGCTTCGCGACCTGGTCGATCCCGAGGACTTGCTCGACGACCCGGCCGACTGCTGGACCTACGGCTACGACAACAGCCGACAGCACAGTGCCCCGCAGGCCGTAGTTTTCGCCCGCGAGGCAAGCCAAATCCAGGATCTGGTCCAGTTCTGTCGGACCCATCGCATCGCCCTGACTACCCGGGGTCTCGGCACCAACACCACAGGCGCCGCAGTCCCCCTGCAGCATGGCATCGTCCTCTCCACCGAGCGCATGAACCGGCTCCTGGACATTGACCCGCGTGAACAGACCGCGCGGGTTGAACCCGGGCTCATCAACCAGCAACTCCAGGATGCCGCGGGCGAGTACCAGTTGTTCTGGGCACCAGACCCGTCCAGTTCCCCGTTTTGTACCATCGGCGGCAACCTGGCCTGCAATGCGGCCGGGCCCCGGGCACTCAAGTACGGCACCACCCGCGACAACACGCTCCAGATTCGGGCCATCACCGGCGCTGGCGAGTCTCTGAGCGCTGGCACCCTGACCCGCAAGGGCGTGGTCGGGCTTGATTTGATGCGCCTGCTGATCGGCTCGGAAGGAACGCTGGCGATTTTCACCGAGGCGACCCTGCTGCTGCGCCCGCGCCCGCAGGCGCTCGCGACCGCGCGCGCCGTTTATGCCGATCCCCAACATGCTATGGAAGCCATCGAGGCCGTCCTCGCCCAACCCAACCTGCCGTGTGCGCTGGAATTCATGGACGCTGCCTGCCTGGACCTGATCCGCGACGACGGACAGGTAGAGCTTCTGGAAGATGCTCGCGCCCTCCTCTTGATCGACATTGATGGCAATGCCGACCAACTGCCACAGACCTCCGCGCCCATCGCCCAAGCGGCTTCCACCGAAAAATGTCTGGATTTTCAGATTGCTTTCGGGGACGAGGAACGCGAGACCTTGTGGCAGGCTCGGCGCACGCTTTCACCCGCGCTGCGTCGCATCGCTCCCGAGAAAATCAACGAGGATGTCGTGGTTCCGGTCAGTCGGCTTGCGGAACTGTTGAAAGAACTGGACGGGATTCGTGGGCGTTATGCCGTCCCCATCGTCTGCTTTGGGCATGCAGGATCCGGAAACATCCACGTCAACCTGATGCCGGATGGCTCGGATGAACAGCGGGAAATCGCCTACCGCTGCCTGGACGAAGTTTTCGGAGCAGTCCTGCGCCTCGGCGGCACCCTGTCGGGCGAACACGGCGTAGGCATAGCAAAACGAGAGCACATCGCCCGCGAGTTGGATCCCGCTTCACTGAAGATGATGCACGCGATCAAGCGCGACTTCGATCCGGACGGCATCCTCAATCCGGGGAAGAACCTGCCGGATCTGGCTGAGGACTAGGTAGTTTCAGGTCCCTGTTTCAGAAAGTTTCTGCCAATACAATTCCGCATCCTGTTCTGAAAAACAGCAGCAAATCAAGCGGTTGAAGTCAGTTTCGTGCTGGCGCAACGCTTCCAGCGCGACCCTCGCCGCTTCGGCTTTCGGGTAGCCATAGACCCCGGTGCTGATCGCCGGGAACGCCAGCGACCTGAGTTTTTCCTGCTCCGCCAACCGGCAACTGTTGTGATAGCAGGATGCAAGCAACGCTTCCTCGCCTCCCTGGCCCCCTTTCCAGATCGGCCCCACCGTGAGAATCACATGGCGAGCTTTCAGGTCGAAACCGGGTGCGATCTTCGCCTCCCCCGTCTCACAGCCTCCCAAGGTGGCGGTGAATCGGGCCAGTTCCGGACCTGCCGCGCGGTGGATGGCACCATCCACGCCTCCGCCTGGCATCAGGCTGGCGTTGGCGGCATTGACGATTGCATCGACCTCCAAGCCGGTGATGTCTCCGACGACGACTTCGATCATGTTGGCTTCGCCTTCATCACTTGACGACTTTCAGGTGAGGCGGCCCTTTCGGCGGGGTCGGGTCCTCATCCGATGACGATTCTTTGTTGTTCCAGGGAAATATCAGTCCCTCATCGTTTTCCTTGCAAAAGATGCGCGCCACCTTCTCCACATCCAGGACGATGTGCTTCGAGACGCCCTGGAATCGGGCATGGAAGCGGATGCTTTCTTCGTCGATCACAAGGTCGCGCACCGCCCGCGGAGAAATGTTGTAGACGGTGAGCTGGTCGTCCTCCAATGCCGTTCCGAGCTCGGTGCCCCCATTCCGGACCACCAGCATCGGGGTCAGGTCATTGTCGACCACCCATTCGTAGATGGCGCGAATCAGGTAGGGGCGATTGGAGGTCATCGCCGAATCGGCATGGAATCAGCCCGTCAGGACAGGTGCAGGTCCCGTTCGACTTCGGTCAGGCTGCGCTGGAAGCACGGACGCGAATAGACCTCGCGGGCGTATTTCCAAAGCGGTCCGGAGCTGCGCGGCATTTCGATCTTGTAGCTTTTCAGGCGCCACAGGATCGGCGCCAGCGAGGCATCCAGCAAGGTGAAGCTGTCGCTGGTGAAGAATTTCTTGTTTTCCCGCTGCTTGAGTTCCGCTGTCACCCGAATCAGGAAACTCCGCATGGTCTCCCGGGCAGCGGCGGACTTTTTTGCCCCCGGCGAGTGCAGGTCGTCCAGCTGGCCGTACAGGCGACGTTCGATTTCGAGCAGCCAGACCCGTGCCTTCGCCTTGCCGACCGGATCGACCGGCATCAGGGGCGGATGCGGGAACCGATCATCCAGATATTCCATGATGATTCGAGGTTCCGTTAGCGTCATTCCCCGATCGTTGAAAGTCGGTGTCGTGCCTTCGGGATTGATGACGGCCAGATCCTCGCGGTGTTGCGGATCGTCCGTGTATGCGTAGCGGGCCTGCGTTTCCTTCTCGGCCAGAACCATGCGGACCCGGTGACACTGCGGGCACTGGGGAGAGGAAAACAGCTGCATGGCGTTTTAGTGGACGTCTTCCCAGTATTCGCGCTTGAGGAAATAGGCGAATCCTCCCAGCACCAGGAGGAACAGCAGCACCCACGTCCCTACGCTCTCGCGCGTCAGCCGCGCCGGCTCTGAAACATAAACCAGAAATGAAGTGAGATCGACTACGAGTTGTTCATATTCTTCGGGGGTCTTCAGCCCCGGGGTCTCCAGCGTCAATCCCGTGATGACCGGCTTGCTCCCGTTTCCATTGTCGACTTCCTCCCATTCCGCGCGTTGCAGACCCTGTTCCTGCCACAGCACATGCGGCATGGTCGTGAACGGGAAACGCCAGTTGTTGACGCCCCACGGGCGGTTTTCGTCGATGTAGAACGTCATCAGGTACTGGTAGATGTAGGTGGGGCCCTTGCGCCGGGCAAGCATGCTCAGATCCGGGGGCTTCGCCCCGAACCACCGCTCGGCATCGTCCTGAGACATGGAGATTTCCATTCTTTCGCTGACGCGCCGACCGTTGAAGATCAGGTTGTCCGCCACCATCTGCATGTCCAGCCCCAAGTCCTCTCCGACCCGGCTGTAGCGACTGTATTGCAGCGAATGGCAACCCATGCAGTAGTTGACGAAATACTTCGCGCCCCGCTGCAGGGAAGCCCGGTTGTTGAGATCGATCACCACCTGGTAGCCGGGCAGTTCGGCTCCGACCGCAGCGAATGCGGGCCCGGCCGAACCCAGGCACAAGACCGACAGAAAAAGTGCGCGTTTCATCCGGTCAACCGGTCCGGTACTGGAAGGTCACGTCCCAGTTTCTCGATGCCGCTGCCAAAAACCATGACGGCCACAAACACGGCCGGCATCAGCCAGCCCAGGAAGACCAACATTCCGTGTCCGGGTTCTACCCTCACAACGTCGTAGAGACTGATCAGACCCAGGACCACCACCAAGGTCAGCAAGCGTTCGAAGTTGCGGCGCGGGCGGCTGAAGAACCACAGCGCAATAAAGAACAGGAAGTACCATTCGCTGAAGCGCAGCGCGAGTTCGCTGTACAGCGGGGTCGGCGGGTTGAAGCCCAGATAGCCCAATGCCGCGAACGTGACCACGAATACGCCCAGGTTGATCTTGTACAGCAGGCTGCGATAGCGCACGGAACGCACCGGATTGCGGTCGATCCATGGCAGGAAGAACAGAACCAGAATGGACAACAGCATGGCCAGCGCCCCGAACTGCGGATCCGGGATCGCTCGGAGAACCGAATAGAACGGCGTGAAGTACCACACCGGAACGATGTGCTCCGGGGTCAACAGCGGGTTGGCCGGCGTGAAGTTGTCTGGCTCCAAGAAATAACCGCCCATTTCGGGAGCGAAGAACACCACCAGCGCAAACAGGAACAGGAACGCGACCGATCCCCAGATGTCCTTGACGGTGTAGTACGGGTGGAACGGGACGCCGTCCAGCGGCTTGCCGTCCGCGTCCTTGTGTTCCTTGATCTCGATGCCGTCGGGATTGTTTGATCCCACTTCATGCAGTGCCATGAGATGCAATGCCACCAGCGCCAATAGTGCCAGCGGGATGGCCGACACGTGCAATGCGAAGAATCGGGTCAGGGTTGCATCGGATATCGCGAAATCGCCACGCAACCAGATGGCGATATCCGGGCCGACCCAAGGAATGGTACTGAACAGGTTGACGATGACCTGCGCCCCCCAGTACGACATGTTGCCCCAAGGCAGCAGGTAACCCATGAAAGCTTCCGCCATCAGCGTCATGTACAGGAACATGCCGAGCAGCCAGATCAACTCGCGGGGCGCCTTGAAGGAACCGTACATGATTCCCCGGAACATGTGTAGGTACACCACGATGAAGAAGAACGACGCACCCGTGGAGTGCATGTACTGGATCAGCCAACCGAGAGGAACATCGCGGCGAATGTATTCAAGAGAGGCGAACGCGAGTTCCGCGTCCGGCTTGTAGTGCATAGTCAGGAAGATGCCGGTGACGATCTGGATGACCAGCACCAGCAACGCCAGCGAACCGAAAAAGTACCAGAAGTTGAAGTTCTTGGGCGCGTAGTATTTCGCCAGATGATCGTTCCACAGCTGCATCAGCGGGAAACGGGCGTCGATCCAGCCAATCAGGCCCTCGAAAAGGGATTTCATGCGGGAGCGTCCTCGGGCATCTCACCGATCAGGATTCGCGTATCGCTGACGAAACGGTACGGCGGTACCCGCAGGTTGGCGTTGGCCGGCACGTGGTCGTACACGCGGCCCGACAAGTCGAATCGGGAACCGTGGCAGGCGCAGAAAAATCCACCTTGCCACTCGGGGCCCAGGTCCTCCGGAGCAGTATCGGGACGGTAGGTCGGGTTGCAACCGAGGTGCGTGCAGATGCCGACCAGCACCAGGAATTCCGGATTCAGCGAGCGGTGGGAATTCCGCGCGAATTCCGGCTGTTGTTCTTGCTCGGAGTGCGGATCCCGGAGGTAACTGGCTTCGGCCTCCAGCGCCGTCACCATCTCGGGCGTGCGGCGAATGATCCAAATTGGCTGCTTGCGCCAGATCAGGTCGATCTTCTGGCCCCATTCCATCTGCCCGATATCCACTTCAATCGGGGCACCTGCCGTACGGGCGCGAGCGCTCGGCGACATGGATGCGATGAACGGCCACATGGCCACTGCAGCACCCGTTCCACCCACTAGAGCCGTGCTGCCGGTTAAAAACCGGCGGCGGCCCACATCAACTGTGTCGTCTGGCATGTGTCGGGAATTTCTAGGCGATCAAAAAACACAGCCGTCACCCATCTTGCGTGTCGGTCGTGTCCGTTCCATTTGCGGCGGCAAATTTTAACATATAGCGAAATACGGCACCTCTCTCAAGCCGGGTTTGAAATATCGATGAACTGGTGGTGCAACCCGAATTTTTCTTCAAGATGCCGACCGACGGCCTGCACGCCGTAACGCTCGGTCGCGTGATGGCCGCAGGCAAAGTAATGCACCCCGCATTCGCGGGCCGTATGCACGGTCTGCTCGGAAATCTCCCCACTGATGAAGGCGTCCAGCCCCAGGCGGGCTGCCTGTTCAATGAACTGCTGTCCGGCACCGGTACACCATCCAACCGTAGCAATCGGATCTTCCGCCTCAGGGCCGGCCCACACCACCGGGTGCTGCAACCGCTCCTCCAGCCTGCTCGCGAATTCCTGCGCTGGTTGCGGTTCTTTCAGCCGTCCGACCCTTCCGGTCTCCGGGGCGCCGGGCTCCAGAAGACCGGTGACATCCAGATCCAAGCATTCCGCCAACTGGACGTTATTTCCGAACTTTTCATGCGCATCCAGCGGCAGATGGTAGGCGAACAGGTTGATGTCCGAAGCCAACAGTGCGCGAAGCCGCCGCGCTTTCATTCCGGTGACCCTCGCATCCTCGTTACGCCAGAAATACCCGTGATGCACGAGCAAAGCATCGGCATCCTGTTCCTGAGCGGCTTCGATCAGCGCCTGGCTTGCAGTCACGCCCGAGATCAGCGTTTCGATCCGGTCTCGGCCCTCGACCTGCAACCCGTTGGGGCAATAGTCCGAGAATTCTGAAGGCTGGAGCAATTCGTCCAGATAAGCAGAAAGCTCCGTTCGCTCAACCATTACTTCGAGTCGCTTCGCCAACGGGCCGAAGCGGCGTGCGCACCCAAACCCTCCGCCTTTGCCAAACACTCGGCCAAGCCGGCGAGATCCGCAGCGCCGGCCTGCGACAGGCGAATGGTGCTGCTGCGCTTCTGGAAGTCGTAGACCCCCAGTGGCGACGTGAAGCGGGAAGCCCGCATGGTCGGCAGCACGTGGTTAGGTCCGGCGCAGTAATCGCCCATCACCTCCGGGCTGTGTACGCCCAAGAAGATCGCGCCAGCATGATGGATTCGATCCATCACTGCATCCGGCTCCTTCAAGGCCAGTTGCAAGTGTTCGGGCGCCAACCGGTCAACCAGTTCTGCAGCCTGCTCCAGATCATCGGTCTGGATCAGTGCGCCGTTGGTTACCAAGGATTCGCGGATGATTTTCGCGCGCGGCAGTTCTTCCAATTGCGCAGCCAACGCATCCGCCACCGCGTTGATGTGTTCCAAATCCGGACTCAGGAGAATCGCCTGCGCCTGTTCGTCGTGCTCTGCCTGAGCCATCAGGTCGGCCGCCAGCCATCGCGGGTCCGCGCTGCCGTCGCTTACGACCACCACTTCCGATGGCCCGGCCATCATGTCGATTCCGACCCTGCCAAACACCTGCCGCTTGGCCTCGGCTACCCAGAGGTTCCCGGGACCGACGATCTTGTCGACTGCCGGGATGGTTTCCGTCCCCAGCGCCAGTGCGGCAACGGCCTGGGCACCTCCCAGTGCCCATCCACGGTCAATGCCAGCCACATGCGCTGCCGCCAATACGACCGGATTGGCCTGCCCGTCCGGCGTTGGGCTGACCATCAGGATCTCTTCTACCCCGGCGACTCTCGCCGGGATCGCGTTCATCAGCACCGAAGACGGATACGCTGCGGTTCCTCCGGGAACATAGACGCCGACACGCTGCAGGGCATTGACCCGTTGCCCGAGCCGGGAACCGTGTTCGTCCTCGAACTCGAACGATTCCAGTTTCTGCCGCTGCGCATAATCCCGGATTCGATCGGCCGCGGCCTGCAGTGCATCGCGCAAGGGTTCATCCAACGCCTCGAATGCGGCCTGAAAATCGGCTGCCTGCCAAAGCAGTGACGCCACCGAGTCGGCTTCGTGCCCGTCGTATCGCCGGGTGTATTCGAGCAGGGCGTTATCGCCGCGTGTGCGGACCTCTTCGATGATGGCCGCGACTGCTTCGGCTTGTTCCGGGCGCGAATCCTGTGCCCTGCCGTCGATCAGTGCCTGAAATTCACCCTCAAATTCCGGCGTTCCGGTCGACAGAATGCGCGGAAAAGAAGTGCTCATGCAGCCCGGCTGGCGCGCTGCCGTCGCGTCCGAACCGCCTCGGCCAAGCCTTCGAGCAACTGTTCCGTCTGCTCGAATCCGAGACAGGCGTCCGTAATGCTCTGGCCGTATTGCAACGGCTCACCAGGAACCAGCTTCTGGTTGCCGCCGACCAAGTGGCTTTCCACCATGACCCCGACGATCCGCCGGTCTCCCGCGCAAATCTGCTCGCCGATATTGTCGGCCACCCGCATCTGCTGTTCGGGAACCTTCCGGCTGTTCGCGTGGCTGCAGTCGATCATGACGCGAACCGGCAGTTTCGCCTGTTCCAGGCGTGCACAAACCTCCTCGACCGCATTGGCCTCGAAGTTCGGCTGCTGCCCGCCCCGCATGATGACGTGGGAGTCCTGGTTACCAGTCGTGTGAAAAATCGCACTCCGCCCCTCCTTGGTGAGCGACAGGAAGCAGTGCGGCTGGGTAGACGAACGCAATGCGTCCACCGCCACCTGAATATCGCCGCTGGTCCCGTTCTTGAAGCCCACCGGGCAGGACAGCCCGGAGGCCAGTTCCCGGTGGCACTGGCTTTCAGTGGTGCGGGCGCCGATCGCCCCCCAACTGACGCTGTCGGCAATGTACTGCGGCGTAATCAGGTCCAGAAACTCGGTTCCGGTCGGAAGCCCCTGTTCGCCCAACCATACAAGTAACCCGCGAGCCAAACGCAGACCTTGGTTGATGTGATAGCTGTCGTCCAGGTCCGGATCGTTGATTAAACCCTTCCAGCCGACCGTGGTGCGTGGCTTCTCGAAATACACCCGCATTACGATCAGGAGGTCTTCCGCCAGCCG
The DNA here is from genome assembly GCA_964526195.1 of uncultured Chromatiales bacterium. Lineage (GTDB taxonomy): Bacteria > Pseudomonadota > Gammaproteobacteria > Poriferisulfidales > Poriferisulfidaceae > Poriferisulfidus. The sequence goes on along the minus strand of CAZGIH010000020.1, from coordinate 38,665 downwards.
GTCCCGGACCGGCTGCAGGCGCTGCGCGTACTCGTGCGCCGCCTCCACGTCGTGAATGGAGCACGGGCCGACGATCACCATCAGGCGATCGTCCGATTGCTGCAGAATTTCGCGAATCTGCGCCCGCGCCTCGAACACCGTACGCGCGCCCGCTTCCGTCAGCGGGAATTCTTCCAAGATCTCTTTCGGAGCACTGACGTTTTGTAAGTCGGTAATCCGCAGGTCGTCCGTTGGGTATTTCATGCGTCTATCCCTGCCGCCTCCGCGGCTTCCTGAAGGCGTGCCAGAATCGGCATGATCTGGTCATGCCGCATCTTCCATGCACCCTTGTTGACCACCACACGCGCGCTGATTTCAGCGAGCGTGGCATACGGTTCCAATCCATTGGCGGCCAAGGTCCGGCCGGTCTCCACCAAATCCACGATGCAATCCGACAGCCCTGCCAGTGGCGCCAGCTCCATTGAGCCGTACAATTTTATCGTAACGGCCTGCCTGCCACGCGCAGCAAAAAACTCTCGGGCGAGGCGCACGTACTTGGTCGCCACCCGAACCCGGGGCTGTTCCAGGCAGGCTTCACCACCCTTCGGTCCGGCCACCACCATCCGGCAACGCGCGATGCCGAGATCCAACGGCTCGTACAGGCCGGGAACCTGGTTCTCCATCAGCACATCTCGCCCGGTAATTCCGAGTTCCGCCGCGCCCAATGCCACGTAAGTCGGCACATCCGCGGCCCGCAACACCACCAACTCGAGGCCCGGCTCAGTACACGGCAGGATCAATTGCCGACTCTTCGCAGGGTCTTCTTTCGGCACGATATCGGCGCGCGCGAACACCTCAAGCGCTTCGCTCATGATGCGTCCCTTGGAAACAGCGATTCTCATCGGGATCCTCCTCAGCTCAAGCGCTGGATGCTGGCGCCGAGGCGCTGGAATTTCTCTTCCACGCACTCGTAGCCTCGATCAATGTGATAGACCCGATCCACGACCGACTCCCCTTCCGCCGCAAGGCCGGCCAGGATCAGGCTGGCCGAGGCCCGCAGGTCCGTAGCCATCACCGGCGCGCCGGACAGCTTCTCCACGCCTTGGATTACGGCGGCACTGCCGTGCACCTCGATGTTCGCGCCCATCCGGACCAGTTCCTGAATGTGCATGAAGCGGTTCTCGAAAATCGTCTCGGTGATGGTGCTGGTTCCCTCCGCCACCGTGCTGACCGCTGTCATCTGCGCCTGCATGTCGGTCGGAAACCCCGGGTAAGCCGCCGTATAGACGTCGGCGGCCCGGGGGCGGCGGTCTTGCATGTCAATCTCCACGTAATCCTCGCCCAATTCGACACTTGCACCGTACTCGCCAAGCTTGACCAGAACGGCTTCCATCGTGTCCGGCCGCACCTGGTTGACCCGGACTTTCCCGCCGGTCATGCATGCTGCAGCCAGATAGGTTGAGGCCTCGATTCGATCGGGCAGCACCTGGTGCGTCGCACCCTTCAATTCACGAACACCTTCGATCTCGATGCGGCTGGTCCCGGCCCCGCGAATACGCGCACCCATCGCCATCAGGCAAGATGCCAAGTCCTCGACTTCCGGCTCGCGGGCGGCATTCTCGATCACGGTCGTGCCGTCGGCCAGCGTCGCGGCCATCATCAGGTTCTCGGTCCCGGTCACCGTGATCTGGTCCAAGGCCAAAAGAGCCCCCTTGAGGCGCTTGGCCCGCGCCCGGATATAGCCGTTGTTCACGTCGATGGCCGCTCCCATCGCGGTCAACCCATGCAGATGCAGGTCGATCGGCCGGGTCCCGATCGCGCATCCTCCCGGCAACGAGACTTCCGCTTGGCCGTAACGTGCCAGCAACGGCCCCAGCACGAGGATGGACGCCCGCATGGTCCGCACGATGTCGTACGAGGCGTAGCAGCGGTTGACCCCGGAGGTGTCGACGCGCAGGCTATTGTCTTCGCCCAACGTCACCGTCGCCCCCATGCTGCCCAACAACCGCATGGTCGAGGCCACGTCCTGCAAATGCGGGGCGTTCTGGATCAGCAGGGGCTCCTCGCTCATCAGCGAGGCGGCCAGCACGGGCAACACCGAGTTCTTGGCGCCGGAGATTGACACCTCGCCACACAGCGGCGTTCCGCCTTGAATCAGCAGCCTGTCCATTGGAAAACTGGACGCTGCTCAGGCGTGCGCGTGCAGCGTAAATCGCCGGGAAGTCTTCCCAGGCGTTTCGCCACGCAGACGCTCAATCACGGCATCCAGGCCATTCTGTTTGATTTCGGGGCGCAGGCTGTCCTTCAGGCTCTTGATCAGGAAAATCCCGTCGGCGCGGATCTCGAACACGTACCATTCGCCTTCGATTTCGCGCATCAGGTAGGTCAGGTCGACCGGAGCCTTGCCGGACATCAGGAATTCCGTGCGAACCACTTGATAGGCTTTGTCGGGCTTGAGCTCGAACGGCAGGTACTGCACTTTGCCGTCGGCGTACTTGAGTATGACTTTCGCGTACAGTTCGAGCAACTGCCGCTTGAGTGAAACAATGAACTCGTCGCGTTGCGTCGGTGTCGCCTCCTGATAGATCTTCTTGCCGAGGATGATCTTCAGGATCTGGTCGTAGTCCAGCACGCCGCCCAGCGTGGCGTCCACGAAAGTGTACAGCGCCTCGTCATCGCGCTCGAATTCGTCCATTCTCAGGCGGATTTGCTCCAGCAACTCATCGCTGACGCTCTGCAGCCGGGCCTGCGGGGATTCCGCCGTGACCCCAATGCCCGCCCACAGCAATAGGACGGCAAGCGCAAATGCGCCCCCGGACAAACGTAGCGATGCAATGTTCGTCACTATCGGTCTCACAGCGGTAATTTATGCAATTATAGCAGTCGAAGCCCCGCGCAACTGCCTCGCCAAGCCTTTTATAATGAGGAATATCAAGTGTTGACGCCACACTTTTAGGTCTACATCCTCTCCACCCAAACTCCATGCGCACTCTTATCCTTGGCAGCAGCTCCCCTTATCGCCGGGAACTCCTCGAACGCCTGCATCTGGACTTTACGGTGGATGCCCCCGATATTGACGAAACACCCCAGCCCGGCGAAATCGCATCGGATTACGTGCGACGGCTTGCTCACGAGAAGGCCGAGGAAGTCGGAAACCGGCATCAGGACGCCCTGATCATCAGCAGCGACCAGTGCGCGGAGTTGAACGGGCAACTGCTCGGCAAACCCGGCACACACAATGCGGCCGTGGAGCAGCTACGCCAGTTGAGCGGACAGGAAGCAACCTTCCTGACTGGGCTATGCCTGCTCGACACCGGGAACGGTACGTGCCGCTACTCCGAATCCCCCCACACGGTGTACTACAAAGAATTGAGCGAGGATGCGATCGAGCACTACCTGCAGAGCGAACAGCCCTACAACTGCACGGCGAGTTTCAAATCCGAAGGGCTCGGCATCAGCCTGGTGCACCATGTCAGCGGTGACGACCCGACGGCCCTGATCGGCCTGCCGATGATCCGTTTGATTGAAATGCTGCGGGAAGCGGGTCTTGATATCCCGGGCGCGGACTAGAACCGCACCGGGCTGCGCAACCAAGATTCTGCCATCTGGGCCAGCCGGGCACCAACCCGGTCCGCCACGCGCTCCAGGAAATCCGGCTCATAGGTGTAATTCACCACTGATTCGGCCCCGACCTGGTCGCGCGCAACCTGCGCAACATCCGAAAATCCGTCCACCAGCCCCATCTCCTGCGCCTGGTCGCCGGTCCAGATCCGCCCGTCGAACACCTCTTCGTCCGAGGCCGTCAAACGCTCTCCCCGGGCATCCTTGACAGCGTTCTCGAACTGTTGGTGGATCCGATCCACCAGATTCTGAAGATGTGCCTCAGCCTCCGGATCCTGCGGCAGAAACGGATCGAGCATCGCCTTATGCCGCCCGGAAGCCGTTACGCGCCGCTCGATGCCCCACTCTTCGATCAGTTCGGCGAAACCGAACCCGCTGGCGATCACACCGATCGAGCCGACCAGGCTGGAACCGTTGACGTAGATCTCGTCTGCCTCGACAGCAATGTAGTACGCGGCAGACGCGCACAGGTCCTCGACCACCGCATAGATTTTCTTTTCCGGGTATTCCGCCTTCAGCCTCTGGATCTCCGAACTAATGCGATCCGCCTGGACGGGCGATCCGCCGGGGCTGTTGATGCGCAACACCACCCCTTTTGCCTGTTCTTCCTCGAATGCCTCGCGCAGCGACTGGTTGATGAATTCCGCACTTGCCGGGGCCTGGGGCACGATCGGGCCGAACACGTCGATCCGGGCAGTGTGCGCATCCTGCCTCGGCAACGAGGACTCTCCTCCGAGCATCGCGAGCAGGATCAGCAGCAGGATAAGAAACGGAATCGTGGCGAACGCGGTTCGCCAACGTCGGGCACGGCGGGTCTCGGCGGTCAGTTCGCGGACCGCAACGACGAGAGCGGATTCTTTTTCATCCATGGCGGCTTTCCTCTAGATTGCCGATTGTACTGGACTCTCGGGGTCGGCCATCAGGCGAGGGATTGTATGGATAACTTGCCAAGTGCGACCGAGCATGCCGAGCGGCAAATGCCCATAAAGGCGGTTTCCAGCCAAGCCATCTGAATGATTCTAGTTTTTTGAAGTCGGAAAAGTAGTTTAGGTATTACTAGGCTGTGTTGGATAGACATGGTGTTCTGGATCCCACCACAAGACTTCCATAACATTCTGTTTCCTTATGCACCAAACTCTTTCTCTGCTAGAAATGCGGAACGAATAAAGTTCATCCACATCATCTTTATGAAGTTGCTGAAGGCGGTCTCTAGCGTCTTTTACAAGTTTACCAACCTCTATAGGATGACTCCCTGTTTTTTTAATTTGCTCTGGGTTCAGTTGTTCAAAACCTGATAATTTCTCTATTACACGTTGATGTGTTTCGGGATCTGATAGCCCCAACCAAGGCCAAGGACCGTTCTTGTCACACGCACTGAACCTCCAGGACAAATGACCGTCTTTGCCCGAATCCCCGCCACTCTTTGCTTTTTTAGTGGGACGGGGGAGTTCGGATGATTTGGATAATTTTCTGGCTGGCTTCCTGCCCAAGTTGCTTTACAAACCAGAGTAGTATTCAGCCATAGATGCATGAGTGATACATGCGTTTCCGCGTTGTCCACTGGCAAGACCCGCTTTTGCTCGTGCTTCTTGCCACGGAGCCTCCATGTGGGTCAAATCACTGAGCCATTGCGAAGACTTGTCACCATAGTAATCAAGAACAGCATCTATGGTTTCACACTGTTCGGAGTTCAGCAATGTCCGTTCGGCGCCCTTAATGCTGCCCACACGAAACCTTCCTTTGTGTTTGTTATACAAATTCCGGATGACTGGGCCATTTGCCCATGCCTCAATCCGGTCATGGAAAATGGGCTTGTCGTCCCACACAAGAGACCATGCTTGAGAATAATAGACAAGCTTATGGAGCTTCATGGCGGGCATTGTGCCAAGCTCTTTAAGAATGTAGGCGGCCACATCAATCGCCTGTACGCCCATTATTTTTTCTCCTAAAAAATCCAAATAATCTGTAATTTCATTTGAGTCGTCATTATAGTCCTAAGTTTCTCTGTGTTTTGATGTTTAGACGATTCGTTTCTATAAATGATTGAAAATAAAAAAATTTTATCCGTTACTGCAACCATTCGATGTCTGTAGGATTAGAGGGCACCACAATCTCTATCAAGTTATCTATCCATCAGGCGCCGCGGTTGGAGCCGTCCCGTCTCCAGCACCTCGGCCACACCGAAAAACTGGCCCTGCGCATCCTGTAATTTCCAAAATCCCGCAGATCCCTCGTGAACGATCTGCTGCCCTTTGCGCAACGCGGCCTCCTCACTCGCCGTGCAGGAATGAACCGGCCACTCGGGTAGCACTGCATCTGGGGGAAGCAATCGCGCCAAGCGTGCTTCCTCGGAATCGGCCTCGACCTGTTCCAGGCTGACTGCCTGGGCTTCGTCAAAAACCCCGAGCTCCGTGCGCCGCAACTGGCTCACGTATGCTCCGCAACCCAACGCCTGGCCGATATCGTGCCCCAGCGAGCGCACATACGTGCCCTTGCCGCAGGAAACCTCAAGTTCCCACTCCTCCCGGCGATCCGCAAGCAGCTCCAGCCGGTCGATCCTTACTTCGCGGGGAGGCCGATCAACCACCTTGCCCTCGCGAGCCAGTTCGTACAGGCGTCGCCCTTCGCTGTGGAGCGCGGAATACATGGGCGGGACCTGTTGGATTTCCCCGGTAAAGCGGGACAGCAGGTCGTCGATTTCAGCGCGCTCCAGCGAGGGGATTTCGGCACGAGGCGGAGCCGCTTGCTCCAAGCTTTCCGCATCATGGCTGTCTGTCTCTCGGCCCAGCCGGATTGTGAACCGGTAGGATTTCGGGGCATCCAGCAGGTAGGCGCACCAGCGGGTGGCCGGGCCCAGGGCGATGGCGAGGAGTCCGCTCGCCAATGGATCGAGAGTGCCCGCATGTCCGGCACGCTTCGCCTGAAAGAGGCGCTTGACTCGGGATACGGCACGGGTCGAACTCAGTCCGACCGGCTTGTCCAGCAGCAACCAGCCGCAAGGCACAAGTGGAGTCACGGAGTGGTCTTGGCGCGGGTAGATGTCTCCAGAAGACTTTCGATCCGCTCTGCCCGGTCCTCGGTATCGTCCAGGATGAAGCGCAGCTTCGGCACATAGCGCAGACCACCACGCTCGCCAATCAACCGGCGAAAGAACGGTGTGCTGCGCTCGAATCCAGCTTCGATTTCCGCACGCCGGCGCGAATCCGGCGTTTCCGCGCTGATTACGTACACGGTGGCATGCTTCAGATCCCGGCTCATGACGACCTCGGAAACCGTCAGCCGCCGAAGGCGCGGGTCGTTGACTTCATGCAGCAAGGCCGGGCCGATAAGCCTGCGAACCTGTTCGCCCACCGCCACCGGGCGCTGTCCGGGGATCATTGCGTTCTCCTAGAGCGTGCGAGCAGTCTCCACGCGTCGGTAGACCTCGATCTGGTCGCCCACCTGGACATCGTTGTAGTTCGCCACGGCGATGCCGCACTCGGTCCCGACCTGCACTTCCGCGACGTCGTCCTTGTGGCGACGCAAGGACTCGAGTTCCCCCTCGTAAATGACCACGTTCTCGCGCAACACCCGGATCGGATAGCCTCGCTGGACCATGCCTTCGGCGACCCGGCACCCGGCCACCGGCCCCATCTTGCTGGAGCGGAATACTTCCAACACCTCTGCCAAGCCCATGATTTCTTCGCGAACCTCCGGTGCCAACTGCTTCTCGAGCAACAACTTGACGTCATCGATCAGTTCGTAGATTACGTTGTAGTAACGCAAATCAAGGTTTCGATCCGCGATGGTGCGTCGCGCCGCACTGTCGGCGCGGACATTGAAGCCCAGCAGGATGGATCCGGAAGCATCCGCCAACAGGGCGTCCGATTCGTTAATGCCGCCGATCCCCGAGAGCACGATCTTGATCTGTGCCTCATCGGTGGAAAGTTTCTCCAGCGACTCGCGCAAGGCTTCACCACTGCCCCGCACATCCGTCTTGATGATCAGGTTGAGGGCCGTCTTCTGCTCTTCGTCCATCTGCGCCGCCCAAGCCAGACTGGCCTCGCGGGGCTCGTCCGTCTGCAGGTGTCGTACAGATTCCTTGCGGTGATCCGTGATTTCGCGCGCCTTCTGTTCGTCGGCCACCACATGCATCGGGTCGCCCGCTTGAGGTACGCCCGACAGGCCCAGCACTAGGACCGGGAACGCCGGTCCCGCCTGTTCAATCTTCTGCCCGCTGTCGTCGAACATTCCCTTGACTCGTCCGTATTCCTGGCCGCACAGCAACAAATCACGCTGGTTCAGGCAGCCTTCCTGGACCAGGACCGTCACGGTCGCGCCCCGGCCACGATCCAGGCTGGATTCGATGACCACGCCGCGGGCCATTCCCTCGGCCGGCGCCTTCAGGTCCAGTACTTCCGCCTGCAGGGTAATCGCCTCCAGCAGCGAATCCATCCCCTCTCCGGTTTTGGCTGAAACCTGGACGAACATGGTGTCGCCCCCCCAGTCTTCAGGCTGCACACCGAGCGCCGAAAGCCCGGTCCGCACCTTTTCGGGATCCGCATTGTCGCGATCGATTTTGTTGATCGCCACGATGATCGGGACTTCCGCGTCGCGGGCATGCTGGATCGCCTCTTCGGTTTGTGGCTTCACACCATCGTCGGCAGCCACCACCAGCACGATGAGGTCCGTGCACCGCGCGCCCCGCCCGCGCATGGCGGTAAACGCGGCATGCCCCGGCGTGTCCAGGAATGTGATCTTGCCGTTCGGGGTCTCCAACTGGTAGGCTCCGATATGCTGGGTAATCCCGCCCGCTTCGCCAGCGGCCACCCGGGTTTTTCTCAGGTAGTCCAGCAACGAGGTCTTGCCGTGGTCGACATGGCCCATGACCGTCACCACAGGCGGTCGTTGCACGGGGTCGCCGGTTGGCGCGCAGTCCACCAGCAGGTCGGCTTCCACGTCCTCGACATGCATCCGCTGTACTTTGTGGCCCATGTTCTCGACCACCAGCTCCGCGGTATCGGGGTCCAGCGAATCGTTGATGGTTGCCGTCTCACCCAGATCCATCAGCGTCTTGATTACCGCCGAGGCCTTGACCGCCATCGCCATCGCCAGTTCCGCCACCGTCATCGGCCCGGCCAAGGCAACTTCCCGGACGATCTGTGCCATCGGTTCCGTGAATTGATGCTTGTTGTCGACCACCACCCGGGCTTGTTTCTTCGTGCGCGGCTTGCGCGTCCGGCGCTGGTCGTCAATATGTAACTGGCCGCGATGTCGTTCCCGGCTCTGAGCGGGTTTGCCGCGGGGTTCCCGGTCTTCCCGAGGCTTGGCGCGCGGCTTCGCCTTTCGTCCGCCACGGGGTGCGGCACTGGCTGCGGGCTTGCGCTTTTCTTCTCCAGCCTTGGCTGCAGGTTTCGCCTTCTGTGCTTGCGGTTCCTCCTGTTGGGCCTCGGCTGGAACCTCGGCCGGAGCGTCCGGCGGAGACTCGGGAGCCGGTTCCGGCTCCGGCACCTTCTCGGGAGCCTCGATCTTGGGCCGCACCAGGCGATATTTGCCCTTGACCTTGACCTTGACCCGATTGCGCCCAGGCCCGCCGGTTCGCGGAATCTCCACTTGGCCCGCCGACGGCCGGGACTGCACCAAGGTCGCGCCCGTGGGTCCGCCATTGCGCATGTAACGCACCAGTTGTTTCTTGTCGTCGTCGCTGAGCGTGTCCTGCTCGTCCTTTTTGGCCAACCCGGCATGCTGGCACATCGCGAGCAACTGCTCAGGCGACATGCGCAGGGAAGGAGCGTATTCAGCGATCGTGGCCATTTTGATTGATCCTGATCAGGCCTCCGGCAACTGCATTACCAGGTTTTCGCGCGCCTTCATGATCAGGGTACCTGCCCGCTCTTCGTCCAGTGACTCGATCTCGGGTAACTCGTCCAGGGCCAGTTCCGCCAGTTGCCGCCGCGTGGTAATGCCGTGCAAGGCCAACTGCATGGCCAAGTCGGGATCCATTCCCTCCACATTGAGGATATCCTCATCCTCTGCCATCTCCGCTCTCTGTGCCAAGCTGTCCTGTGCCCGTTCCTTCAGTTCGGCCACTACCTGCTCGTTGAATTCGTCGATCAGCAGCAGGTCTTGATCCGGCACGTACGCAAGTTCCTGGACTTCGCGGAAGCCGTTTTCCACCAGGATTCCTGCAATATGCTCGTCGACATCCAGCTCTTCCTGGAATTTTTCTTCGAGCACCCGCTGCTCCTGATCACTCTTTTCGCGCAGCTCCTGCGCCGTCATGACGTTCAGCGTCCAGCCGGTCAACTGGCTCGCCAGGCGGACGTTCTGCCCATTCCGGCCGATCGCCTGCGACAGGCGGTCCTCCTCGACCGCAATATCCATGACCTTGTTCTCTTCGTCCTGGACGATCTCGTCGACCGAAGGGAGCGACATGGCGTTGATCACGTACTGCGCCGAATTCTCGTGCCAGGTAATGATGTCGATGCGTTCGCCGGACAACTCGTTGGAGACTGCCTGTACCCGGGAACCGCGCATACCCACGCAGGCGCCCACTGGATCCAGCCGGGAGTCGTTGGTGCGCACCGCGATTTTGGCGCGGATTCCAGGGTCCCGCGCAGCACCCACGATCTCGATCAGCCCCTGCTCGATCTCCGGGACTTCCAGGTGGAACAGTTGAATCAGGAACTCCGGCACTGTCCGGGACAGGATCAACTGCGGGCCGCGTGTTTCCTGGCGCACTTCGCGCAGGTAGGCGCGAAGCCGGTCGCCGGTACGGATGATTTCGCGCTGGATGGTGTCCTCGCGCGGAATGAACCCTTCCGTGTTCCCGCCCAGGTCGATGTAAGCGCCAGCATGCTCAACCCGCTTGACGATGCCGATCAGCAGGTCGCCAACCTTGTCTTCGTAAGCTTCCGCGATCTGCGCCCGTTCAGCCTCGCGCACTTTCTGCACGATGACCTGTTTGGCGGTGTGCGCGGAAATCCGCCCAATGTCCACAGAATCGATCGGCTCCTCGATGTAGTCGCCGATTTCAAGGTTCGGGTCCCGCTGCTGCGCAGTGCTCAACAGGATCTGCCCGTCGGGCGACTGGAACTCGGGGTCGTCGTCGGCCATCACCAGCCAACGCTGGAACGTGTCGTAGGCGCCCGTATCCCGGTCGATGGCAATGCGCACGTCGGCATCGCCGCCCAGGTTCTTGCGGGTCGCCGCCGCCAGAGCCACTTCCAGCGCATCGAAAATAATTTCGCGCCCGATCCCCTTCTCCGTAGAGACGGTCTCGACCACGGCCAGAATGTCTATACCGGCATCACTCATCGCCAGTCATTCCTCCTCATAATGCAATCGCGCCTGGGCGATTACGTTGTAGGGAACCACGAACGTCTGTTCGTCTTCCCGGATTTCCACGGCATTGCCGTTCGCCGCCTCGATCGTTCCGAACAGGCGACGGCGTCCTTCCAGCGGCCAGCGCAGGCGTATGGACACCTGCGAATCCCGGTAGCGCTGGAAATGCTCCGGGCACAGCAGCAGCCGGTCCAGCCCCGGCGAGGATACTTCCAGCCGGTAGGCGGTCCGGATCGGGTCCGCCACGTCCAGCAGCCCGCTCACCTGGTCGCTGACGGCCGCGCAGTCGGCGTGGCTGATGCCGTCCGGGTGGTCGATGTACACGCACACTCGACCTTGGCGCACGCCCAACTGGCATACAAGCCCCCACAGCTCGTAGCCCATTCTCTCGATTTGGGGTGCGATCAGGGACTTTAATGTTTGAGTCGTGCCATCGGCCTTCATCAACATTCCTCCTGAACCTAACAGAAACCCCCTTTCGGGGGCTTCTATGGGAACCCAGGTTGCGTCCTGCGCTCAATTATACACGGTTCAAGCGTATTTGCCCGGTATTGAACGCAAAAATTCGGCGTATTCCTATTACTTGGGGCTGGGAAATATATCCGGTTCGGGAGGTGGGAGTTCCGAGTCCATGCCCCAAGAAGAGACCCAAGCATCCATTTTTTCCTGCGAGATGAAGACCCCCCTCTCCGCCTCTGCTACAGCCTCGCGAATCGCCACGTGCTTATGGCTCTTCTTGAGATCTGCATCAATTCGCGAACTCAGTCGTTTAGTTGTCATCATTCAATCCCTGTGCGTGCAATGTTTGATAGCGGGAGACAGTCTACTTCATATCAAACGATATTGAGGATGAAAGCCGTTCTAGACAGACCCTCGGCAGATTTCAGCCTTATTCGAAGCGGGAACTGAGCAACACGTACGCCCGGCGCCCACGCGGGTCGGCAGTACGCGGGTCGTAGCCACCGCTGATGTTCACGGAGGGTGGATCTTCATCCGTAACATTGAGGACTCCAGCCGTCAGGGAGGTGTCGGCGTCCGGGCCGATAAGCCCGGCGAGTTCCAGACGGTACTGCAGGTCAACAGTCGTAAAGGAGTCGATTCGGTCGATTACTGTGGCCGTGCGGCGGTACCGGTAGTCGTCCGTGTAGTTGAGCGTCAGGACCGCCTGATGATTGCTGCGCTGCCAGGTCAGATTCAGGGTGCCGCGCCATGCCGGCGTGGGGCTGCCGATGTTGGCGAAGTTCAGGTAGCCGGCACCGTCGATCTTTTGCCCGCCCGGACGGGTAATGTCGTATTCGAGGATGTGCGTCGCATGCAGGCCGGTGAGGAAACGGCCAGAGGGCGTTTGAAATTGTCCCCGAATCGAGAAATCGAGGCCGGAGGTTCGGATCTCGTCGGTGTTGATGTAGCGGGTGTTGACGCGGGCGATGGTGCCACCGGCGGCGCGAACAACGCGGCTTTCTTCGCCGGCAGCAACGCGCTCCGCATCGGTATCGACGACTTCCTGCGGGTTCTCGCGAGCGAGGGCATCCTCGAAACGGAAGCTCCAGTAATCCAGATTCAGTTCCCAATTCTCCATGGCCACGGAACCGCCCAAATTCAACGAGGTAGCGGTCTCTGGCTTCAGGTTTCTGTTGCCGTAAGTCAGGTTGGGCACGAAGAATTGGCGCTCGTTTTCCTGGACGTCGGAGTAGGTCGCCTGCACGCCCTGCGTCTGATGCAATGAGGGGGCGCGGAATGAAGTGCTTGCCGAGGCACGTAGCGAGAGGATATCCGCTGGCGTCCAGAGCAGGGACAGTTTCGGGTCGGTGGTGCTGCCGATGCTGCCACCATAATCCTCGTGGCGCACGCCAATCGTCGCTTCTAAGTCCGGACTCAGGGGCAACAACACTTCGCCGAAGACGGCAATGGCATCCCGCGAGCCGGAATAGTCCGGGTTGCCGCCGGCAAATGAGAATTCGAAATCGTTGAATAACTGGTTGAAGTCGCCACGAATGGATTCGTCGCGGTATTGGACGCCGAAGGCATAGCCGATCAGGCTGCCATCCGACAAGGACAGGACATCACCGGTCAAGACCGCCTCAAGGACATCCAGCTCGGATTCGGTCGCGGCCATCGCATCCGCAAGCAGGTAGTTGCGCATGAAGGCCTGTTCGGCAGTCGTGCCAGAGCGTGTGCCGCCAAACGTGCCGCCATCCCAAGTCATGGCCAACACCTTGTTGGCGACGCTGAACGGGTTGTAGAACAGGCAGACATCGCCATCCTGGAGGTCGTCGCGATGGCCCGGGCAATCCGGACCGACACCAAGCAACCCGGTATCGTCCTCGTTGGCACCCATGGCATTCTGCAGGTGGCGATGCAGGGTATCGGGAATTCGCCAGTCGATGTCGCTACGGGCATGAAGGAACGACATTTCCCATGACAAGTGGTCGGTTACGTCGCCCTCGGCGATCAGCGCGATTCGCTTCGTCTCGCTGTTGAAGTCGTTGGTTTCGGACGGTTCATCGACGCCATAGATGCGGCCGATGTAGCGCAATGCCACCGGATCGTCGTTGCTGTCCCGAAACGGGTTGCCTGGATGCGCGGCCGGAATAGTAGGCAACCTAGGGCTAATAGCGGGAAGGCTGGGAGAGATGGTGCGACGGATATTGTTGTGCGTGTAGCCTAATTCTGCCGTCAAGCGAGTCTGCTCGCCAAGGTCGAAGCCGAGCTGGGCGAAGGCCTGGATGCGTTCTTCTTCCGGACCGACCGTAATTTGCGGAGCGAAGTCGAATCGGCAGACGCTGTGCGTACTGGGGTTGGCTGCAAGTGCCTGTGGCGGGATGTAGCTGGCAGGCGGAACGTGCTGAGTGCAGTGAGGTGCGGCCGTTGTCGTGCCGGTGGCTAGTTCAGTGCCATCTGCCAGCACCGTGTCGGCCAGCACGATGAAATTGCCGGGGTTGGCCGCGGAGCTCCATGCCGGAGCCCTCCAGTCGACCTCGCCCATCACCAACTGGGTCCGATCCAGATAACTCAGCGCAAGTAGCAGGTTGCCGGATTCCAGAAAGTTACGGCCGTATACGACTTCCACGCGATCGTCCGACTGGGATCCATTATTGGTACGTTCACGGTGTCCGACGGATACCTCGAAGCCTTCATAGTCGGAGCGGGTGACGAAATTGGCGACTCCGGCAATGGCATCCGAACCGTAGACCGCGGCCGCGCCATCTTTCAGGATTTCGACTTGTTCCAACGCGAGCGTGGGCACCAGTGCCGACAAGTCCACGAAACTGGACCCATCAATGGTAGGGATGGCCGAGGTCACCTGACGACGGCCATTGAGCAGCACCAAGGTCGAGGAAACACCCAACCCGCGAAGGTTGATGTTGGAGGTACCAACCGTATAGTTCTGCGACAGGGAATCGGCGTTGTTCTGGGCACCGACATTGCTGGGCAACAACTGCATCAGATCCCGGGGATCATCGACACCCAAATTCCGAAGTTCTTCGAAATCGTAGCTGGTCAGCGGCGTAGCAACGTCCTGTTGCTGTGTCCGCTTGATGCGGGAGCCGGTCACCGTCACCTGCTCAAGTTCCTCGGACGGTTCCGGAACATCTTCGGCCAAGACCCCGGAAGCGGCCAGGATCAGCGCCAACGCAACAAGGGGAAAACGCCCATGCCAAGGGGTGTAGAAAGCCGGGGTGGCAGTTTTTTGAGACATAACAAGGCGGCGTCCCAGGCTTCGCCGCTGTCAACAATTATAGAAAATTAGGTTCCGCGCTTTTCTCAAATGGACTGACGCGGGCTTCGGCGCCAGACGGCACCGTGAATTTGCTTTGTGGCGAAATCTGCTATTCGCCGCGCACCGCCATGATCTCGAACACTCGTTTCCCGCCAGGGGTTTCAACCGAAACCTCGTCGCCCTCCAGGCAACCGATCAGTGCCCGGGCAATGGGCGAGTGGACCGAAATCCGATCCGTCTCGAGATCCGCCTCGTCCTCGCCGACGATCTGGTAGCACACGTGCTCGCCGGATTCCATGTCCACCAGTTCCACCGTGGTGCCGAACACTACCTTGCCGTTGATCTGAAGTTCGGAGACATCAATAACCTGTGCGTGCGACAACTTGGATTCGATTTCCTTGATGCGCCCTTCCACGAATCCCTGCTGATCCCGCGCCGCCTTGTACTCGAAATTCTCGCGCAGGTCTCCATGCGCACGCGCCTCGGCGATCGCCTGGATCACGGCCGGGCGTTCTACCCGCTTGAGACGGTCAAGTTCTTCGCGCAGCAGGGTGGCCCCCCGCACGGTCATTGGCACTTTGCTCATCGGTCCCCCAATCGGACTGGAAAACGCACCCTGCGCGCATGCTCAGTGCACACGCTCGCTGTGCAAAGTCTGTAGTCGATAAACCTCTTCAGGTGTGCCGCATTTTAACACGCGCACCAAGGCGCTGGCACCCGTCAAAGTGGTGGTATAGCAGACCTGATGCTGCAGTGCTTCTCGCCGAATGGTCAGCGAATCGCGGATGGCCTGCTTGTCCTGAGTCGTGTTGATGATCAGGTCGATCTGCCCGTCCTGGATCATGTCGACCACGTGAGGCGAGCCTTGCGCCACCTTGTTGATTCCCGCGCAGGCCAAACCTGCCTGCCTTAGAAATTCCGCCGTTCCGTGGGTTGCCACCAGTTCGAATCCTGCTTCGATCAGGTCACGCGCCAATTCGACGCTTCGGGACTTGTCCGGGTCCCGCACGCTGATCAGGGCGCACCCACTGGTCGGGATGTTCACCCCGGCGGCGCGCTGCGACTTGGCGAACGCTTCCTCGAAGCGGGCTCCCACGCCCATGACCTCGCCGGTCGACTTCATCTCTGGGCCCAGAATCGGATCGACGCCCGGGAACTTGATGAAGGGGAACACTGCCTCCTTGACCGAGAAATATTCCAGTTGCACTTCTTGCTCACAACCTTGGTCACGCAAGGACCGGCCCAGCATGCATGCGGTCGCGATCCGCGCCAGTGACCGGCCGGTCACCTTGGAGACGAACGGCACTGTCCGCGAAGCACGGGGGTTGGCCTCGATCACGTAGATCGCCTCCCCCTGCACGGCGAACTGGACATTCATCAGTCCCACTACTTCAAGTGCGCGTGCCAGCGCCTCGGCCTGGCTGCGCAGGGCTGCGATCACCGGCTCTTCAATCGAATAGGCCGGCAGCGAACAGGCCGAATCCCCGGAATGGATGCCCGCCTGCTCGATGTGCTGCATGATGCCGCCAATCAGCACGTCCACGCCATCGCACACGACGTCGACATCTACCTCCACCGCGTCTTCCAGATAACGGTCAAGCAATACCGGGGTCTGGTCGGACACCTGCACCGCATCCTCGATGTATTGTTCAAGCTCCGCCTCATCGAATACGATTTCCATGGCCCGTCCGCCCAGTACGTAGGATGGCCGCACCACCAAGGGGTAGCCTAGCCGGCGCGCCAGGTTCAATGCCCCGTCGCGGTCGCGGGCCGTGCCTCCCGGCGGCTGGTGCAGCCCCAGGCTCTTCAGTACCCCGGTGAAACGCTCCCGGTCTTCGGACGCGTCGATCGCGTCTGGCGAGGTGCCCAGGATCGGAACTCCCGCACGGGCCAGTCCCTGGGCGAGTTTCAACGGCGTCTGCCCCCCGAACTGGACGATCACGCCATACGGCTGCTCGACATGCAGGATTTCCAGCACGTCCTCCAGCACCAGCGGCTCGAAATACAGGCGATCGGAAGTGTCGTAGTCGGTGGAGACCGTCTCGGGATTGCAGTTAATCATGAGGGTCTCGAAACCCAGTTCGCGCGCACCCTGGGCGGCATGCACGCAACAGTAGTCGAATTCAATCCCCTGCCCGATCCGGTTTGGCCCGCCACCGAGCACCACCACCTTACGCGCCTGCGTCGGCCGCGCCTCGCATTCCTCTTCGTAGGTCGAATAGAGGTAGGCCGTGGAAGTCGGGAATTCCGCTGCGCAGGTGTCGACCCGCTTGTACACCGGGCGCAACCCCTGCTCATGGCGATGCGCGCGCACCGCTTCTTCGGTCGTCTCAAGCAGTTGCCCCAAGCGCTGGTCCGAAAAGCCGGCACGCTTGAGAGCAAACATCTCGTCTTTCGACAATTCCTCCAGAGCCCGGCCCGACAGCGACTGCTCCTGCGCCACCAGGTCCGCAATCTCCGCGACAAACCACGGATCGATGCCCGTCAACTCGTAGATCTCTTCCGGGCTCCAACCCTCGCGCAAGGCGTCGGCAACGTGCCTCAGCCGATGCGGATCCGGATACATCAGCCGATGCTTCCGCTCATCCCGGTCCATCGGTCCGACCGGATCCAGCCCGCATTGCCCGGTCTCCAAGCTACGCAACGCCTTCTGCAGGGATTCCTGGAAAGTGCGCCCAATCGCCATCGCCTCCCCGACCGACTTCATCTGGGTGGTCAGGAGCGGCTCGGCCTGCGGGAATTTCTCGAACGTGAATCGAGGAATCTTCGTCACAATGTAGTCGAGGGTCGGCTCGAACGAGCATGGCGTCGCACCGTCCGTGATGTCGTTGCGGAGTTCGTCCAGCGTGTAGCCAATGGCCAAGCGGGCCGCCACTTTGGCGATCGGAAAGCCGGTGGCCTTGGAGGCGAGTGCCGAGGAGCGCGAAACACGCGGGTTCATTTCGATGATCACCAGCCGCCCGTTGTCCGGATGAACCGCGAACTGCACGTTGGAGCCTCCGGTATCCACACCGATCTTGCGCAACACCGCAATGGAAGCATCGCGCATTCGCTGGTACTCCTTATCCGTCAGGGTCTGTGCCGGTGCTACCGTGATCGAGTCCCCGGTGTGCACCCCCATTGGATCGAGGTTCTCGATCGAGCAGACGATGATGCAGTTGTCATTGGCGTCGCGCACCACCTCCATCTCGAATTCCTTCCAGCCCAGAAGCGACTCCTCCAACAAAACCTCATGGGCGGGTGACAGGTCCAAGCCGTGCGCGACGACGCGCCGTAATTCCTCCTCGTCCCGGGCTATGCCTCCCCCGGTTCCACCCAAAGTGAACGAAGGCCGCACAATCACGGGATAACCGATCTGGGGCTGGAAATCCAGCGCTTCCTCTACGCTGCGCACCACTTGGGACCGGGCCTGCTCCAGTCCGATCTCCCCCATAGCCTCGCGGAACAGTTGCCGGTCCTCGGCCATGGCGATGGCCTCCAGCGACGCACCGATCAATTCCACGCCGTGAGCCTCCAGCACCCCTTCGCGATGCAGGTCCAGCGCGCAGTTCAGGGCGGTTTGCCCACCCATGGTCGGCAGCAGCACGTCCGGCTTCTCGCGCTCGATGATACGCGACAGGGTCTGCCATTCGACCGGCTCAATGTAGATGGACTGTGCCATCTGCGGGTCGGTCATGATGGTGGCGGGATTGGAGTTAACCAGGATGACGCGGTAGCCTTCCTCGCGCAGCGCCTTGCAGGCCTGCGCCCCGGAGTAGTCGAACTCACAGGCCTGGCCGATCACGATCGGCCCGGCCCCGATCACGAGGATGCTTTCGATGTTGGTCCGCTTAGGCATGGTGCTCAGCCGGACTGCCCAGCGCGATGCTGCTGCATCAGGTCGGTGAAATGATCGAACAGGCTGGCCACGTCATGCGGTCCGGGACTGGCCTCCGGGTGCCCTTGGAAGGCAAACGCCGGCGCCTCGGTGTGACTGATCCCTTGTACGGTACCGTCGAACAGCGAGCGATGAGTGAGGCGCAAATGATCCGGCAGTGACCCCTCGTCCACCGCGAACCCGTGGTTCTGGCTGCTGATCAGGACCCGCCCCGTGTCCAGTTCCAGCACCGGGTGGTTGGCGCCATGGTGACCGGTCTTCATCTTGACCGTGCGCGCGCCACTGGCCAGACCCAGCAGTTGGCAGCCCAAACATATGCCGAACATCGGGATTTTGGCGTCGAGCAGTTCCTGAATCGCCTCTTGGGCGTAGGTGCATGGCTCAGGGTCTCCCGGCCCGTTGGACAGGAAGACACCGTCCGGATCCTGGGCGCGCACTTCCGAGGCCGGAGTCATGGCTGGCACCACCGTGACCGCGCAGCCCCGTTCGCGCAGCAGACGCAGGATATTTTGTTTGATTCCGTAGTCGTAGGCCACCACTCGGTATTGCACGGGCGGCAACTCGTTGGACTCTGTTTCCCAAGCCCCCTCGTCCCAGTCGTAGGCCGTCTCTGTGGTGACTTCCCGCGCTAAATCCATCCCCGCAAGCCCAGCAAATGCGCGAGCCTGCTCGACCGCCCGATCCGAGTCAGAGACGTCCGTCGTGAGGCAGCCCGACTGGGCGCCTTGATCGCGCAGAATTCGGGTTAGACGGCGCGTGTCGATGCCGGCAATGCCGGGGAGCTCATGGCTTTCGAGAAAATCACCCAGAGGCCGTTCCCCGCGCCAGTTGCTCATGCGCGCGGGCACGTCGCGGACAATCAGCCCGGCGGCATGCACCCGGGGGCTTGATTCGTTGTCCTCGTCATTGGTGCCGACGTTCCCGATGTGCGGATGCGTCAGCGTAATCAGTTGCCGGCAATACGACGGGTCGGTCAGGATTTCCTGGTAGCCGGTGATGGCGGTATTGAAAACGACTTCGCCAACGGCGGTGGCGTCCGCCCCAATAGAATCTCCGAAAAACAACGCGCCGTTTTCGAGAGCGAGCAACGCGCGTTTGGCCAAGAATGTCTCCTGAAAGTCCGGCTTTGGGCTTGGCGAGCCGTAAAAATTATGCCGGGAGACTATTTTACAGCAGAGGGGTCAAATAGCGAAAAAACGTCAAGTAAAGAGAGTCTATTCGGCTAGGTCTGGCTCAACGATTTCTGCTTCTTCCCAAAAAGATTCATCCAGTTCGGGAATATCACTGAAATCGATATCCTCGTCTTCAATCTCCGCGATCTGTTCAGGCGTAAGTGGTTTACTATGTTTGGCCATGATTTCCTTCTAACCCGTCCAACATTCCAGCAGGAAGATTACAGCATGCCCATGAAAAGTCCACCCCACCCGGGGCTATCCGTGCGCCATGATTGTCTGGAGCCCTTAGGTCTGAGCGTAACAGAAGCTGCCCAAAAGCTTGGAGTTAGCCGTAAGCAACTGTCGAACATAGTGAACTGCCGCTCAAGAATCTCCCCCGAGATGGCTATTCGCCTTGACAAGGTGTTCGGAGGCGGGGCCGAAACCTGGTATCGAATTCAGGCATCCTGCGATCTGGCTCAAGCTATGAAAAAAGCAAGCCAACTCACTAAGCGACTTTCACCTGCAACCTGACAGCACCTGTTACACCCTACTCAACTGGTACCGGAGACGTAAACACAAATCGGGCGAGCCCGTTGCCGTAGTTGACCGCGCAACGCGGCGGCAGGGATTGCAGCATATTAGTATCCACTAGATAGCGTTCCGACTGGCGCAAACTGCGAAAATCTCGCTCCCGTTCAGCGAGCACCGTATTGGTCTCAAGGCTTCGCACCTCGTCGTCGACCAGGATATTTCCGCTCATGCGCGCCAACCATAACGCGGTGTCCGGATCGTTGACCCGGTAGGAGAATTTCAGGCCACAGTTTTCAGTCACTGAGGACACCACCTGCTCCGGATCTAGGTCGTCGGGGACATTCCGCAAATCGTTCACCGTCTGATGCGCCAGAACCAAGTGTGCTCGCTTGTCGCGGATGGAAGCAAGCGCTTCCAGCACGGGTGCGCTGACCAGATAGCGGAATTCATCCAAGAATAAGCAAACCTGACGGGCTTCCTCGCGAGCGCGCCGTTCACAGTACTGAATCACCGACAGCACGAACATCTTCTGCAGCTTGAGGATGCGAGAGTGGCGCACGGAACCACGCACGTAAATCACCGCACCTTCGGAAATCGCCCCGGCAATATCCAATCCTTCCTCGGCTCGCGCTGAAGGAGTCGCGACAATTTCTTCCATATCGTCGATGAATTTCGTCGCCTTGCGGGCTGCGGGCTGGCCGCGGAACGTCTCCAGCAGGATCGGCAAAGGTTCATCGTCGTACAGTTGCGCGAATTCCCGCGCGGCACGGCGGTCGTTGAGGCGATAGAAATCCGCCTCGGTGCCCCGCTCTCCCAAACCCAGACTCGCCACCAGGAGTTCTTCGATCTCGTCGGCCGTCTTGCCCCGAAGAGGATTCCACTGCGCCGTCTCGTCCATGAGATCCAAGCGGTAGAACGGCACGCCCGCCTCTCGGGCGGCACGAGCCATCACGCGCGGTGCGTATTCGTCGTCCTTGGGATCGACCACTACCACCGCCTCACCCTGCCGCACAGCTTGGGTCAGCAGTACTCCGGCCAAAATCCCTTTGCCGCTGCCGGTCATGCCGACAATGTCGACATGGGAGTTCCGCCATAAGGCTTGATCAACATGAACGGCATCGCCGTCCGGACCCAGGCCCAAGAAGATTTGCTCCAGCGACTCGCAATGAGGCAGCGGATCATAGGCATCACGAGCTTTCGGCAGCAAATCCCCGACCGTGCGGATATCGGTCCGCGCATCGCGAGCCAGCGGGCTGCGCTGCATCCAGCGCCCGCGCCAACGCTCAAGCAGGTTGGTCGTCCCGCGTGCCGCGAAGGCGGCCACCGCTGCTCCAAGCAGGAATTCCCCGACGAACAGCAAGACATGCCAGTCTGGACGGCCCGCCCCCGTCACGTGCGGAGCCAAGACCACCAGCACGGTCGCGGCGGACAGCATCAGCATCAGCAGGCCGAGCACCCGCGGAGCCCGCAGCAGACCGAGAACAAGGAGGATTCCGCCTGGCAGGCCGAGCCAAGGCCAGCCCCATGCGTAGAACAGGTTTTCCGACAAGCCGACGACGAGTTCCCAAAACCCCATGCGAGTAGTCCATCAACGTCCGTGTGGCGGAGAGGGAGGGATTCGAACCCCCGGAACCTTTCGGTTCAACGGTTTTCAAGACCGCCGCATTCGACCACTCTGCCACCTCTCCGCATGACGTCCCGGCGGCTAGCAGCCGTGGCGGGTTAGTCTAACATCGCGAGTACGTCCTGCATCGAATACAGCCCGGGTGACCGGCCAGAAACCCAAGCCGCCGCGCGCAAGGCACCGCCAGCGAAAATCTCCCGGCTGCCCGCCCGGTGCACTAACTCCAACCGTTCGTTGTTCCAGGCGAAAACCACCCGGTGCTCGCCGACAACGTTCGCCATCCGCATGATGTGATATTGGATCTTGTCCGCATCTCTTTCGTCGCCCGTCGACAGGGCCCTGAACGAAGCACAGTCCGGGAATGCCTGTTTCCTTCCTTTCGCCACCGCCTTGCCCAAAGCCAGCGCGGTACCGGACGGGGCGTCGTGCTTCTTGCGATGATGCAATTCCACGATGTCCGTATCCGTCTCGTCGCCAAGCGACTTGGCGGCCTCGGTGATCAGGTTCAACATCAGGTTGACGCCAATACTCATGTTCGGCGCCATCACGATCGGGATTTTTTTCGCCGCCTCGGCAACGGCTTCCAACTGCTCTTTGCTGTGCGCAGTCGTACCGATCACCATGCCCTTTTCCTGTTCCACACAGAACCGGGCCAGTTCCACCGTGTATTCGGGGCACGTGAAGTCGATCGCAACGTCGAAATCTCCATGGCAGTATTCGAGCGACCCGGAAATCGCCACACCCGACTCTTCCCCTCCCGAGAACAGCCCGGCGTCCCGCCCAACCACTAACTCGTCTTGGCTGTGCGAGCTGGCCGCGCCCAGCGCAATGCCGGGAGTCTCCAGCGCCACCCGAACCAGGGTGCTGCCCATTCGGCCGGTAACACCAGCAATCCCTACTCGAACTTTTCCCATTTGAAAATCCTTTTTTCTAGTGCAACCAAGACTTCAGGTTGTCCACGAAATGCCGCCCCCGCTTCAGCCAGGAATCGGCACGGGGGGAGTGTACCTCATTTCCGGTCAGGGACTCTTCCAATTCTTCGAGAAGCCTGCGCTGTCCCGCATTCAGACTGACTGGGGTCTCGACGACCATGGTACAGATCATGTCGCCCGGAGACGAGTTGCGGACCGAACTAACACCCTTGCCGCGCAGGCGCAGCGACACGCCCGTTTGCGTCTCCGGAGGGATCTTCAGGTTCACGTGGCCGTCCAGCGTCGGGATCTCGACAGCCCCGCCCAACGCCGCCATGGCAAAGCTAATCGGCACATCGCAATGCAGGTCGTTCCCCTTGCGGCGGAACAGGCGGTGCTTGCGCACCCTCACCTCTACGTACAGATCCCCCGGCGCACCACCGCGCATGCCGGCCTCGCCTTCTCCGGTCAGGCGAACCCGGTCTCCCTGATCCACGCCCGCCGGGATCTTGACTCGCAGCGTGCGCGTCTTGCGCACGCGTCCCGCACCATGGCAATCGTGGCAGGGCACGCGAATGGTGCGGCCCTCGCCATGGCATTTCGGGCAGGTCTGGCGCAGGGTGAAGAAGCCCTGTTGGACCACCACCTCGCCGCGGCCCTGGCAAGTCGAACAGGTTTCCGGCTGGGTGCCGGGTGCGCAACCGGTGCCATCGCAGGTTTCGCACTGCATCGCCATCTCGACATCGATCTCGCGGGTTACCCCGAATACCGCTTCTTCCAGATCCAACTCAGCCCGGTAGGCCAGGTCTGCGCCGCGTACTTCCGTGCGGCCCCGGCTCGCCCGACCGAACATGTCGCCGAACATGTCACCGAATATATCTTCGAACCCGCTGGCCGCCCCTGCGGCACCGGATGCACCCGAAGCCCCGACCGCATCGTGCCCGAAGCGGTCGTACAGGGAACGTTTCTCGGAATCGGACAGGACGCCGTAGGCTTCCTGGATCTCCCGGAACTTGCGGTCGGCGTCAGCGTCGTCCTTGTTGCGGTCCGGGTGGTGCTTCATGGCCAACCGGCGATACGCCTTCTTGAGGTCCGCCTCGCTGACCTTTCGGTCGACGCCTAGTACTTCATAGTAGTCGCGTTTGGCCATCGGGCATGCGGCATCGAGCCCCCTCCAGGATCAGGAAGACTTGCCGTTGCCCGACCCGGACTTGCCCGCCTCGTCGACTTCGTCGAAGTCGGCATCCACTACGCCATCATCGCTTTTTTCGGAGTCGGGCGGAGCCTGCTCGCCGGCACTTGCCTCCTGCTGCGCCTCCTGATAGGCACGTTGGGCAATGTCACCGCTAGCATCGGACAGGGCCTTCGTCTTCGCCTCGATGACCGCCAAGTCGTCACCC
Organism: uncultured Chromatiales bacterium; assembly: GCA_964526195.1. Taxonomy (GTDB): domain Bacteria; phylum Pseudomonadota; class Gammaproteobacteria; order Poriferisulfidales; family Poriferisulfidaceae; genus Poriferisulfidus. The sequence continues at coordinate 14,521 of CAZGIH010000020.1, read as the reverse complement.
TTCAGTGCTTCCTTCAGGTCGTTTGCGGCACTTTCCACCTGCGCGCGCTCTTCACCCGAAACCTTGTCGCCCAGGTCCTCCATCGCCTTGGTCGTGGCATGGATCAAGGCATCCGCGGTATTGCGCGCCTGCACCAGTTCCTGGAACTTGCGGTCTTCCTCGGCATGCGCTTCGGCATCCTTGACCATCCGGTCGATCTCATCGTCCGTCAGTCCGCTGGACGCCTTGATGACGATCGACTGTTCCTTGCCGGTAGCCTTGTCCTTGGCCGAGACGCTGAGAATTCCGTTGGCGTCGATGTCGAAGGACACCTCGATCTGCGGCACGCCGCGCGGAGCGGGCGGCAAGTCGGTCAGGTCGAAACGACCCAGCGACTTGTTGGCATCGGCACGCTCCCGCTCGCCTTGCAGTACATGCACCGTGACCGCCGGCTGGTTGTCCGCCGCCGTCGAGAATACCTGGGTCTGAGTGGTCGGAATGGTGGTGTTCTTCTCGATCAGCTTGGTCATCACCCCACCCAGGGTTTCGATGCCAAGCGACAGCGGGGTCACATCCAGCAACAGGACGTCCTTGACGTCGCCGCCAAGCACGCCACCCTGAATAGCCGCACCAATCGCCACCGCCTCGTCGGGGTTGACGTCCTTGCGCGGCGCCTTGCCAAACAGGCCCTCGACCGCTTCCTGAACCTTCGGCATCCGGGTCTGGCCACCGACCAAGATCACTCCGGAAATATCTCCGGCCGACACTCCGGCATCCTTCATCGCGATCCGGCACGGTTCCAGGGTGCCCTCGACCAGGTCTTCGACCAGGGATTCGAACTTGGCACGCGTGATCTTCGCGTTCAAGTGCTTCGGCCCGCTGGAGTCCGCCGTGATGTACGGCAGGTTCACTTCGGTCTGCTGTGCAGTGGACAATTCCACCTTGGCCTTCTCGGCAGCCTCTTTCAGGCGCTGGAGGGCAATCGGATCATTGTGCAGGTCGACCCCGTACTCTTTCTGGAAGCCGTCCGACAGGAAATCGATCAGGCGCAGGTCGAAATCTTCGCCACCCAGGAAGGTGTTGCCATTGGTTGCCAGCACCTCGAACTGGTGTTCGCCGTCGACCTCGGCAATCTCGATGATCGAGATGTCGAAGGTTCCGCCACCGAGATCGTATACCGCGATCTTGGTGTCGCCGTGCTTCTTGTCCATGCCATAGGCCAACGCCGCCGCAGTCGGCTCGTTGATGATGCGCCGGACCTCGAGTCCGGCGATGCGCCCGGCGTCCTTGGTCGCCTGACGCTGCGAATCGTTGAAATACGCCGGCACGGTGATGACCGCCTCGGTCACTTCCTCGCCCAAGTACTCCTCGGCCGTCTGCTTCATCTTGCCGAGCACCCGCGCGGAGATTTCCGGCGGTGCCATCTTCTTTCCATGTGCCTCAACCCAGGCATCGCCGTTGTCGGCCTTGACGATGGAGAACGGAACGAGCTTGATGTCCTTCTGGACTTCGCCCTCGTCGAAGCGCCGGCCAATCAGCCGCTTGACCGCGAACACCGTGTGTTCCGGGTTGGTCACCGCCTGACGCTTGGCAGTCTGTCCAACCAGCACCTCGCCACCGTCCTCGGTGAACGCCACGATCGACGGCGTGGTCCGATCGCCTTCGCTGTTTTCGATGACGCGCGCACCCGAACCCTCCATCACTGCGACGCAGGAGTTCGTGGTTCCCAGATCAATACCGATTATCTTTCCCATGAGGTTCTGTTCTCCCAGATCGGCCGACACGGCCGGTTAGTTCATAAATGCGGATTAATAGGTGAAAAATCAAGTTGGATCTGCGGTTTCGTCCGCGGACCCGGAACCGGTCTCTTCGCTTTCTTCAACCGGTTCTTCCGACGCCACCACCACCCGGGCCGGGCGCAGCAGCCGATCCTGCAGCCGGTAGCCCTTGCGGAACACTTCCATCACGCTCCCGGGGGCGAACTCCCCGGTGGGCTGCATCGCCACTGCTTCATGCAGATTTGGGTCGAATGTTTCTCCTGATGGATCAATAACTTCTATAGAAAATTTATCAAATATGTTAACCATGTGCCGCAAGGTCATTTCCTGCCCTTCGCGCACGGCCTCCGGGACACCCTCGCCCCGCGTCATCGCGTCCTGGGCTTCCTCCATTGCATCCAGGATTTCCAGCAGTTCGCGCGCCAGCGGTTCGACGCGGTAGCGCGCCGCCGCCTCGCGTTCGCGCTCGTGGCGCTTCTGCAGGTTCACCAGTTCCGCCTGAGTCCGAGCCAGCGCATCCTGGAGCTGCTGCACTTCTTCGCGCAGGCTCTCGACCTCCGACTCTTCTTCGGGTTGATCCGGCGGGGTCTCCTCGGATTTCGGCTCCTTGGGTTCGGCCGCCTTTTTCGGCGAGGGTTTCTTTGATTTGGTGGGTGTCATGAGGTTGGAAGCAGTGAATTGCCGTTAATTATGGGCGCGATTCGTATGGATTCAAGTAGCCCCCTGCCGCCTAATGATCCTCCTTGCAGGCAGTACAATACAGTACCGACTCAACACCGGACAAATTCTGATGGCCGAATTCAGGCGCATCGGCATCATCTCCCGCCCCAGCCGAAAAACCACTGCCGAATCCATCCGGCGGGTTGCCCGGCTGGTCAAGAAGAAAAAGTGCGAGTTGCTGGTGGACGAAGAGACCGCCCGCGTGCTCGAAACATCGGAGGGACTGGAGTTGCCGGAACTGGCCGAACAGGCCGACCTCGGCGTGGTTGTCGGGGGAGACGGCACGTTGCTGCGCGCAGTCCGCCACCTGGCACCGCGTAATGTCCCGGTCTGTGGCGTCAACCGCGGCCGGCTGGGATTCCTGGCGGACATCTATCCGGAACAGATCCCGAGCGTCCTGGGTGCAATCCTGGACGGCGAATACGAAATCGACCAGCGCTCGATACTGGTTGGCGAGGTGCTGCGCGGCGACGAGCAGTTGTGCGTCTCGGACGCGCTCAACGACGTGGTGATCCACAGCTACCGGGACCTGCACATGATCGAGTTGCAGACCCTGGTGAGCGGGCGCCCGCTGAGTTCACTGCGCGCGGACGGGCTGATCATCTCCACGCCGACCGGCTCCACCGCCTACGCCATGTCCGGCGGCGGTCCGATCCTGCATCCATCGCTGCAAGTGCTGGTGATGGTGCCGATCTGTCCGCACATGCTGAGCAGTCGCCCGATCGTGGTCGATCTGGACAGCGAGATCGAACTGGAAGTGATCGGCCGCCCGGAAAGCCGCGGGGTGGTATCGTTCGACGGTGCGGCCAACCAGGAATTGACGATCGGCGACCGCATCCGAATTCGTCGGCAGGATTATCCGTTGAACCTGATCCAGCCCAAGGGTCACGACTACTACGAAATTCTGCGGCGCAAGCTATCCTGGAACCTGTAGCCGTCGATGCTGCGCGCCCTGACGATCCGCGGTCTGGCCGTCATCGAGAAGCTGGACCTGGAGTTTCATCCGGGCTTGAGTGTCTTCAGCGGGGAGACCGGGGCCGGTAAATCCATCCTGGTCGGCGCCATCGGCCTCGTGCTCGGCAACCGCGCGACCCAAAACCTGATCCGCCGCGATGCAGAACGGGCGGAAATCACCCTGGAGTGCGACCCCACCGCGCGGCCCGAAGCCCGCGCATGGCTGGAACAGCATGAATTCGACTTCGACGACGGACTGCTGTTGCGGCGCGTTATTTCTCGAAGCGGCTCTTCTCGCGCCTACATCAACGACACGCCCGCCTCGGCCGGGACATTGCGCGAGATCGGCCAGCAACTGATCGAAATCCACGGCCAGCAGGAACACCAGCGCCTGTTGCGCCGGGATCAGCAACGAATCATCCTGGATGCCGCCTGTGGACATGGCGAGACGCTGGCAGCGTTGGCTGATTGCTACCAGCGCTGGAGCGAGACGCGGACGCGGCTGGACGCGCTCAGCGGCGACGCCGAACGTCATGCCCAAGCCCTGTCCCTGCTGAAGTTCCAGGTCGATGAGCTCAACGCTTTGGGGCTCGAAGACGGGACATACGAGGATCTGGATGCGCGGCAGCACACGCTTGCCGGCGCAGACGAACTGAAGGTGCTCTGCGAGGAATTGATTAACACCCTGTACGAACACGACGAACACGCTGAGTACGCACGGCTGGCAGCCGCTGCGGACCGGCTGGAACAAGCGGCGCAAATTGACCCGAAGCTGGAGCCGGCTCGGGAATTTCTGCCGCAGGCCATGAACTCCGTGGAAGAAGCCGTCGGGCTGTTGCGCGCGGCACTGGACCGGATAGACCTGGATCCCGAAAGCCTGGCCGAAGTCGAGCAACGCCTGGGTGCCATCCATGACCTTGCCCGCAAGCACCAGGTCGCGCCAAGAGAACTGTGGCAGCAGGCCCGGGATCTGAACGAAAAACTGGAGCAGTGGCAATCGCCGGAATACGATGCCGAAGCGCTGGCCGAAGAGGTCAGCCGACTGGAACAGGATTATCTCGGCTTGGCTCAAAAGGTACATCAGGCCCGCGCAAAAACAGCCAAGCGCGTCTCTGGGCAAGTCACCGAGTTGCTGCAACAACTCGGCATGCCGAACAGCGAATTCCAAATCGAAGTGAGTCATGACCCGCAACGCGCTTTCGGGCCGAATGGGCTGGATGACATCGACTACCGCCTGGCGACCGGCCCCGACCAGAGCCCGGGCCCGATCAGCGCCATCGCCTCGGGCGGCGAACTGTCACGCCTGTCGCTCGCCATCCAGCAATCGCTGACCAGTGGCGACGAACCACCGGTCATGATCTTCGACGAAGTGGATGCGGGCATTGGCGGCGGAGCCGCGGAGATTGTCGGACAGTTGTTGGCCCAACTCGCCGAACGTCTGCAGGTGCTATGCGTGACGCACCTGCCGCAGGTTGCAGTGCAGGCCCATCACCAGTATTGCGTACGCAAGCACGACGGCGTGCGAACCGAAGTCGCGTTGCTCGACCGGGAAGGCCGAGTGGAAGAGCTCGCTCGCATGCTCTCGGGAATCGAGAAAACCCGCACGGCGCGCGAACATGCCGAGGCATTGCTCCAGCACAGTCACGGCAGTGCCTGACTGTTAGAATCTGGTCATGGATATCATTCCGGCCCGGACGGCCCTCGCCCGCCTGACGCTGTTGTGCGGCTGCATGATGGCGGCAGGTTGCGAATACATGCTGCCGGAGGGTTTTGAGCTGGGCCAGCATCGGGTCGGCGTGCAGCAAGGCAATACCCTGACAGAAGAATCCATCCGCAACCTGCGTATCGGCATGGACCTTAGACAGGTGCTGTTTCTGCTTGGAACTCCGCTGGTCAGGGATCCTTTCCATCCCAATCGCTGGGACTATCCGCTCTTCGTGGAAGCGACGGAGACCGGCAAGAGATCCCAGTTGGACGTGCTCAGCCTGTATTTCAAGGACGGCCGCCTGAAAGAAGTCCGCCGGTTGGTGCGGATCGATCCCGAGGTGGCGAGCATCGAGTCTGCCGGCGAACTTGACGTGGAGGCCGAGTGGTTCGAACCCGGCGACGCCCTTGCCGTGGAAGAAACGGACGAGGCGGAAATTCCAAGTCCTGACGCGCCAGCCCCTGAGATACTCGAAGACGAAGCGGTGGCAGACCCGGAACAGACGCCCCGAAACTGACGGAAACTCAGCCTTTTTGCTTTTTTTCCGCTGCCGCCCGGCGGCGGCGCGCCTCCTGCGGCGACATCTCCAGCGGAGGGCAAATCTCGAGTCGGTCGCCCTCCTGCAGTACGTAGTCGGCAGAAACCTCGCGTCCGAACACGCCGAACCCCCACTCGCCCTCTTCCTCTTCCGGCTCCGTCCAGCCGAAACGAACCAGCGCCTCCGACACGCTAGTCCCTTCCGGCAGCGTCAGGGTCTGCACCTCCGGACGTGACACGCTCGCATCAACGACTTCAATCTTCATCCCCGCTCCGCGCACGCCGGTGCGCCTCGGCGACAAACGACTGCACCAGCCGGTTGCACACTTCGGCAAAGACGACCGGCAGCAGCAGGAAGCGGAGCGACCCTTTGACTTCGAACTCCATGTCCAGCGCGACCCGGCAACCGTGCGGTTGCTCGGTAAAAGTCCACACCCCGTGCAGGTGCTGGAACGGGCCATCCTGCAGATGCATGTCGACGCGTTCGTTCGGAATCAGCGCGTTGCGCGTGGTGAACGACGTGTGCAGGCCGCTTCGGGCGAGAGTCAACCGGGCCGTTACCTCGGTCTCACCGCGGCTCAGCACATCCGCCTGGGGACACCACGGAAGGAATTTCGGATAGGATTCGACGTCGTTGACCAGATCGTACATCCGGGACGCTGAATACGGCACCCGAGCTTCGCGATGGATGTGCACGGGGTCAGCCGGTCAGACCCACCCGAAGCCGTGCAACAGGATCAGGAAGACCGCTGTCGGGACGAGCAACCGCACCAGCCACAACCAGCTCTTGAACAGCAACCCGTTCCCCAGGTCCGCCTGTTCCTCAAGCACGGAACGCTTGACCATCCAGCCCGCGTAGATCGCAATCAGGATGCCGCCGATCGGCAACATGACATTCGAGGTCAGGTAGTCCATCCACTCGAAGAAGTTCCGCCCGTATAGCGTCCAGTCGCTGCCGACGTTGAACGAAACCACCGTGCCCAATCCCACGATCCAGATCACCACCGAACTGCCCAAGGTCGCGGTACGCCGACGCATCCCGCGCGAATCCACCAGCCAGGAGACGGTCGGTTCCAGAAGCGAAATTGCCGAGGTCCAGGCCGCGATCAGGGTCAGTGCGAAAAACAGGATGCCGACCAGCCAGCCGCCGGGCATCTGCCCGAACGCGATCACGAGGGTCTGGAAAATGAGCCCCGGCCCGGCGCCCGGTTCCATGCTGCTCGCGAACACGATCGGGAACAGGGCGACGCCCATCAGAATCGCGACCAGCACGTCCGCGGTCACGACGACGCCAGCCGCTTCCGGGATGGAGAACTGGCGCGGCAGGTAGGCGCCGTAGACCATGATCGCGCCCATGCCGATGCTCAGAGAGAAAAACGCCTGGCCCATCGCCTTGAGTGCGACCTCCGGCGTAATTTGCGCGTAGTCGAACGCAAACAGGTAGGTGAGTCCCCTTCCGAAGTCCCCGTAAAGCGCTGCGTAGCCGACCAGCAGCAACAGCAACGCGAAGAGCGAGGGAATGAGGACGGTCGTGGCCTGTTCGATGCCCCGGTTGACGCCGCGCAGGATGACCCAGGCGACCAGCACGACCATCAGGGTATGCCAGGCAAGCAGCCGCCAAGGGCTGTCTACCAACCGGTTGAAGTGGCCTTCGGCAGAAGCCTGGTCAAAACCCTGGAAGGTGTTGAACAGGCTGTCCATCAGGTAGGCTGCGGTCCAGCCCGAGATCACCACGTAGAACGACAGGATCATAATCCCGGCCAGCATGCCGAGCCAGCCGATGACCTGCCAGTTGGTCGAATGGCCGTCCTGTTCCGCCAGGCGGCGCATGGTGTGGACCGGGCTGTGGCGGCCCCGCCGGCCCAATACGATCTCCGCCATCATGATCGGCAGGCCGATCAGGACCACGCAGCCGAGGTATACCAGGACGAACGCAGCCCCGCCATTCTCCCCCGTCATATAGGGGAACTTCCAGATGTTGCCCAATCCCACCGCCGAGCCGATGGCGGCAAACATGAACGCGGTGCGTTTCGACCAGAGTCCGTGTTGCGAAGCGTCGGAGGAAGACGAATTCATTGGAAAAAGAGAAAAGGATTCGCCCGGCCGAAGCCGGGCGTATCGAAACTACTGCGGTTTCCTCCGGGTCATGGCCATCCGCGTGTGCGGTGAATCCGGCCGGCCCTACAGACTCAATCGTCTCCGCCAAATGCGGCCAGCAGATGCAACAGACTCATGAACAGGTTGTACAGCGACACGTACAGGGTCACGGTCGCCATGATGTAGTTGGTTTCGCCGCCGTGGATGATCTCGCTGGTCTGATACAGGATCAGGCCGCACATCAGCAGGACGAACAGGGCCGAGATGCCAAGCATCGCGCCGGATACCTCCATGCCAAACATCGACGAGGCGACCACCAAGCCCAGACCGGACAGGAAAGCGACCAGGATGCCAACCATCAGCATGCCGCCCATGAAGCTGAAGTTGCGGCGCGTGGTCAACACGTAGCCGGACAACAGCAGGAAGATGCCGCCCGTCATGCCGAGGGCTGTGGCCACCAACTGCGCGCCGTTGTGGACGGCGACCAGGTAGTAGTTGAGGATCGGACCCAGGGTGATCCCCATGAAGCCAGTCAGGGCGAACACGCACAGCAGGCCCCAGCCGCTGTTGCGGAATCGGCTGGTCAGGAACAGCAATCCGAAATAGCCGACCAGGGTCAAGACCAGACCCGGATACGGCCAGTTGAAGACCATCGAGAGTCCCGCCGTGAACGCGCTGAACAGCAGCGTCAGGGCAAGCAACGCATAGGTATTGCGCAGGACCCGGTTCATGGCGAGGGTCGGCGCCGTAGCAGAAATCATGCGAGGCTGGCTCATTCGAATATCCTCCTAGAAAACGTAAGACTCAGTTTATCAAATTGGGCCTCTGCCGGGGAGTTTCAAGTTCCCTTTGGGGAGAATACGTCCGGCGTATCAAGCCTCTGAGAGGGGTAAAGTTGGCAATCAAATCATGGGTACGGAAGTGCGCAGGGCTTGCGGCAGAACGCCTTGCTGTGGCAAAATCGGCGTCCCGACCCGCCCGGCGGGTTTTCCAACAAAAACTTCTGGTCAAACACCATGCCTAAATACATTATCGAACGAGAGATTCCCGGTGCCGGCAACCTGTCGGCCGAAGACCTGCACGGCATTTCTCAAAAGTCCTGCAGCATCCTCGACTCCATGGGCCCGCAGATCCAGTGGGTCGAAAGCTACGTGACCGACGACAAGGTCTACTGCACCTACATCGCCCCCAACGAGGCGGCCATCCGCGAGCACGCCGAACAGGGCGGATTCCCGGCCAACCGCATCTCCGAAGTGCGGGCGGTTATCGATCCCACGACCGGCGACAAGTGACCGAGCCGAAATGAGCGCATTGGATCGAATCCGGGAACAGGTCACCGGCAACCCGGTGATCCTGTACATGAAGGGCACGCCGCAGATGCCGCAGTGCGGCTTTTCCAGCCGCGCCGCACAGGCGCTGATGGAGTGCGGCGAGGAATTCGCCTACGTCAATGTCCTGATGGACCCGGAAATTTTCCAGGATTTGCCGAAGTTCGCCGACTGGCCAACCTTTCCACAGTTGTATATCAAGGGCGAATTGATCGGCGGCTGCGACATCACGCTGGAACTGCACGAGAAAGGCGAGCTCCAGCAGATGGTGCACGCGGCGCGCGGCGGCAGCGCCTAGTCAATCGGCCGGTTTCTCTTCCGCTTGCATGCGGCGGGCCTCGTCGGCCAGCCTCCGGTATTCGTCCTGCCAGCGGTTGACGATGCTGCAGAACACGCGCGCCGTCATGTAGGCATCGTAGCGGGCGCTGTGCGCCTGATCCTCGTCCCAGCCCAAACCTGCCTGTTCCGCAATCCGGGACAGCACCGTCTGCCCGAATGCCACAGCCCCCAGACTGACCGTATCCAGCGTGCTGAACGGGTGGAACGGATTCCGTTTGATTCGGCAACGCTCACAGGCCGCGTTCACGACTGCCAGGTCGAAGGCCGCGTTGTGGCCGAGCAGTACGGCGCGCTGGCAGTGATGTTCGCGAACAGCTAGGCGAACCGCTTTAAACACGGTCTCCAACGCTTCCTTTTCGGACACCGCTTCGCGTTCCGGGTCGTGCGGGTCGATGCCGATCAATTTGAGCGAGGCCGGATCGATGCGCGCCCCTTCGAACGGGCGAACCGCCAAGGCAAGCGGTTCCTCCGGAGACAGGTTGCCCTCGGCGTCCATGCGCAGCAGCACGGCCGAGATCTCCAGCAAAGCATCGGTCTCCGGGACCAGGCCTCCCGTCTCCACGTCCACTGCGACCGGGAGAAATCCGCGAAACCGGTTCTCCAGGCTGATTCCGGTCATTTTGGCCCTCGCATAAAGGCGTGACCTCTATAATATAGTCTTTGGCGCCCTGCGGATTCCGCCACCATGCCTCAATACCAAAAAGTCGTGCTCGCCTATTCGGGCGGCCTGGACACTTCGATTATCCTGAAATGGCTTCAGGAGTGGTACGACTGCGAAGTCGTGACGTATACCGCTGACCTTGGCCAGCAGGAAGACCTTGAGCCGGCCCGGCAGCGGGCCGAGGCGCTGGGTGTCCAGGATATCCGGATTGAGGACCTGCGCGAGACTTTCGCCCGCGACTACATCTTTCCGATGCTGCGTGCCAATCCCTTGTACGAGGGACAGTACCTGCTCGGCACTGCCATTGCCCGGCCCTTGATTACGGCTGGAATGGTGAAGGCTGCGCAGGAATCGGGTGCCGACGCAATTGCCCATGGCGCGACCGGGAAAGGAAACGACCAAGTGCGCTTCGAATTGTCCGCACGGGCACTGAATCCCGATCTGGCGGTCATTGCCCCTTGGCGGGAATGGGATCTCAACTCCCGGGCCGACCTGCTTGCGTACGCCCAAGAGCACGGGATCGAAGTGGAGAAGAATCCGGACGGCGGCAGCCCCTATTCGATGGATGCCAACCTGCTGCACATCTCCTACGAGGGAGGCGTGCTGGAAGACCCGGATGCCGCTCCGCCTGCCGGCATGTGGCGCTGGACCACGGACCCGCAGCAGGCGCCGGACGAACCCCAGACCTTGCGAATCGCATTCGAGAACGGCGACCCGGTCGCCGTCGACGGCGAGGCGCTGGGACCCGCTGCGCTAATGGAAGCCGTCAATGCGGCCGCTGCACGGCACGGTATCGGCCGGGTCGACATGGTCGAGAACCGGTACCTGGGTCTCAAGTCTCGGGGATGCTACGAAACCCCGGGCGGGACCGTGCTGATGGCTGCGCACCGGGCAGTCGAGTCGTTGACCCTAGACCGCGAAGTCGCGCATCTCAAGGAAGCGCTGATGCCGCAGTACGCAACCCTGGTCTACAACGGCTACTGGTTCAGTCCGGAACGCGAGGCGTTGCAGCAATTGATCGACCACTCCAAGAGCGAGGTCTGCGGAGAGGCCCGGCTGCGCCTGTACAAGGGCGCGGTGACCGTGGAGGGCCGGCAGTCCTCGAACAGCCGGTACGACCCGGCCCAAGCGACTTTCGAGGACGACCAAGGCCGGTTCAACCAAGCCGATGCCGCCGGATTCATCCGGCTGTCTGGCCTGCGCCTACGGCCTACGGGAAAAAGTTGAAATCTGTCAACCGAGAGGTTCCAGAAAGGCGGGAAACCGCTGGAAAGCCCCTTTGGTTAGCAAGGGTATAATAGTCGCGCTTCTGGTATAGCCCATATTGCAAACATCATGTCCCGACGCCCTCAGGCTTCATCGCTCGCTTTAATTTGTCTGCTCGCATTCTCCGGCTCTGCGCTGGCGGACAACCATGGAGCTGGCGACCCGCGTGATCCCTGGGAAGGCTACAACCGGGCGGTGTATGGATTCAACAAGGGTTTCGATTCGATATTCCTGAGACCGGCCGCCGAAGCCTATGACGCAATCGCTCCGGAGGCGGTGGACCGAGGCGTCACCAACTTTTTCTCCAATAGCGGCGATATCCGGAACTGCTTCAACAACTTTCTGCAAGGCAAGCCGGATGAAGCCGCCCGCTCCCTTGCCCGCCTGGTCATCAACAGCACGGTGGGGCTGCTTGGGTTCATTGACGTCGCCACGGAAATGGGCATCAAGAAATCGGAAGAGGATTTCGGTCAGACTTTGGGTGCCGGGGGAGCCGAGCCCGGACCCTATTTCGTCATTCCCTTCCTGGGCCCGAGCACGGTACGTGACACGATCGCCAAGCCGGTCGACTTTGCCCTGAATCCTTTTACGTGGGCGGATGACGGCGAGTTCAGGGCGGCCGTCATGGGGACTCAAGCGATTGATTACCGTGCCGACCTGTTGGACACCGAGGAAGCCGTGGAAGGTATCACCGAGGACGAATACACGCTGGTGCGCAATGCCTACTTGGACCAACGCCAGTTTGAAGTGAGCGACGGCGCAGTCACCGACGCCTACGAAATCGAAGAATAAAAACCTGCCCTGCCGGGCAGGCGTTCACATCAGAAAGTTTTGTCGCGGCTCAGCCGCCGAACAGTCTTTTCAACCAGCCGCAGAATCCGCCGCTGTCCTGACTGCCTGAGTCAGAACTGGAACTGGAGCTGGATTCGGTGGATGCGGCAGGCGCGCTGTCTCCGCCGCCCCGACTCATCATTTGTTCGTGATGACGTTTGAGAACAGAATCCGTGGGTGCGCTCATTCTTATCGGCCCTCATGCCGTTATTGTTCCGCCATTGTACATAATTGGAGATACTGACGAATGCCACCCTACCCCACATGAAATACTGTCTGCCTTCAACGGCTATCGATAATCACATTCTGGAGGAAGACCGAATATCCATGTTGGAGTCAAGCACCCGGACTGTCTAATTTCGCCCGGCCTTCCTCGAAAGCAAAGATGTCGAGGCGCTCGACCAGGAAATCGTTACTGACCGGCTCACTTTCATCATTCAACGTCAGCCAAGACCTTCGGATGGCTTCAGAGCCGATGTCTGTCCAAACTGGCAGTTTAGGGGTGTTTCCCAAAACAATTTCCTCCAAGTCGCTAGAAATAAAGCACTTCGAGATTCTAGCGTCGACATAATCCTTGCTGCAAGATTCTGGTGTTTAAGAGCCTTTCGGAGATAAGGAATCTGAAAATTGAACTTTTTAGGATATAATTCCTATAAAGTCTGACTAATTAGGAGTAATATTCCTAGTGAGCCTATATTCTAGGTTGCTCGATTTGTCCTTGCCGCAAAGGCAATCTGCTTTCCTCTGGGGACCTCGGAAAGTCGGGAAATCGACTTTTCTTAAAGACCGGTTTCCAGACTCTGCATACTTTGATCTTCTGGATTCCCGCCTGTTTCTCGAATTTAGCCGAGAACCGTGGCGCTTCACCGAACATGTGCTGGCTCTGCCCGAACAGAAGAGGCACCTCCCTATCATCGTGGATGAGGTGCAAAAAGTTCCTGCCATCATGGATGAAATCCACCGCCTGATCGAAACTCACAAGTCTTCGTTCATCCTGTGCGGATCCAGTGCGAGAAAAATGAAACGAGGCAAGGCCAATCTTCTAGGAGGACGCGCCTGGCGGTTCCAGATGGCTCCCCTTACGTCCCAGGAAATTCCCGAAATTGATCTGCTTCGAGCATTGCAACGGGGCCTGATTCCCAGTCACTATGAGACACCCCACTTCCGTCGTGCCATCGGCAGCTATGTCACCGACTACCTCAGGGAAGAGGTCTTCGCGGAAGGACTAATCCGGAACATCGGAGCTTTCTCGCGTTTTTTCGATGCACTCGGATTCAGCCACGGAAACCTTCTGAATTTCAGCAGCATTTCTCGCGATTGCGGCGTAGACCCGAAGACCGTGCGTGAATATTTCCGGATTCTGGAAGACACCTTACTGGGCAGCTTTCTGGAACCCTACGCCAAACGTCGCAATCGTGCCATCCTCACAAACACACCAAAGTTCTACCTGTTTGATGTTGGCATCGCCGGGCACCTGATGGATGCGACTCCTTCACGTGCCGAAGGCTCACGGTTCGGTACAGCATTCGAACATTTCATTCTGATGGAGCTTCAGGCATATCGGAACTACCGAGAGGTGGATTTTCCGATACGCTTCTGGAGAACCAAGTCGGGACTTGAGGTGGATTTCGTGTTAGGACGGAATGCCGAGATGGCGATTGAAGTCAAAGGTTCGCGCACAGTATCCCGTTCGAATCTCAAAGGCCTGAAAGCATTCACAGACGAGCATAATCCAAATCAATCCATCGTGGTTAGCCAAGATGCCGCCCCACGTGCTGCGGAAGGAATTGAAATATTGCCTTGGCAAATATTTTTGGAAAGGTTGTGGGCAGATCAGATTTTTTAAGATCCGGCACCGAAAAAATATGACCTGCCGAAGCTAAAGATAGATGGGTGCACGACCAGTCTTGATGTGGGGAACAAATTCGTCACGGTGCGGTCGGAATAGACAGTAACTGTAAGCGGCTTTTCCAAAGCCCTCTTCAGGCTATCTTTTAATATCATTTCTAATCGCATTGGCCTTGGCGGCGGCACCGTTCGCGGCCCAGGCCGAGACGTGGAACATATATGGTTGGCAGAATCATTCTTGGGAGTTCGTGGATATCGACGGCGGACGCAGCTTCGACCGGATCCAGTCCAACGCGGGCAACATCGGATTCGCGGCCAGCGTGCCCACCGGCATGAACGACATCTCGGTCAATGTCCGGTGCGAGCAGTTCACCTACTTCAACCACTTCGCGGGCGGCACCGGCTGGTGCAACCGCAACTCCAAGATCGGCCTGTCCCATCCGCAGATGGGCGAGATCATGTTCGCCACCTGGCTGCT
>CAZGIH010000019.1:0-3091 GCA_964526195.1 uncultured Chromatiales bacterium | reverse complement strand
TGTCAATCGGCATTGAAAACTGACCCACTATCGGCGTCCAAAATTGACCCACCCAAATGGGGTTCAAGCGACGGTGTCGGGTTCTCGCGAACCGGACTTATCCACGCCTTGTGCACGGACCCGCGTGCCTCCGATACACTGGCGGGGCGGTGTGCAAGGGGTGGGTAAGTCCGGCCCGCAACTGCGCGTCTTGTCCGGATCCGGCGGTCCGGGCCTCGTGGATCAGGATCGGTTCTTGAACCGCCAGCTCTCGTTGCCGGTCTCCACGATATCGCAATGATGGGTGAGGCGGTCCAGCAGCGCCGTGGTCATCTTCGCATCGCCGAACACGCTGGGCCATTCCCCGAAGGCCAGGTTCGTGGTCACGGCGATGGAGGTCTGTTCATAGAGTTTGCTGATGAGATGGAACAGCAACTGCCCGCCGGTCTGAGCGAACGGCAGGTAGCCGAGCTCATCGAGGATGACCAGATCCCGCCGGGCCAGTTGGTTGGCGGTGCGCCCGTGTCGTTCATCGCGCGCCTCGGCCTGCAGATGATTGACCAGGTCCACCACATTGAAGCAGCGCGCCCGGGCGCCGTTGCGGATGCAGGCGCGTGCGATGGCCACACTGAGATGCGTCTTGCCGGTGCCGGTGCCGCCGACCAGCACGAGGTTGCGCTTGGCCTCCAGGAACGCCCCGGTGGCCAGATCCCGCACCAGCGCCTCGTTGACCGGGCTTGAGGCGAAGTCAAAATCGGCCAGTTCCTTGACCATCGGCAACTTCGCGATGGTCAGCTGGTACTTGATCGAGCGCGCCTTCTTGTCGGCGATCTCCAACTTGAGCAGCTCGCCGATGACGCGCTGGATCGGATGCTCGCGCTTGATCGCCTGGGCCACGACCTCGTCGTAGGCCGCGCGCATGCCCGCCAGGCGCAGCGTGCGCATCATGTCCAGCACGTCATGCCGCTCCACGGTGCGCCTCCATCAAGCGCTCATAGCGGGTGCAGTCGGCGACCGGTTCCAGGCGAAGGCGCAGATCCTCCGGTGTGGGGATCGGCGCCGGCGGCGCGGGCTGGCGCCGCCGCGCCAGGATGTTGAGCACCACGTCGGCGCTGCAGGCGCCCTCGGCCAGCGCCTCGGCGCAGGCCGCCTCGACCGCCTCCAGACCGTCCTCCAGCACCGCGGCAAGGATCTTCACCGCCTGGCGGTCGCCGTCCCCGTGACGGGCCAATCGAGCCCGAACGCGCCTCAGGGCCTCCGGCAGCGCCCAGTCCCTGAACGGCGCCCCGTTGCGCAGCGCGCCGGGCTTGCGCTTGAGAATCGGCACGTAATGCCACGGGTTGTAGATCACCTTGTTGCGCTCAAAACTGCGCGAGTGCTCCCCCACCGTCTCCCCGTCCTGGCGGATCACGATCCGGTCGGCGTACGCGCACACGTCCACCGTGCGGCCCGCGGCTCGAGACGCCACGCTGTACTGGTTGCGATCGAAGCGCACCAGGCACGTCTTCGATACCGCCGCGGCCACCGCGTGGAACCCGTCGAACGGGCCGCGGTAATCCATCAGGTACGCCCGCTCGGCCTCGTACACCTCCCACACCGTCTTGTCCTTGATCGTGGGATGACGGCGCCGCTTCGCCTCCGCGATGCACTGATCTTGGAGCCACGCGTTGATCTCCGCGTAACTGCGCCCGCGCGGGCGCGGCACGAACAACCGGCCGCGCACGTGACCCACCTGGCTCTCCACCTGGCCCTTCTCCCAACCGGCCCCGGGCGTGCACGCCACCGGTTCGACCAGATGGTGCGAACACAACTGAAGGAACCGCCGGTTGTAAGTTCGCGCCTTGCCGACGAACACCGTCTGCACCGCCGTCTTCATGTTGTCGTAGATGCCGCGACGGCACACTCCATCGAAGAACCGGAAGCTGCGCTCGTGCGCCTCGAACACCATCTCCTGGCCTTCACGGGGGAAAATCTGAACCAGAAACAGCCGGCTGTGACACAACCGCATGTGCGCCGCCTTCACCCGCGTCGTGGTGCCGGCCACCACCGCGTACTCGTGGCTCCAGTCGAACTGGTAGGCCTCCCCGGGATCGAAGATCAACGGCACATAGGCTTGCGAACCCGACCTGGACTGCCGCCGCCGCCAGGAAGCGGCATAGCGGCGCACCGAGTCGTAGCCGCCCTCATAGCCCTCGTCCTGCAAGCGCTCGAACATCCGCAGCATCGACAAACGATCCCGCCGACGCTTGCCCTGGTTGGACTCCAGTAGATCTTCCAGCTTCCCGACCCAGGGACCGAGCTTCGGCAGCGGCTGAACCGAACGCTCGTAACTGAAGGCCGCCACATCCCCGCGGATCGCCTTGCGAACCGTGTTGCGCGACAACTTCAACTCCCGCGCGATCCGCCGGATCGACTTGCCCCGGTCCAGATGCTCCCGACGTATCCGTGCAATCGTCTCCACTACCAGCATCTCCCCTCACCTCGTCGATCCATACAACGAGGCGAGTTGAATCGCTCATCTTGGGGTGGGTCAATTTTGGACGCCGATCACCCCGCTAGTGGGTCACTATTGCACGCCGGTTAACAATGCCGTCGAACAACACGCGGACTTCGACCTCATTCGCACGTTCTTAGGCCTTGACTCAAATCAGCCCACAGACCGATTCCGCGAGACAATACTTGAGGGACTGCTCCGGCGGCCGGAGCTACAAGAAGCCGATATTCCCGTTCAGGCCATTGAGCGATTCGCCTTCTGCATCGCCAGGGAAATTATCCCGGAAATCCGCCTGGAAACACGACATGCAATCCGCTCGGCCGTGCTCGACATGCTTCCCGATTTCGGTGATTTCGCTCGCAAGAGTCACAATGAGTTTTTGGTCCAGTTCTTCAAGCCTGGCCCGCCTGACGCGCAACTGCTGGAATTTGACTGGACGATCCAAGATGCGCCCGCCGCCGGCGCCATCCTGCCGGACTTCGTCGTCATGGCGGTTTCCTATGACGGCACGGCAGACCCTCTGCTCTACGTACTAGTACATCGTTTCCAATATAACAATACAAATGACGCATGACAGTGTACCCTAGTCTTCCGGAAAGACCGCGGACGGTCTTGAAG
>CAZGIH010000018.1:0-4008 GCA_964526195.1 uncultured Chromatiales bacterium | reverse complement strand
AGTGGTCGGCGTTTGGCGGGGTGACCCCCTGAGGATGAAGACGGTGCCCTCTCCTGAGGACGGGAGGCAGGGTGAGGCTGACGAGGATCGCTGGAACATTCCTGGGGAAGGGACCTGTTCGATTTCTGAGCCCATCGACATCGATCGCCTGCGCGCGCGCGATGAGGCGTTGCTCAGGCAACTCGTGCGGCGGATCAGCCCGCGAATGCTGGCGGCCATTCGGCCTCACGCGCGCGACGATGGCGACGCGGAGGACCTGCTGCAGGACTCCTGGCTCAGGGTGATGGACCAGTTGGACAACTTCAAGCAGAACGGTTCCTTCCCGGCATGGGCCATCGCCGTGGCCAAGAACGTCGCGCGGACGGCGCGGCGCAGGCACGAACGCACCGGCGAACAGCGCGCGGAACCGGACAGTGTAGAGGAGGTCCTGGACCGTGGGCCGAATCCCGAAGAGGAGTTGCTTTCCAACGAGCGACGCGAACTCCTGGACTCTGCGCTCGCGCGGTTGCCGGATCGCGAACGGGACATCGTGGTGCTCCGCTTCATTGAGGGCAGGAGTACTGCGGATGCGGCCGCCAGGAGCGGTGTCGCCGTCCGGTCAGTTCGAGCCCTTCAGCGACGGGCGATACACCGGTTGCGGAGCATGTTCGACGTAATGGACAAGCTCATGCACTGAAACCGGTCCGCCTTGAGGTTCCGGTGGCGGGTGTCGGAAAATGACTGCCCGTTCTTCGTGCGTCTGGGCATTAAGGGAAGTGTAGGGCCGCAATTCGGCTTTGCCGTTTTCGGCCGAGAGCTTCTCCGAACAGTCGCCCAAGGGCCGGGGAGCACATGAAACGTCGTCTGAGGCTCATGACTTGGAACGCCATGTTGTCCGTGCTGGTCCTGGGCATCCTGGCACAGCTATCGATCGTGGCGGGTCGGCCCTACTTCACGGACAACTCGCGGTCCCCCGGTGCGGCAGTCCAGGTTGGAGACACTGTCCCTGCGTTGGTGGGCTACGACCCGACGGGCGTTCGGAAGACGATTCCGCTCATCGACGATCATCGCTTCGCAACGGTGCTGTACGTTTTCCACCCGGAGTGCGCCCATAGCGATGGGGTGGCGCTGGCCTGGGAAGCTCACTTCGCCAACGGACCGGGCGATTCCAACGTTCGACGAATCGCCGTCACAAGCGACGCCCCGGCCGCGGCCTCCCAGTACGCCGCTCAATTCGGCTGGCAGGTTGAGCTACTGAGCCTGGCGCAACCGGATCACGCCGACCAGGCACGCTCCCTCACCTCCAGAACACCATGGCTGTTCGTGTTCGACTCCCGCGGTGTGCTTCGGCTCCAGGCGCACGGAAGTGAACTGGAGCAACTCGCGCTGCTGCCGGAAATCGTCGGTTAGCCTGCGCCTTTCCCCCAGAGTGGCTTCCCATAGCTCGAAGCCAAGGAGAATCAAGTCGTGAAGAAAAGAACCTGGACATTGGTCGCGCTTCTGATCAACATCTGCCTGCTACCGCTGGTGCTGGCGCCTCCAGGGGAAGCGGCTGCCGCGGGTAGCGGACGCTTCTTTTTCCCCTGCTGCCAGGAAACGGCGGTCGGCGAGCCCTACTGCTGTGATGGCTGCTGCGTCCTGACCTGGAATTGCCGAGGACATGACACCTGTGGTGAGGAGTAGCCTGGAACTTCGATCACCGGCGGAAGGCACCGACAACCAACTCGGCGAAGCCATCCGGTCCCCCGCCCGCGCGAATCACGGCCGGTGATGCTCCAAGGACGCGGAGCACCAGTCTGCGGTAGTTGGAACGGTCCGACATGCCGAGCGCGAGGGTCACCACGTCAGGCGGCTGCCGGCTCCAATCGATCAATCGCTCGACGGTGAAGATGCGAGCCAAGGAAATCAGGGTCTTGGGAGACGGGATGCCGAGGGCAATGCATCTCCGCTGGAGAGTCCTTTCGATGATCCCCATGCTGACCGCGAGTTGCGGCACGGTACAGGGCGCGACGGCCAAATGCAGCGCATGCTCGAACATGGCTTGGGCACCGGGGTCAACGCTCTCCCGCATTCGTGCCAGCAGCCGATGAGTAATTCGGGCGTCAACGCTCCTCAGAATCGCCGAGCCGATGCCGTCGGTATTGTCGTCGATGTCCGGCTTCAGGCGGGTCGTAAACGGAAAGCCAGGTCCGCCGGGGACATTTTGTTCGGCCGAAACGGAGTGGCCACACCAGATCAGCGGGACAGTGCCCCAATCGAATCCGGCGAGACCACCGCGATCCAGCAGAGAACCGTTGTTTGCTCCAAAGGCCGGGTCCACAACAGCTGGCGAGCCCGGATGCTGCGCAATCAGATCGGCCAGCTCGCGCCAACTGGACGCAAAGTGCAGGCTTCCGGTCAAGGGAGCTGCCTTCCCCAAGCTGACTGCGGTTCGGATGCGTCTACGCAGCGTGTCGCCCTCAACCAGCGCGAGCACCGGAGGAGCCTGGGGCGTCAGCTCGCCACCGCCACGCGCGTCCTGCCGTTGCGCCTACCGAGGACCAGGATCGCCAGCGAGCCGAGGAAGCCAGCGACCGCCGCCGAAACGAGGCTGGGTGGCAGGCCACCAAGCGGACTTACCATTACGAGGCCGGCCGCCAAGGCCATCCATGAGGAGCAGAAGTCGCCCACGACCGCACGGTTTCCACGCGGGCTGTCGCCGGTCGCCGGTCCGGGCGCCGTGGATGGCGGTGCCTCAAGCATCGCTTTGACTATCCCCTGTACACGTCTATCCGATACGCCAGCGTCGGGCGCAACCACGCGGCGAATGCTGGCCGCGAGACGAGCCGCTTCCGCTTCCACCTCCGTCCCCGTGGTCGCGATGGCCCTCAAGCCGCCTGTGTCCTCGTCGGCGATCACTTCGGAGAGCACCTGATCGATGGACTCGGCTTCGGCCGACCTCGCCGTCCTTCCCCGGCCAGCGGTACGCGGTACCAGTCTGTCGCGTCGCCACAAGCACCATACCAGTGCTCCCGTCAACATTGAGGGTAGGGCCAACGGCAGACAGACGATCCAGACCGGTGAAACACCACGCTGCAAGATCAGGTTGGCGGTGACCAGAAACGGGACCCAGAAGGAGGCGAGCAGCGCCAGGCAAGCAAGCCATCTGAACGCCATGACGTGCGGCCAACGAGACCTCCGGGTCAGTCGCCCGGTCAGTCCACCGGCGACGCCCGAGACAACGGCGAACAGCCCAAAGCTCACCGGGGCCAGGCTGCGGCCGGCTTCAAGCACGCGCTCTGGAGCTGCGGGCACCGCCTCCAGGGGTACACCGGTGACGCGGACGGCCAGAGCCTCGGCCAAATCCGGTCCAACCGCCGACAACACGAAGGCTGCCAGTGCCAGAACCACCAACTGGGCCCAATGGCGCGCCCGTGTCCCGGCCTTTGCCTCGCCGAACAGATCGAAATGGTCCAGAGACGCCGCGAAAGCGGCAGGCGGTATCAGAAGCGACAGGGCTACCGTCGCTTGCCCGCCTACCATGAAGAGCCTCTCGACGAGGGTGTCACTGTCCGATAGAGCCATGAAGGCCCCGCACACATACGCGGCGTACACCGCACACAGACCCGCAAACCACTTGATCGCCGGTCTGGCTAGCCCGATTCCGCTGTACCGTGCCGCTTCGGGGATTGGTGGTGGAGTCCTGCGGGAAGCTGTCATGTCCCTCTGTGCCGACCGAATCGCGATTGCTTCAGGAGTCTTGGCGGCACCCGGTGAGACACGGGAAGCCGCTACCGGGAATCTCGTTTACTGGCGTGTGACCCAGCAAGGCTGGCTGGCAGTCGCTTCATTCCCCTCGTTGTTACCTTGAATGGCACCGCGAACCAGCCATGACGAGAATGTCAGGAGTCCCATGCCAAGCCGCGTGCCTCGGACTCGGACGGACGACCGAGACGAGACTGGACCGGACGATTTCGAGCAGCGGATGGCTGGCGTATCGCGTCTTCCGGGACGCGGCCGCCTGGTCGAGGAAACGGTTGTGCGGGCGCG